>NZ_JACSNE010000014.1:0-72759 GCF_018619035.1 Exiguobacterium sp. s168 | reverse complement strand
GTGGTGTGGTAACTTTATTCTACACGAGGTCGTTATGGGTTTTTTTGTGTTTTCAGCTAGGTGTTGCACTTAATATTACAATTCGTCATATCGAAAGAATAATCAGAGAAGCGCTTTGTTCACTCGGCATCGATTCCTTGGGAAAAACAAGCAAGAGCGACCCCGCAGCGAAGTGAAGCGGCGCGATCTTGTCCCAGGAAAACGGTTCGAGACGAACAAAAAAGCGCAATCCTTCTCGTTAGAGAAAAATTGCACTTTGTCTTCAGTCTCAAAGGGATTTCCTCTTGTTCCTCTTTTAGTCGTCTTAACGATTATCGATCGTTTCAGGATAGAGATCGTGATTGAATAGACGATGCTCTGCCATTTGTTCGTATTTTGTACCAGGCTTGCCGTAATTGTAGTACGGATCAATTGAGATTCCACCACGTGGCGTGAATTTACCCCATACCTCAAGGTAACGAGGTTCCATCAATTTCACGAGATCTTTTCCAATGACGTTGATGCAGTTCTCATGAAAATCACCATGATTACGGAAGCTGAATAAGTACAACTTCAGTGATTTTGATTCGACGAGTTTTTCGTCTGGGATGTACGAGATGTAAATCGTCGCGAAGTCCGGTTGATTCGTGATCGGACAAAGACTCGTGAACTCTGGTGCATTGAATTTCACGAAGTAATCATTTTCTGGGTGACGATTCGGGAATGCTTCGAGAACTTCTGGTTGGTATTCAAAAATATATGGTACGGCTTTTTGGCCGAGTAACGATAAGTCGTTTAAATCTTCAGGTCGCATGAATCATTTCTCCTTAGACGCCACGATCGTTCGCGAAAACGAGGGCATGTAGTTGTGGTAGGACGCGCGCATGATTGAAGCGTTCATCACGGGCGACGCGTTCCCAAAGTGTTTTTAAATCGTGTAGCATGCGTGGAGCGATCGTTCCTTCTTCATGTGGATCAGGATTACCGAGCGATAGATAAAGTGTCTTTAGCGCATATCGTTCTGAAATCATCGCTGCGAAGTCGAGGTCTTCCTCATTAAAGATGACGATTTTAACAGCACGCTGTTGTTCCGGTAAACGTTTAAAAAAGACATCCAAGCGATCGAAATCAATCTTCATCCCACTTGAAGGTGGTTTAGGACTGAGTGTGACGTCATCGATATCAAGCAACCAATTTTGCCAGTAAGAACCTTGGGTTTCGACGGACATCGTGATATTTCGTTCTTTTAGTGCCGCAACCAGTGTGCCGATCGATGCATGAAGTAACGGGTTCCCACCAGAAATCGTCACATGTCCGTAAGAGCCGAGTGTATCGAGGCGTTCTATGATCGTCTCTGCCGTCAAGAGTTCGGGTTTTTCAGAACCATCCCATGTGAAGGCGGAGTCACACCACGAACAGGAGTAATCGCAGCCACCGGTCCGGACGAACATCGTCTTTTGACCAATCGATCGTCCTTCTCCTTGAAATGTTGGTCCGAAAATTTCGAGAACCGGAATTTTTGGTGTTTTTGTTAAGGCACTCATGCTTTGTTCATCCACTCACGACGGACTTCAGCAAAAGCAGTCGGTGTCTCATAGAGCTTGACGAATTCGACACGGAGTCCACGCTCATCCGGAAGGTGTTGTCCGAGTGTCTCGAAAATCCAGGCTGCCATGTTTTCAGCTGTTGTATTCATGTATGGTAACGATTCATTCAGGTAGCGGTGATCCAACAGTGGTTCGAGATGTGTTTTGAAGATTTTTTTGAGGTCACCAAAATCGAGTGTCATACCGCGGTGATCCAGAAAACCGCTGATTCCCATATCGACATGGTACGTGTGACCGTGAAGGGCACGACATTTTCCATCATAATCATATAGGTGGTGCGCTGCGTCGAACGTCAGTTTTTTAACGATCATGACGCGAGATTTCGTATAGATAAGCGAGTCGCCAGTCGGGCGCTCGACCGTTTCAGGTGCTTCGTAATTGAATGTCATGTGTGTTGAACCTCCTTGATGTATGCATTTAATCCATTTTTCCGTAATTCACAGGCTGGGCATTCGCCACAACCATCTCCAATGACGCCGTTGTAACACGTCAACGTGCGATTTCGAACGAAATCAAACGCACCGAGCGAATCGGCAAGTGCCCACGTCTCTTTTTTGTCGAGCCACATGAGTGGCGTGTGAAGTACGAATGGATAGTCCATCGCAAGGTTCAATGTCACGTTGAGTGACTTGATGAAGGCATCACGGCAGTCAGGGTAACCGGAAAAGTCCGTTTCACATACACCAGTGACGATATGACGGATTCCGCGTCCTTTCGCAAGGACGGCTGCGAACGAAAGAAACAGGTGATTTCGTCCATCTACGAAAGTAGAAGGAAGACCATCTTCATTCGTCGTGATGGTTTGGCTGTGGTCAGTCAAGGCGTTACTCGTCAGTTGACTGAGAAGAGAGAGATCAAGCTCATGGTGTTTGACACCAAGCTCAGAGGCGATGTCGCGTGCGACTTCGAGTTCTTGTGCATGACGTTGTCCGTAATTAAACGTCACGACTTCGACTTCTTCGTATTGTTTCAGTGCCTGAAACAAACAAGTCGTTGAGTCTTGGCCGCCACTAAAGACGACAAGAGCACGTTCGTTTTTCATAATGTACACTTCCATTCCTAGTTTTTGTAACGGAGGAGGTTACGAACTCCGGAGACATAGTCTCAACTATTCACACTAGCAGAAGCCATTGAAAAAGTCGACGTTTTCTGATGAAGACAAAAAAAGAGATGCGTATCGTCGATCGGACGGTACGCATCTCTTGCAAGAAGATTAAAGTGGATAGTGATAGTAGCGTTCTTTGACGAGTAGATCTCGAATGTTCGAATCTTCCGAGATGACTTTCATCAGACCACCTGTTTGTGAAGCATGCGCTTCGAGTGCTTTGATCTTTTGATCTGTATAGGCACTGACATCATGAATGAACGTTCCTTCCCCGAGCTCTTCTTTCGTATTGTTCGCGAAAGCGACCGCAAGAAACTCTGGGCGATCAGCAGGATCCATCATCCGAAGGGCACGAACGACGGCGCGAGCTGTCGCTTCATGATCGGGATGGACCGCGTAACCCGGATAGAACGAAATCAAACGAGTTGGTCGTGTCTGTTGAATCAAGGCAAGAATACGGTCAGCAAGTGCTGCTTCATCCTCGAATTCAACGGTCTTATCACGAAGTCCCCACATTTGGAGATCCGAAATCTTCATTTTTGCAGCAGCATCAATCAACTCGCGTTTACGAATCGTTGCGAGCTGTTCCCGGTTCGTAAAGACAGGTCGTCCCATGTTACGTCCCATCTCACCAAGTGTTAGACAAGCGTACGTGACAGGACCACGGTTTTCAGCGTGTTCGATGATCGTACCGGCAGAACTGAAAGCTTCGTCATCCGGGTGAGGGAAGACGACGAGTAAATGATCTTCGTGTGTCATGCGTCTACCTCCTCTGCACCTTGAGCGAATGGTGTCGGGCTAAGTTCAAAAGCAATCGCAAGACGTCCTTCGATATCGTGACCGGCAATCAACAATTGTTCCCCAGCAAATTCGAAGTCAGTCAATCCTTCACCGTATAACCAGCCGTGGGCAAGTTTCAAACCGATCCGGTAAGGTCCGTTTCCTGTGATCAGACCACGTTCGTAAGTGATTTCCGCATTACGGAAAAACATCCCCGCGCTATGGAAAGTTGGATCTTGGTGCGTCGCGTAGGCACCGTTCGTCGTCTCGACGTGTACATATAACGGTGTATTCGCATGTTCATCGATATAACGCTGTATTTCTTGTACATCAATGGCGTGCATAAACTTTTCTCCTCTCCTATACAGAAAGAAGTCCGCGGATATCGCGGACTTCTTAAGCGGATCAAGACTGGACTGTACGATGTGCAGCGTGATCAGTTGGTCCGACGTATTCATTCAAACGGAATGAATGACGAATCGCGGAAGTGATGAAAGATTTTGCTGTACGGACAGCAGCTTCTACCGATGCACCTTTTGCGAGTTCGGCCGTGATTGCTGCAGAGTACGTGCAGCCAGCACCGTGCGTGTACGGTGTCTCGATTCGTTCGTCCTCAATCAGGATAAACTCTTTTCCGTCATAAAGCACGTCAACTGCTTGTGGATGGTCAATCTTGCTGCCACCTTTGACAAGAACGTATTGCGCACCTTTTTCGTGAATCCGTGCTGCTGCAAGTTTCATCTCGTCGATCGTTGCTGGTGTCTTACCAAGGCCCGACAGTTGTCCGGCTTCGAAGACGTTCGGTGTGACGACCGTCGCAAGTGGTGTCAAGACATCACGAAGTGCGTTTGCCGTATCAGGGTTCAGTACTTCGTCTTCACCTTTACAGACCATGACAGGATCAATCACGACGTTTTGAACGCCGGATGATTTGATTTTCTCAGCTACGGCTTCAATGATTTCGACAGTCGGGAGCATACCCGTCTTCATCGCATCAACACCAATACCTCCAAGGACCGTGTGGATTTGTGTCCGGACGAGTTCTGTGTCGATTGGGTAAACCGCATGGTGCCAAGAGTGATCAGGGTCTTGGGCGACGATGACCGTCAAAGCATTCATTCCATAGACACCAAGTTCTTGGAATGTTTTCAAATCAGCTTGAATACCAGCTCCACCGCTCGTGTCGGAACCAGCAATCGTTAAGGCTTTACGTTTTGTCATGGGGCATTCCTCCTAAAGAAATAGACAATCCTTCTTGTTCTTCATCATAGCGAATTATGGGAAAAACAACAACTGTCGACGCTTCTAACGTACACAAAACCCCACCTCTTTTGAGTAGGCGGGGCAAGTACTTATTTAATGAATAAGAAGTCGAGAATATAGTAGATCAAGGCAGCGAAAGCCATCGAAATCGGCAATGTGATGACCCATGTGATGAGCATACGTTGTGCAGTTCCCCATTTTACACCTTTCTTACGGTGTGATGTACCTACACCCAAGATGGCAGAAGAGATGACGTGTGTCGTCGAAACCGGAAGATGAATCGCTGTCGCTCCAAAGATGATCGCTGCTGATGTTAAGTCAGCTGCAACCCCATTGACCGGACGGATTTTCATGATTTGACCACCAACTGTTTTGATGATCCGCCATCCACCGACAGATGTTCCGAGACCCATCGCGATCGCACATGAGAGTTTAACCCAAGTCGCAACTTCGTGATCTGTTTGATAACCAGATGAGATCAAAGCAAGCGTGATGATCCCCATCGCTTTTTGTGCGTCGTTCGTACCGTGTGTATACGACTGCAAAGCAGCGGTTGCAATTTGAACATGACGGAAGCGACGATTCGTCTTCGCCAAGTTTCCTTTTTTGAAGATGACTTTAAAGATTGCATAAACGATGAAACCAAGTGTGAATGCGAGTACTGGTGAAATGAGCAAGGCTTGAACGATTTTCAAGAAGCCTTTTGCTTCGATTCCTCCGAATCCAACAGAGGCAACAGCAGCACCAGCAATCGAACCGATCAGTGTATGCGAAGAACTTGACGGAATACCGAAGTACCAAGTCAAAAGGTTCCAGGCAATGGCTGAAATCAAGGCAGCGATGACGACGTAGCTACCATGTTCAAGTGTTGACGGGTCAACGATGTCACCAGAGATCGTTTTTGCGACTCCAGTGAACGTGATTGCACCTAGGAAGTTCATCGATGCAGCCAAGATGATGGCATGACGTGGTTTCAAAGCACGAGTCGACACCGAAGTCGCGATCGAGTTCGCTGTATCGTGGAAACCGTTGATGAAGTCGAAGCTAAGTGCGAGAATCACGATTATGGCGGTGATGATAAACAGGCTATCCATCTCGTTAGCTCCTCACTTAAGCGTTTTTCATGATGATCGTTTCAATGACGTTAGCTGCATCTTGGCAGTAGTCCGCGATTGATTCGAGCGATTCATAGATTTCTTTATATTGGATGATTTTAATTGGATCTGTTTCTGTTGCGAACAATGCTTTGATCGATTTACGGCGTAGGTTGTCACAAATCGTCTCTTGTTCTTTGATTTTGATGACGTGTTCACGCATCGGTTGCAATTTACGTGCAACAAGAAGATCCATTGACATCGCGAGTTCTGTGACAGCGATGTTGATTTCATCGACGAACTTGATCATGTGCTCGTCTGCTTGAACGATATTGTAGATTTCGAAGATCGCTGAACATTCTTCAAAACCGTCTAAGACGTCATCAAGTGCGTTAGCAAGTGCGAGTAAGTCTTCACGGTCGATCGGCGTGATGAACGCATTGTTCAAGTCGATGATCAACTGGTGCATCAAATCGTCCCCAGCTGTTTCGAAGTCTTTTACTTTATGTGCAAATTCTTTTACATCCGCGATGCCGTTGATTTTAAAGTCAACGAAGAATTGCGAAGTCGTTTTTAAGTGTCCTGCGATTTCGGATAATTTCACTGCGAATGGATCTTGTTTTTTACTAAACATTTCTTCTGCCTCCATATTAAGAACAAGAATAGAATAGTGAAGTAACTTCACGAGTTCGATTGTAGCAGACGGTATTGTAAAAGAATACATTTATGAAGCGTCTTTACGAAATCTTAATAAATCTTAATATGAAGGTGATTGTAGATTTAATAAATTGTCTGACAATGGAAAAATTGAAATGTACTTGATTGAAATGAGTTGGATTACGTTGTAATTGCAAGAGATTGTCTTGTGATTGTAAGAATAAAAGCGCATCAGAAGTGGGAAAAGAGGATATGGCGCATGAAAATCGAATGATATGATTAAGTCTGCGTAATCAGGTAAAAGAGGAGGATTTTATTATGCTCGTACAAAGTTTATGTATTCCGAAGCATCAATGTGTCACGATTTCCGAGACAGCGACGATTCGTGAAGCACTCGACACACTTGAAAAAACCGGATACCGCTGTGTCCCGGTCCTTGACCAATCAGGACAGGACTTCAAGGGCAACATCTATAAGATGCACATCTACCGGCATGGGATGAATGGTGGCAGCTTAGACGACAACGTCATGTCGCTGATTAAGAATACATCCAAATACATCTATACAGGAAGTAATTTCTTTGAAGTCTTCTTCTCGATCAAGGAATTACCGTATATCGCGGTCTTAAATGACGATGGTCATTTCTTCGGTATTCTACCTCACGGAAAAATGCTTGGAATGCTTGAAGAAGCGTGGAACCGTGATTCTGGAAGTTACGTCCTGACAGTAGCCCTAAGTGAACAAAAAGGGGCACTTGAGAAGATCTCGAAGATCGTCAACAAATATTCAACGGTCGCGAGTCTGATGACACTCGATGCGAAGAGTAGCGTCATGCGTCGTGTATTGATTACATTACCGACGGATTGTGACGAGAAGACGAAGAAAAAAATCGTCAAGAAACTTGACGATAAGGGACTTCGAGTCGTTGCTGTCGAAGATTTAGCCGTTCGTGTATAATGGACCCGCACAAGACCAGTTCATGACTGGTCTTTTTTTGAGGGAGAGGAAGGATAGATGATGAAACTATTAATAGTAGGAGCCGGTGCGATGAGTGAGGCACTCGTTCAAGGATGGGTCGCTTCTGGATTTGCACGAGAAGATATCACGATGACGAATCGGAGTGGCGGGATACGCTTGACAGAAGTCGCAGCACGACACGGTGTTCAAACGGTCGAGCAGGAAGATGTCTCCTTATACGATATCGTCATGCTGGGCATGCAACCCGATGGTGTACTCGACTATGTAGCGAATCAACAATGGACGAATCAGACGATTGTTTCGATTGCTGCACATATTACACCATATGAAATCGAACAGTTGGCAAAACGTCCGACAGTCGCTGCCATGCCGAATACTCCAGTCGCACACCGTTTAGGAATGACTGGACTATGGTTCGGCTCACGCGTGAATGAAGAGATCCGAAGTGTAGTCGAGGCATTATTTGGACGTGTCGGAGAAATTGCGGAAGCAAATGAATCGACGATGCCTGCATTCATGGCGGCAGCTGGATGTAGTCCTGCTTTCTTCTATGAAGTCGTAGCTGGCATGGTGCCGGTTTTGACGGATGCTGGTTTTGAAGAAGGAAATGCACGTCGAATCGTTGCTCAAGCGATGAAAGGTTCAGCTGAAATTCTCATGCGCTCCGACGCAAGTACGGATCGTCTGATTGCCGATGTTGCGGCACCTGGTGGACCGACGGATCGTGGCGTCCAAGTGCTACGAGAGCGTCACTTATTCGATACGATGCAAGCGGCACTACGAGAGAGTGCACGCGAAACAGCCGAATAATGGATTCAAAAGAAGCTGACTCAAAAAGAATGACGCGTCTTTTTACGCCCTTATCTTTGTAGAGACTGACATTTGAGTCAGTCTTTTTTTGTTCACGAAAGTTTCACGTGAAACATAAACAAAGCGATTGCATCTTCAAATAAGAATTCGTACACTGTAAAAAGAAACCGTCCAGACGGTACAGTAAATATGAGGGAAGGGGGAGACTATTGGCCAGTGCAAAAGCGCAAGAGACTCGTCGTCGGATTCTTGAAGCAACGACGACGATTATTTTGCAACAAGGATTCACCCAATTGACGCTTGAAGAAGTAGCGAAACAAGCAAATGTCTCAAAAGGTGGACTATTGTACCATTTCGCTTCGAAGGAAGCTTTATTAATGGGGGTCATCGAGGCGCAAGAAGCACGACAATTTGAACTATATGAACAGCATCAGTTGACGATGGGACCGATGGAAGCGTTCGTGACGTTGCAAATCCAGCAACAAGAGGAGTTCCATCTCGACATGGATGCGCTTCTTTACTTGTTGTCCTTGTTAAAGGATCATGCGACGTTCGTCGAGGAACGAAAGCGACAAGCGGAGCAGTTCTTCCGCCAACTGACAGAACAGATGGATCCGGTTGAAGTGTTATCGATTCGCTTTACATTAGACGGTTTGAAATTGTCGGAGCATTTTCAGTTCGGCGCACCGTCTCCAGATGTGCGAGAACGATTAATTCAGCAATTAATAGAACGTGCACGACGACTAGATAAACAAATTGAAGAGTGAGGGAGAACCATACGATGAAAAAGATCATCCAGTTTTCGGTGAACAATAAGTTTGCCCTCTGGCTCATGACGATCATCATCACGGTTGCCGGTATTTATGCGGGAACATCGATGAAGCTCGAGACATTGCCAGACATCACGACACCGACCGTGTCGGTGACGACGATTTATCCAGGTGCTACACCAGAACAAGTTCTAGATGAAGTCAGTCGAGAACTTGAAAGTAAGGTCGAAAATTTATCAGGAGTCGATACTGTACGTTCGACGTCCTTCCAAAATGCATCGAACCTACAAATCGACTATAACTTCAGTACGAATATGGAAGAAGCCGAGCAAAAAGTAAAAGAAGCTCTTTCAAACGTCGAATTGCCGGAAGGTGTTCAGGAACCACAAGTATCACGGATTTCCTTTGATGCATTCCCAGTCATCGGTTTTGCCGTTTCGGATAAGGAACGATCCCTATCTGAATTGACGAAACTCGTTGAAAACGAACTTCAACCAAAGCTTGAAGGAATCGAAGGGGCGCAGACGGTTCAAGTCGCGGGTCAAGAGATTCGCCGGATCGAAATTCGCTTCGATGAGAAAAAACTCGAACGTTACGGTCTAACCGAAGAGAATGCGAAACAATTAATTCAAGCTAATGATTCCCGTTTAGCGCTTGGCTTGTACGAGTTGGGAGATAAGGAACAAGCAGTCGTATTAGATGGAAAAGCAACGACGGTCAAGGAATTAAAAGATCTTCGTCTTCCATATACGCCGCCAGTATCGAATACTCCTGAAGCAGGACAAGCAGGACAAGCAGGACAAGCAGGACAAGCAGGACAAGCAGGACAAGCAGGACAAGCAGGACAAGCAGGACAAGCAGGACAAGCTCCATCGTCAGCCCCTGCGGCATCCCAAACGACACCAGCGACAGGCGCAACGTCCGGTCAGGCAACACAGACGGCGCCAACGCAAGTACCAACTGTCACGTTGTCGCAAGTTGCGACGATTGAGGATAAAGGGATCGAGGAATCGATCTCGCGTTCGAATGGTGAACGATCGATTGGTGTTCAAGTAACAAAGTCGCAAGATGCGAATACAGTCGATGTCGTCAATGCAGTCAAGCAGACGATCAAAGACTTCGAAAAAGAAAACGGTTCGGTCAATGCATCTGTGACACTTGATCAAGGTAAACCAATTGAGGAATCCGTTTCGACGATGATCAGTAAAGCATTGATTGGTGCGTTATTTGCGATTGTCATCATCTTGCTGTTCTTACGAAACATTAAATCAACGATCATTGCTGTTATTTCGATTCCGTTATCCCTTCTGATGGCAATTCTTGTCTTGAAGCAGATGGATATTTCCTTGAACATCATGACACTCGGAGCGATGACGGTCGCGATTGGTCGAGTCGTTGATGATTCCATCGTCGTCATCGAAAATATTTATCGTCGTTTGACGGATCCGACGGAAAAGTTAAAAGGAAAAGAACTGATCATCAGTGCAACACGAGAGGTCTTCATTCCAATCGCTTCGTCGACAGTCGTTACGATCGCGGTCTTCTTGCCACTCGGATTCGTTACGGGATTCGTTGGTGAGCTGTTCTTACCATTCGCGTTGACAGTCGTCTTTGCACTGTTCGCGTCCTTGATCGTTGCGGTTACGGTCGTTCCGATGTTCGCGGATTCGCTCTTTAAGCGTGGTAAAGCACCAAAACCGGAAAAAGAAGAGGGCGGAAAGTTGGCGAATGGGTATCGCCGTATGCTGAATTGGTCTCTTAACCATAAACTCATCGTCTTTGGTCTTTCAGTCTTGCTTTTGATCGGTAGTTTTGCTCTCGTACCAACGATTGGTGTCAACTTCTTGAATCAAGAAGGAGAAAAGACACTCTACGTCACGTACAATCCAAAACCAGGTCAAACGTTGGATGATTCGTTAAAAGCAGCTGATCAAGCAGAAGATTATTTCAACAAACAAAAAAATATCGATAATCTTCAGTTTACCGTCGGTGGAGAAAATCCATTGAATCCAGGGAATACGAAACAAGGGGTCTTCATCGTCCAATACGATCCAGACACGGAAGATTTCGCAGATGTTAAACAGACAGCCATCAAACAGCTGAATGCTGACATTCCGACAGGAGAATGGAAAGAGCAAGACTTTAGTGGTGGCGCAGCTTCGTCAGGCGTCTCGTATTCAATCTTTGCGAGTAATATTGAAGATTTAGAAGCAGTAACACCGAAATTCGTTGATGCGATCGAAGGTGAATCGAAGTATGTTCGAAAAGTAACGACAGATTTAAAAGAAGCGTATACGCAATATACGTTCGAAGTCGATCAGCAAAAAGCGGCTGAATTCGGCGTTTCAACAGCACAACTTGCGCAAGGCATTGCTAATGTCCAAGGAGAAGAAAAACCACTTTCTACTATTAAGGTAGATGGGAAGGAACTCGATGTCATCGTTCCAAACGAACAAACGACATACGATTCCGTTCAAGATTTGGAAGAGACGGATGTCGTGACACCGCTTGGCGTGCGCAAATTGTCCGATTTCGTTGAAGTGAAGAAAGGAACGACTCCTGATTCGCTCAACGAACGTGATGGAAAACTCGTCGCTACCGTTACAGCAGAACTAAAAACGGATAAAGCAACAGAGGCTTCTCAAGCGATTGAAAAGTCCGTTAAAAACATTGATCGTCCGACAGGCGTCTCGTATGAGCAAGGCGGAGTCACAGAGCAGATCCAAGAGTCGTTCACACAACTTGGTCTAGCAATGGCAGCAGCTGTAGCGATCGTCTATCTTGTCCTCGTCATTACGTTTGGAGGAGCATTGACACCACTCGTCATCTTGTTCTCACTTCCATTCGCAATCATCGGTGGACTGGTTGCTCTGTTGATTACAGGAGAGACGATTTCTGTATCATCCTTGATTGGTGCTTTGATGTTGATCGGAATCGTCGTGACGAATGCGATCGTCTTGATCGACCGTGTCATTCATAAAGAAGCGGAAGGTTTATCGACGCGTGAAGCACTACTCGATGCAGCAGGTACACGTTTACGTCCAATCTTGATGACAGCACTTGCGACGATTGGTGCACTTGCACCACTTGCGCTTGGACTCGAAGGTGGCGCATTGATTTCAAAAGGGTTAGGTGTGACGGTCATCGGTGGACTGACAAGTTCGACGTTGTTGACACTCCTTATCGTGCCGATCGTCTATGAATTCTTAGCACGTTTCCGTAAAAAGAAGTCAATTGATTCTTGAAAAAACGATTAAGTGACTCGAACTGACAGGTATGTAGAAATGGCTATCCTAAGCCGTTCTACAACCTGTTTTTTTATTTTGTTACAAAATTATTACGAAAAAGAATATGCGTTAAAGAACTGTAATATGATGAAAATCTGGAACGTGATAGGATAAATACAGAAATTATCTGACAATTCAGACGTACAATACATTCATACATAAGAGGAGAATGAATCGATGAAAGCTGTCACTCGTGTTTTGTTAACCTTAACGTTACTCATCAGTAGTTGGACACTCGTTCCAGCATCAACGCAAGCTGCAACAAGTAAAAAAGTAGTGGTGTCAGTGGATGTGCTGAATATTCGTGCAAAAGCTGCTGTATCAAGTAAACGAGTCGGGCAATTGAAACTTGGACAAGCTGTAACCGTCGTAGGTCAGGTCAAAGAATGGTATCAAATTCGTCATCAAGGGAAATCAGCATACATCGCCTCTACATACACGAAAGCATATAACGCTAAAGCGACGAAAGGTCTTAGTAAAACAGGATCAACGATCGTTTCGGTAGCAGAAGGTCTCAAAGGACGTCCTTATGTTTTTGGTGCGACAGGTCCTGTTAGCTTTGATTGCTCTGGATTTACACGTTACGTTTATCAAGCACTAGGAAAATCACTCCCACGTACGGCAGCGGCTCAATACTCAGCAACAAAACGTACGGCACCTGGCGCTGGGGATCTCGTCTTCTTTACACATGGAAGTGGGATTCAACACGTTGGAATCGCTGTCGATGGCGGTACGATGATCAATGCGAACTCGTATTATGGAAGAGTCGTCAAAGAATCGTTCCGTGGCGGTTACTGGGGATCACGGTATGTAGCGGCAGGAACTCTTTAAACGAAATGAAGCGACGAATTCAAATCGATGAACTCGTCGCTTTTTTATATGGATTCAGGTATAAGGAAGAACGGTCGTTCCAGCAATGAACGTTGACGGTACTTCGATTTGCGGACGAATATTCATATCGTTTCGAACTGTTAGCTGAAAAGCATGTCGTCCGATCGTGGCATACGGAATCGCGATCGTCGTCATCGATAAGACTTCAGCAAGCTCACTTCCATCAAAGCCAATGACAGAGAGATCTCCCGGGACCTGATAGCCTTGTTTTCGTAGTTCCAAGATCAGTCCCGCGGCAACGTGATCACTGGCAGTCAAGATGGCGCTCGGTCGTTGTTTCTGTTGCATCCAGCGCCTTGCGACGTTCGCACCATCTTCGATCGTCAATGTCTGTTCATAGACGAACGCGTCACTGACAACTTCTTGATACGCATGTTTACGCGCCAAACTATTCGTACTGTCGGGGCGCCAGAGACAAATACCAATGCTTGTATGTCCTTGTTGTCGTAGATGTGCAAGTCCCTGTTGAAAGGCCGTATAGTGATCGATATAGACAGCAGCGACGTCTTCGTGGTGTTCACAAAAGACAATCGGTCCATAGCGTTCGTACGGTAAAATCGCTGATAACGGAAGGCTGTGCGACACGACGATGAGTGCGTCGATCTCCTGTTGCGCTAGCGCATCAAGAGCGAGTTGCTCATGCGTTTCCACATAATTCGTTTGCCATGTCAAGAAACGATAACTGGCGTCAAAAGCCGCTTGTGCGATGCCTTGGAGAATGGCGGCGTGATATGGATGATCAACGAATGGGAGCATGACACCGACCGTCTTCGTCATGCCCGTCGAAAGATGGACAGCGGTTTGATTACGGATATAGCCAAGTTTTACTATCGCTTCTCGGACAGCTTGTCGCTTCTCGTTCGCCACGTATGGGTGATCATTTAGTACACGTGAGACTGTCGTGACGGACACGTTTGCTTCACGTGCCAAGTCTCGGATGTTCGTCATCGCGCATCCCTCCTTTAGGTCTGGCGAGATAATCGTTGTTCAAGTCGGCGCCAATCCTGTCGGGAGACGGGAGCCGAAAATGGAGCTGTCTGTTCAGCCAATTCATTGATTTTTGAGAGCAGTCGTGTTTTTTCTTGAGGAGACAAATCAGGATATTGATCAACCAACGTGTGTTGACACAAATAATAGCCTGCTGGTGTGTGCAATTGTTCAATCGCCCATTCAAAAGCAACATTCCGCTTGAATAGCTGGGTTAACCGAGTATGGATCGACATGATGATTACCTCCTTATTTAGTGTATATCAAGACGATAGAGTATGAAACGCGTTTCACGGCAAGAACTATTTTTGAGCAATGGATTGATTGAGAAAATTCAGCAAGAATTGACCGAGTAGACAAAGAAGTCTATGATTGTGACGATACAACACAAAGAGGGGCGAACGTAAAATGGAATCGACAGACTCGAAGCTGGCATTAAAAATGCTCGTTGTTCTATCTCGGACGATGCATGCGGTGACGGAGCAAGTGAAGGCAGACATCAAAACACATCAGTTGAATTTATCGGAATTCGGAGTTCTTGAATTGCTGTACCACAAAGGGGACACGCCTCTACAACAAATTGGCGATAAGATTCTATTAACGAGCGGAAGTGTGACGTATGTCGTGGATAAACTTGAAAAGCGTGGGTTGATTGCGCGAAAATCATGTGCGACGGATCGTCGTGTCACGTTTGGGACATTAACGGAAGCTGGACGCGAACTAATGGAAGAGACATTCCCGAAGCATGAAGCCTTTTTAGCAGACTTATTTAAGGATTTGTCGGTTTCTGAAAAGGAACAATTGATTGATCAGTTGAAACGAATCGGTTTACGAGCCGAACATTATACGCCACTCGAAAATGTGTAAGGATTAGCACTCATAAGATCAAGAAAGCTCTGGTCACGGACTTGAGCTTTTTTTTATTCGTTTGGAAGTCAAACTGATTGACAAACGAAAAGGTGGTTGGTATGTTTAGTTACAGAATTTACTTTAAATAAAAGGGAGAAATAATAATGACTAAATTACTTTATGTAACTGTTAACCCGAAAGCTACAGAACATTCTTTCAGCCTTCAAGTCGGTGAAGCATTCCTCGAAAGCTACAAAGCAGCGAATCCTTCAGCTGAAGTAGAAGTTCTTGATCTATATAACGAAACAGTCCAAGAAATCGATACAGATGTTCTTAGCGCATGGGGCAAATTCGCAACAGGCGAAGAGTTAACAGAAGTGGAGATCGCAAAAGTCGGTACGATGACAAAACATCTCGAGCAATACATGGAAGCAGATGAGTATGTCTTCGTCACACCAATGTGGAACTTCTCTTTCCCAGCACGTCTCAAAATGTACATCGACAGCGTTCTTCTTGCAGGTAAAACATTCGCTTATACTGCAGAAGGTCCAAAAGGCTTGATGGAAGGCAAAAAAGCACTCCACATCCAAGCAACAGGTGGCGTCTACACAGGATCTGGTCTCAACTTCGGTGATGACTACCTCCGTCAAGCGCTTGCTTTCACTGGTGTAACAGATTACGATGCACTCTTCATCGAAGGTATGGCAATGAACCCAGAAAAAGCAGAAGAGATCAAAGAAGCAGCAATCGCTAAAGCAAAAGAACTCGGTCGTTCATTCTCGACTGTCAACGCATAAGATAAGCGTCAAAAAGGCTCCCGCCGTGTCGGGAGCCTTGAGACTGAAGACAAAGCGTAATTTTTCTCTTAACGAGAAAAATTGCGCTTTTTTGTTCATCTCGCATCGTTTTCCTGGGACAAGCATCGGGCTGCTTCACTTCGTTGCAGGGTCGCTCTTGCTTGTGTCTCGCCTGAGGAAAGGGCGTGAAAGGACGCGTCATTTTTTAAGTCAGCCCTTTTTGTGTGTGCTCAAGAGAGCGTTGATTTTTTACGAAGCACAAGCGTCAGGAAAAGTAACAAATCCTTGAGTTTTTCGAATCCACGAGGATGCGTCGAGATACGATAGAGCCACTCTAGCTTGAAGCGACGGAATAATTTAGGCGCGCGCTTACTGTGTCCGGACCAGACGTCGAACGCACCACCGACACCGATAAAGATGCCGTGATCGACTTGATCATAGATGGAAGCGATCCATTCTTCCTGTTTTGGCGCACCGAGTGCGACGAGAACAAGATCAGCGTCTGCTTCTGTAATGGCTTGCGTTGCTTCTTCTGTCTTTCCAAAACCATGAAACGTTCCAACGAAGTGGATGTTCGGAAAACGAATCGATAACTGACGGATCAACGATTTCATGACTTCCGGACGTCCACCGAGTAAAAAGACACGCTTCTCGAGTGCGTCTGCCGTCCGCAATAGTTCACGTGCCGTCTCGATTCCCGGCAATGTCGCAGTGAGCGGTGCTCCCATCCGTTTACTGGCAGCCGTCACACCGATTCCGTCTGGTGTGATGAACGTCGCCCGTCGTAAGATGGCATCGTAAGAAGGTTCGCGTAATGCACGCAACACGAGCTCGGGATTCGCTGTGACAAGAAAGGCTTTTCCGCGGTCGTGTAAGATTGTTTTAATATGGGTATACCATTGCGAAGGTGTCGCATCGACGAATGGTAGTCCGAATAATTGTTTTGTCTGAATCATAGTTTTCCACCTCATCATCCATCATAGCAGAATCAAGACGGACGAACAGCGACTTGAGACTGAAAAAGGAGCGGATTCACGTGCATCCATCTTGGCAAACCGTGTTAAAAGAAGAAAAGGAAAAACCCTATTTTCAAGAACTGTGGGCTTTTTTGAAGGAAGCCTATCAAACGACGACCGTCTACCCTCCGAAAGAGCGGATTTTTCATGCGTTCGATGCAGTCGCGCCAGAAGATGTCCGGTGCGTCATCTTAGGGCAAGATCCCTACCATGGTCCACGTCAGGCGAATGGACTCAGCTTTTCCGTGCATGACGGAGTACCGATTCCTCCGTCCCTTCGAAACATGTATAAGGAACTCGTCACAGATATCGGTTGCCCGGCTCCGACCTCCGGAAATCTCGAAGCATGGTCACGACAAGGAGTATTCTTACTCAATACGTCGCTTACGGTTGAGGAAGGGAAAGCGGGATCCCATGCTAAAAAAGGCTGGGCGCCGTTTACGGATCGGGTCATCGAAGTATTAGGAACACAGACACAACCGATCGTATTCATCCTCTGGGGAAATCATGCGAAGAGTAAAAAAGCGCTGATCGATACGGATCGTCATCTTGTTCTTGAAGCCGTCCATCCGAGTCCTTTATCCGCAAGTCGTGGATTTTTCGGTAGTAAGCCGTATTCGCAAACGAATGCTTGGCTGAAAGAGCAGGGAAGAGAGCCGATCGACTGGTGTTTGTCGTAAATCAAAAAAGGCTGACTAAAAAGTCAGCCTGAGACTGAAGACAAAGCGCAGTTTTTCTCTTAACGAGAAGGATTGCGCCTTTTTGTTCGTCTCGAATCGTTTTCCAGAGACAAGCATCGCGCCGCTTCGCTTCGCTGCAGGGTAGCTCTTGCTTGTTTTTCCCTAGGAAGCGATGTCGAGTGAACGAAATGCTTCTCTGATCCTTCTTCCAGGTATAAAAAAAGACGCGTCACACGCAACTCCTACAGGAAAAAGCGCAATTTTGCGCTGTCAGAGACTAACAAGACCCGTTTTCCTGCTTGAATGAAGCAGGAAAATTGGCTTGTGTCTCGCCTGAGAAAAGGGCGTGAAAAGACGCGTCATTCTTTTTTTGAGTTACTTAGCGGCTTGAGATAGCCGGCTCCTCATCCATCATGAACTTTTCGACGACGAGAGCAACACCATCTTCATCGTTCGAAGCGGTCATATACTGTGCTTTTTCTTTGACGGTATCGGCTGCATTCGCCATCGCGACACCAAGACCTGCCCATTCGATCATCGATAGATCGTTGTTGCCGTCTCCACAAGCAATGACTTCTTCTTGAGCGATTCCCAGTTTTTCAGACAGTAAGGCAAGGCTTGTGCCTTTTGTGACACCATCTTCTGTGAATTCAAGGAAAAATGGCTTCGAGCGAGCCACCGCGAGTTCACCCGCAAGTTCCTGTTGAAGCGTCTGTTCGACGCGCGCGAGGTGCGTCTCTTCTGCCATCATTAAACACTTGACGACAGGTGTTTGAATCGCAGCTTTAAAATCAGCGACAGGAATGACCTCCATGCCTGTCAGTTGTCCTTCGAGCGTCGTATATTCATTCGGTTCCTCTGTCAGGATCTCATGGCCGACATACGTGTGGATGTAGACACCCTCCCGTTTACTTACATCATAAAGACGATGGACCGTCTCCGGGGAAAGCGTGCTGAGGAAGAGCGATTCGTTCGTTTTACAATCAATGATTGAAGCGCCATTGAAGCTTAGGATGTAACTGCCGTAGCGGGCGAGTTCCAGTTCTTTTGCGAGGTCGAGCATGGCAAATGTCGGACGACCGCTAGCGAGCACGACTTTCTTCCCGCGACGCTGCGCAGCGAGTAAAGCTTCTTTCGTACGTGGTGAAATCGTATGGTCACTTGTCAACAAGGTATCATCTAAATCGAGAACAATCATTTTATACGTCATACATTCAAACCCCTTTCAATTATCTGTATATCGTAACAACTTGTCCCCCGTTCGACAATATACTCTCCTCGAAGAGAGTATGATAAAGTGGAAACAGAGCCCGTACGGAAAGGATTCCAACTTTATGAAATATCTCTTCATGATCATATCAAGTCTATTATTAGCAGGATGCAGTACGATGTTTCCGCATCCCGCCTCTTTACTCGAACATCCGTCCCTTCCGGCATGGGAGCAGTCGTTGAAAGAACGGATTGACCGCGATTTGCCGAAACAGGCAGAGATCGTGGCGCCACGAAATCAAGCGGTATCCCGCCTATACGAACTCGTCGACTTAGATCGAAATGGTAAAGATGAAGCGATCACCTTCTATCGTAGCGAGCAGGACGGGCGCTTCACGATTCATCTTCTCGTCCATGAACGACAAGGCGAAAAATGGCGACTCGTGGCGCGACAGACGGTAGCTGACGGTCGAGCCATCGATCGACTCGAAGTCATAACTGACGCACGACATAAACAAAACCATCTGGTCATCGGTATTACCAGTTATGGTGAAAATACGTTATACATCATTGAACAGTTACTATCGAAGCAACGAGACGTCACGAAAGTCGATCGATACGATCGTCTGTCGGTAGCTGATTTGAATCAAGATCGAGAGCGGGATATGGTGCTTCTGCAAAAGGGCAGTCCGTCTCGTTTGATCTATTATAAAGACATCCTGTCGAAAGAGCACCAAGAGACGACGCTTTCGACGCAGGATGGCGATTTATTCGCAGAACATGATTTATTTGAAGTCGATACGATCAATGCCGCTCGGAATAAAGGCTTGATCGTCTCGTATACACGAGATGCAAAAATGCACATTGCATTATTCCGCTTAGCGAACGATACGTTGGAACAGGTCCGTTTCGGTCAGGTCGATGAGATCGTCGAGCCGATGTATACCTTCCCGAAAGATGTCGATCAAGACGGAATCGTCGAGTTTGGTCATCAATACACGCCAGAAGGCAGTAAAGGGCGTGAAGGTGAACCAAAACCACGCATCACGGCATACTACACATGGAATGGATCAGATAATCCACCATTTCTCGAGAGTGGGTTCGAACTGCGAGAAGAGCAGTACATCGATCAAGAATACAATTTCGTCATGCGGTTCCCTGCCAACTGGGCGACGCGTGAAACGATCGAGAAACGCGAAAATCGTGTTCGGTTCATCAATCGAGAAACGAAGCAGATTGATTTCGAATTAGAGGTCATTCCGAAGAATCAATACATTGCGAGTGATCAAAAGCGAAAAATCAAAGAAGGTATCGATTATGTCTATGTGATTGGTGCGACGAAGGATTATGAAGTGTTCGTCAATCGTGTCACACTCGTGGAATAAAGAATCAGGGGGAGAAAAGAATGACCAAAATACTAGTAGCTGAAGATGAACATGCGATTCGCAGTTTCATCGTCATTAATTTGAAACGGGCAGGCTATGATGTCATCGAGGCGGAAAATGGGAAAGAAGCGCTTGCGCAGTTTGATCAACAAACCTTCGATATTCTGTTACTCGATATCATGATGCCGGAAGTCGACGGTTTTGCCGTCTGTGAACAGGCGCGGACAAAGGATGAAGTCGTCGGGATCATCATGCTGACGGCACGGACACGAGAAGAGGATAAAGTCATGGGACTGAGCGTAGGAGCGGACGATTACATCGCGAAGCCATTCAGTCCAGCAGAGCTACTCGCGCGCATCCAGTCGCTCCTGCGACGGGTAGAGACATTACGCCGCAGAAAACAGCCACGTGAACTCATCTCTGGACCGTTTCGGATTGATTTAGGGGCGAAGCGCGTCCAAAAAGAAGGTGTCGATGTCGAAGTGACACCAACTGAATACGATTTACTTTGCCACTTCATCAAAAACGAAGATCAAGTCATGTCGCGAGATGAATTACTCGATGCGGTATGGGGTGAGAATTACTTTGGTGATCGGAAGACGGTCGATGTCAACATTCGCCGTCTTCGTCAAAAAATCGAAGAGAATCCAGCGGAACCGAAGTTCATTGAGACATTGTGGGGACATGGATACAAGTGGCGTAACGAAGAATGAAGCGCCAGATATTGATGCGGTTCATGACGATTATCACGGTGACAGTCTTACTCGTCATCGGGATCCTCTCGTTCGTGACCTATAACTATTACTACGTGACGGCGACGGATGTCTTGAAACGCCATGCGAATGCGAGTGCTGTCTTATTTGCGAATAGTGGCCTTGCTTATGATTACGCTGATTCAGAAGCGACAATCCATGATGTACTTGATTCTTATGCTTATCCAGACGCTGAGATCGAAGTGTTGGATGCGACAGGGATTCCACGTTACTCTTCGACCGGATTCATCTCGGAACGTAAGTTGACGCGAGAGGCGATCAATCAAGTAAGAGCGGGACAGACCGTCACGAAACGATATGACGATGAGGCGACGGGAGAACATTTACTGGAAGTAACAGAACCTGTCGTGTCGTTTGGTCAGACGACGGGAGCGCTTCGTTATACGACGTCGCTTGAGCGAATCGATCGACGTGTGATCGAAATTTGTTTAGCGATCGTCCTCCTGGGTACAGTAATTTGGGGACTTGCCTTCATCTATTCCTCACGTCTCGTCTCGTCGATCGTCCGACCGATTCAAGAAGTCATCGGAGCATCGGATCAAATCGCGAAACAGCATTACGACGTCAAGGTGAACGAGGAATACTCGTTCGAGCTTGGAGAACTAGCCCGGACGATCAATTATATGGGACAACAGATCAAACAGCAGGAAACATTAAAAGATGAATTCATTTCTGGTATTTCCCATGAATTACGGACACCGCTGACATCGATCAAAGGCTGGAGTGAAACGTTACTCGTCGAACAGGATCAGTTGCCGGAAGAGGCGTCGCTTGGGATGGGCATCATTCATTCGGAGACGGAGCGTTTGATTTCGCTCGTTGAGCAGTTACTCGATTTCTCGAAACTCGAGACGAGTCGGCTCGTCTTATACCGTCAGGAAGTCAACTTGACGGAAATCATCGAGACCGTAACAGCGCAACTTCGTCAAAAGCTGGAAGAAAAAAATGTCCAGATCGTACAGAAGTTACCGGCGCAAGTCGTCGGTCTATACGACGAAAACCGATTGAAACAAGTCTTCTTGAACCTGCTTGATAATGCGATCCGCTTTTCTCCAGTCGGTGGCACGATCACGATTCGACTCGTTCGTTCAGAGCGTGTGTTGTTCCTCTCCTTCAGTGATGAAGGACCTGGCATTCCGAAAGAGCACTTACGTCACGTCACAGAAAAGTTCTATCAAGTGCAAAAAGGAAAGGGCGGAACAGGGCTCGGACTATCGATTTGCCGAGAACTCGTCGAAGCACATGAAGGCAAGCTGTTTATTGATAATCAGCCGGAAGGCGGCGTCATCGCAACGATTCTGCTACCTGTCACGAAAGCGTAAACACTGAGACGGGCAGAGTGAAACAGAAACTGGTAAAGTTAAGTGGATTATAGTACGAAATGGATCAGATGATAGGAAACGGAGGAATCAGTCATGGCACTTGGTGTTTCAAATGGTACGCTTCAACCGCTCTCCGGAAAACCGAACGCGGTATCTACTCAAACCGATCTACAGGATATGAAAATGCGTCCTCTCCAGTTCAAAGGAACGCTTGCAGATTCAAAGTTTCAATTACTACGTATCCTACAAAGCCTCGACCGCGTCAAAGTCGTCAAGGAGGAAGGGACATACATCCACGCCATCTTCACGAGTAAAGTCTTTCGCTTCAAGGATGACGTCGAATTTTACTTCGATGAAGCTGCACAGGTGATTCATTTCCGTTCGGCATCACGTGTCGGGTACTCCGACTGGGGCGTCAACCGTAAACGAATGGAAGATATCACACGTCGCTACGAGGAGGGATCACGATGAAGAACTATCAATTAGTCGTCATCGGTGGTGGTGCAGCCGGAATGACGATTGCTGCCGGTGCAGCAAGTCTCGGCGCGCACGTCGCCCTGATCGAACGCCATACGCATCTAGGTGGAGATTGTCTTCACTACGGTTGCGTTCCTTCAAAGGCTTTGATCGAAGCGGCGCACGATGTTCATGTCATGAAGCGGACGGCTGAAAAGTACAATGTGACGCTGAACGGAGACGCGGTCTATTCGAAAACGAAAGCAAGCGTCGATCGGGCACGTAACATCATTCAATCACACGATGGAACGAAACGGTTCGAAGACCTTGGTGTCGATGTCTATATCGGAGAAGCGACATTCCTCAGTGCTCATGAAGTGGAAGTGGCGGGACAGCTTGTCGTAGGTGAGAAGTTTGCGATCTCGACGGGATCTCAACCAATCATTCCACCGATTGACGGACTCGATACGATTGATTATTTAACGAACGAAACGATTTTCGAATTGACGGAGCGTCCGGAGCGACTGCTCGTCATCGGTGGTGGTGCGATTGGTCTTGAGTTATCGCAAGCGTATGCGCATCTTGGAACAGAAGTCACGGTCATCGAGGGTATGAAGACGTTACTCGGAAAAGAAGATCGCGACATGGTCGAAGTCATTCAACGTCAGCTCGAACAAGAATTGACATTACATCTCGATACGAAGGTCACGCACGTCCGCAAGTCGGCGGGGGGCATCGAAGTGACGGTCGAAGCGAATGGCGAATCACGTGTCATCGAAACGGATGCCGTGCTTGTCGCGGTCGGTCGTAAGCCACGCATCGAAGCACTACGTCTCGATCGAGCCGGTGTACACGTCGAAAAAGGATTCGTCCAGGTCGATGGTTCACTTCGCACAAGTCAACGACACATCTTTGCGGTCGGAGATACGATCAACTCGCTCCCATTTACGCATGTCGCAGGGCTTGAAGGAAAAACGGTCGTCACGAATGCTTTATTCGGTCTACGGACGAAGCCGGATTATCGGGCGGTTCCATGGGTCACATTCACGACGCCTGAATTATTCCATCTCGGATTGACGGAAGACGAGGCACGCAAGAAACATGGGGAGATCAAGGTCTATCAGACCGGTCTCGATGAAGTCGATCGTTTCGTCATCAATGGTCAGACAGAAGGGCGCGTCAAGCTCATCGCCGATAAGCGTGGAAAACTGATTGGAGCACATGCAATCGGAGAACAAGCGGGTGAGTGGATGCAAGAAGTCGTCTATGCGATGGCACGTAAAGATAAGGTCGGTCAATTGTCGCGTGTCGTCCACCCATATCCGATCCGTGGTGCTGCTGTTCAGCGTGCTGCTGATATCTACTGGCGTGAGCGTTTATTCGCTGGTCCGATCCCAAAATGGTTGAAACGTTATTTCGACTGGAAACAAGGAGAATGATTCATGCAACAACCTGCTACTAAACGGAATTTCGTTCCGCTCGTCATCCTGTTAACACTTGTCATCAACTTGCTCGTAGCGCTTTTATTCTTTGCGCCACCTGTACAAGTTGATTCAGGATTCGACTGGACATTGCTTCCTTTTTTGAATGCCATCTTTAATAGTTTTACCTTCATGCTGTTGCTCGGCGCTTGGATTTCCATTCGTCGGGGCAATCGGGTGAATCATCGTCGCTTCATTGGTGGTGCGATGACGACGACGACTTTATTCTTAATTTCGTACGTCACGTATCATGCTGTCAGTGAATCGACGAAATTCGGGGGCGAAGGTTTTGTTCGTCCAGTCTATTTCTTCATCTTGATTTCGCATATCATCCTAGCTGCAGTCATCGTTCCACTCGTCTTGATGTCACTCGCGCACGCCGTGAATCAAAATTTCGAGAAGCATAAAAAATGGACACGCTTTACGATGCCACTTTGGTTATACGTCAGTTTGACTGGTGTCATCGTCTACATCATGATTCGTCCGTATTATTAAAAAAAGCTCCTTCGTGTCAACCACGAAGGAGTTTTTTTACGTTCAGGATTCGACTTTTGTTTGGTCGAGTACATTCGCTTTTAAGTCGATCAATGGTCGAATCAACACTTCGACGCGTCGATTCTGACTGCGACCTGCTTCCGTTTGATTGGACGCGATTGGTTGGAATTCACCGTAACCGCTGACGGTGAAGCGTTTTGGTTCAAGCTTTGGATTCCGTTGTAAGGCACGCATGAAACTGATCGCCCGGTCCGCACTCAGTTCCCAGTTCGAGGGATACTGTGCTGTGTTGATTGGAATATTATCTGTATGTCCAGACACTTGAATCTGACGTTGTCCTGCCTTGACGAGCAGTGCGCTCATCCCTTCGGCAATTTGAAGCGAGCGTCCCCTTACTTCTGCCTGGGCTGGCGAGAACAGTGCTCGGTCACGAATCGTAAAGACGAGTCCTTCATTCGTGATTTCGACCTTGATGTCTTTTTCAAGTTTCTCATTCTTAATGTATTGATTGGCTTCTTCTTTGATTTTTTCGAGTTCTGCGATTTCATAGCTTTGTGCCTTCGTCCGGGCATCGAGTTTTTTTGAATCCTCTTCTTCTTGAGTGGAGAGCGAGCTGTTCGTGATCATCCCTGAGCCACCGTTGAAGACGGAGCTAAACGACTGGGACATTGCTTTTAGTTTCACAGCATCGACATTACTCGAAGCAAACAGAACGATGAAGAGCGCGAGAAGCAAGGTCAATAAGTCGGCGTACGGAATTAACCAGCCTTCGGAGATATGTTCGTCATGCGGCTTCTTTTTCCGCTTCATAGTTCGCACGCTCCTTCGGTGTCAGGTACACGAGTAGCTTATCTTCTAAGTTCTTCGGGGATTCACCGTTTTGAATCGAGAGAATCCCTTCAATCATCATTTCATATAACTGAATCTCGCTTGCTGATTTTTGCTTCAGCTTTGTTGCGAACGGGAACCACAGGACATATCCGGTGAAAATCCCGAATAGTGTTGCGATGAAGGCACCTGAAATCGCGTGACCTAATTTTTCGATATCCGATAAATCGGATAGGGCGGCAACGAGACCGACAACGGCACCGAGAACCCCAAGCGTTGGTGCGTAGGTACCGGCTTGCGTGAAAATGTTCGCATTCGCATGATGGCGTTCTGTCATATTTTCGAGGTCACGTGTCATGACGTCCTCGACATATTCGGATGGTTGTCCATCGATGACCATCATGACGCCACGCTTCATGAAGGCGTTATCGACTTCTTCAAGTGCTGATTCGAGAGATAACAGACCTTCTTTACGTGCTTGCGTCGAGAGTGTCAAAAATTGTCCGAGCAACACTTGTTTTGTCATCAGCTTTTGTTCGAATAAGATGACTTTAAACAAGGCAGGTAAGACTTTCAATCGTTCCTTCGGGAAGGAAATCATGATGGCAGCTGCCGTTCCGACAAAGATGATGACAAGGGCTGCAGGGTTGAGTAGAGCGACTGGAGGCGCACCTTTTAAGATCATACCTCCGACTAGTGTGATGAGACCAAGGATGATCCCGATGATCGACACGATATCCATGATTGATGTGTGCCACCTTTCTGTATGTAATCCGTATAGGAACGAAAAATAAAAGAGCAGAAGACACTTCTTCTGCTCGGAAATCCAAAAACCGAGAATCAAGCGCCGTTTTCGTCGATTAGCATTTGAATGCTTTCGTTTCGTTCGTCACGCTCTATATCGGTCAGTACGTCGTATTTTTTTAACACTTGATACAATTCATTTAGAATCGGTTGCTCCAAATGTAATGATAAGAGTTCCTCGAATTGATAATACAATTGCGCAGGCATCCATTGTGATTGTCGTTCCAGCCTTCGCCAGACATCCTCAATCGAATGATCAGCCGTCTTAGGGTCCACTGTTTCCCTCAACCTCCTTTAATGATTACACGTCCACTTTTATCTAGTTTACCAAAAAAATTCGAAAACGTTTAGTCGATTGCATATTTCGATAGAACTTCTTAATTCGAGGGAGTATGATAAAGACAATTCTGTCTGAAAACAATCTAGGGGGAGTAAGATGTTCTCGCATAAAAGACGTTCACGACTCGCACGCTTCGGGCGTTTAGGTGAATTGATGTACCATCAGCTATTCGATAAACCGGCACGCTTCATCGCGACTGGCTTTACATTGACGATTTTACTAGGTGGTTTTTTATTGTGGCTTCCGATTTCACAACAAGAGGGGCAAGATGTATCTTTCATCGATTGCCTATTCATCGCGACATCGGCAGGAACCGTCACAGGACTGTCACCGATCAATATTGCCGAATCCTATAATTTACTTGGTCAAATCATCATGATGCTTTTAATCCAAGTCGGTGGGCTTGGGTTCATGACGATTGCGCTCGTCTTGCTCAGCGTCACGGGACGAAAAATCGGGATTCGTCAGCGGATCATTATCCAAGAGATGTTTAATCTCGATAGTCCGGGCGGAACGATTCGTCTCGTTCGTAATATCATCGTCACGACGGTCCTCGTTGAGATCGTCGGTATGTTTTTGATTGCGCTTGATTTGTTCATTCAATACAAATACAGCTTCGGAAAAGCACTCTATTACGGTTTGTTCCACGCCGTATCTGCCTTCAACAATGCAGGATTCGCACTATGGGGTGATAATCTAATCGGTTTCCAACAAGATACGACATTCATTCTGACGATTGCAGCGCTCTTGATGATTGGTGGTCTTGGTTTTACGGTCATCGCGGATATCGCTGGTAAACGAAACTTCAAGAAAATTTCGCTCCATTCTAAATTGATGGTGCTATCACTACTCGTCATCAATGGACTAGGTGTTTTAGCAATGATGCTCTACGAGTGGGTTTCGAACTTGGGTTCATTAAAAGATGAATCGTTCTTCAGTGCGCTCCATATCGTGTTCTTTCAAGTCGTCACGACACGAACGGCTGGTTTCCAGACGATCGATTTAACGACGATGGTGCCGCTCTCGATCGGTTTGATGATGGTTTTGATGTACATCGGGGCAGGTTCCGCATCAACAGGTTCCGGAATCAAGGTCACGACGGCAGCGGTCATCTTGAAGAATGTCTGGACGTATATACGCGGACAGCGTGAAACGGTTCTGGTGCGACGGACTGTTCAGACGCAAGCGATTCAAAAGGCATATGCGATTGCTGTCTTTAGTTTATTGTTCATCGCTTTGATCACGACGTTCCTGGCATTGACCCAGCCGAATATTTCCTTTATTGGTCTATTCTTTGAGACCGTTTCGGCATTTGGAACAGTTGGTCTTTCTTTGAACGTAACAGCTGAACTCAATAGCTTTGGTAAGTTTTTGATCATGTTCATGATGCTACTCGGACGTGTCGGCTCCTTGACGATTCTGTTCACGTTCGCGACGCAACGAGACCGCACGATTCGTTATCCAAAAGAAAATATGTTGATCGGGTAACCGATAAAAAAAGTCCAATCGACTTCCCTTGTGGAAGAACGATTGGACTTTTTTAGTGTGTTGCGTGTGTTTGGTAATACTGGACGAGTCGAGGCATCGTTTCTGCAAGGTCTGGACAAATAATACCAGTGTCCCGTAAATCACGTAAGGCATGTGTTGTATCGTATTGAACGGGATGGATGAAATAATCGAGTGTCTGCCGTTGCATCTGAAGTCGTTTCGCGACAGCTGGAGTCAATGCCGTGCTAACGAGTCGAAACGGAACGATTCCGCGCGGATAACGCCCATAATAGGCGACGTGTAACATCTCAAAAATCGCGCGTGCGCCATGTGGGAATGGATCCGTCAGATGATAGGTCTTATTTCTTCCGACCGGTGCATGACTGAGATAAGCGGTCGCTTCAATGACGTAATCATAGGGCACGAGATTGACGAGTGCGTTTGCTCGACCTGGGTACGGAAGAGGGGCGAAGGATTGCAGGAGACGCATCGCGTTCAGAACGAAATACACCCCATCCCACTTCGGTGTTTCGCCCGTTTCGGAATGACCGACGACGATCCCAGGACGGATGATTGTATAGGGAATCGTTCGGATTTCTTTACGGAAACGTACCTCTGCTAAATATTTCGTTTCTTCATAAGCATTTTTAAAGGCACTTGCTTGTAACTCATCTTCTAGAACCATTCCGGAACGAAGACCCGAGACATACGCTGTACTGAAGTAAATGTAGCGCTCTAAGGTCCGACACGTATG
Source organism: Exiguobacterium sp. s168 (assembly GCF_018619035.1). Lineage (NCBI taxonomy): Bacteria > Bacillati > Bacillota > Bacilli > Caryophanales > Exiguobacterium > Exiguobacterium sp. s168. The sequence continues at coordinate 43,874 of NZ_JACSNE010000014.1, read as the reverse complement.
AGCAAACTGTGTCACGTTCGCGGTACCGATTACATTGATTCGAAAGGCGGGTTCATATGCTGTTGCTAAATCATATAGCGCCGCGAGATGAAAGATGTGTGTGACGTCTTGTTGCAACATCATCCGCGCCTCTAATGATAAAGCAAGCTGTTCGACCGTGATATCGCCTTCGTGCAATACAAGTTGCTCCGATCGTAAGGATGTACGTTCTAGAAGATCCTGGCGTCGCTTAACAGCTGCGTTTCGTTCTGACGATAAATGAAGCAAATGAAAACAAGCGATTTGGTCCGGAACACGTGCCAGTTGTTCGATCAGTTTGGTCGCTAAAAAACCGGGGAAACCCGTCATGAAGTAGGTCCGCATCAATTCCATTCCTTTCTTGGATCACGTTCGAGTACAACGGTGAAAGTCGAACCATCATTGATTTCTGATTCAACGGAAATCGCACCTCCGTGCGATTCGATGATTTCCTTACAGATGGCAAGTCCGAGACCGGTTCCGCCGATTTTCCGGATGTCTGAGTTATCGACCCGGTAAAATTTCGTAAAGAGCTTTTCAAAAGCATTTTGTGGAATACCGAGCCCGTGATCCGTCACAGAGAACGTTGCTTGTTCCGGATTGGCTGAAAGAATGACTCGAATATGATCCGCCTGTGGAGAATACTTAATGGCGTTCGAAAGCAAGTTCAAGATCACCTGCTTGATTTTGTGCTCGTCCGCAAAAATCAGAACAGGATCCTCTGGTAGTTCTAGATCAATCCGATGCGTCTCGACGGTTTCGCCATAGGCATCGACGGTTGATGCAAGAAGCTCGCGTAACGAGAACGACGTGAAGGTATACTCCTGTTTTCCACCTTCTAGACGCTGAATGTCTAAAAACTCATTTAATAGCGTCGTCAATCGTTTTGTCTCTTCGTGGACGATCTCAACATACCGTTCGATTCGATCAGCCGATTGTTTTTTATATCGTAGTAATTCCATATAGCCAAGAATGGAGGACAGCGGCGTACGCAACTCATGCGATACTGTACTGACGAGTTCGTCCTTTACTTGATCCATCTTTGCTTCCTCTGTCCGGTCACGGAAAACAAATAGGAAGCCATGACGAGAAATGCGGCTCTTCTCCTTTTTGATCGCAGTCGCATAAAATTCGAAATAAAGTGGACTGGACTCATTTGGTCGCTGTAACGTGAAACGAAACGATAGTTCAGAATGTTTTCCGGCGAGTAATTCTTCTACTTGTCGGAGCATCTCGAATCGAGTGTTCAAATCGAGATTCGGAATCAGACTGATTCGTTCTTGAATCTTACTTGGTGCAATGCCTGGGACATCGAGTAATTTGCGTGCTTTGACGTTCATGAAGATGAAACTCCCATCCTCTTCTGTCAGTAGGAACCCTTCATTGGATGCCTGAAGAATCGATTGTGTGATATCACGCTGACGCATGATGGCATTTTTTTCGCGTTCAAGCATTTTCTCAATCTTTTTTCGTTCTGTAATATCACGAACGACGGCGACACGCATCCGGATGTTGTTGTAGATGATTTCACGCGGAAACACTTCGATTTCGACAGAAGTTCCGTCGGCACGTTGACCGAGGACTTCGTACGGTTCTTCTCGATGCTCCTCGATGCGTTGCAAGACACGCGCGTGATGATCCGGATGAATCAATTCAAGCGTCGTCTTGCCTTTCATTTTCTCGAGTTTCGTCCGGAAAATGACTTCTGCTGCGCGATTGGCATCGATGATGATTCCGTGGTCATGAAAGATAACGGCTTCAACGACGGATTCCGAGAAGAGTCGGAAGCGGCGTTCGCTTTTTGTCAGATGCCATTCGATTTGTTTTTGCGGTGTGATGTCCTGAATGAGCAGGAAGTACGTATCGTTTGGCAACCGTGTCATATAAAGGCGTCCATGGAACGTTGAGCCATCCAAGCGATGATAGGTCCATTCATTTTCGGCTTCCCGTCCATGCAGTAAAAACAGTTGCGCGTCCGATAAGTCTTTTAAGTTCAATTGTTCGAGATGTTGACGGCGGGTAGCGATTTCCTTCGCATCATGTAGAACCGTCGCTTGGAGACCAATGATGTCTTCGGCATGCTCGAAACGGAATAAGGTGCTTGCCACTTCGTTACAAGTTTGAATCCGAAACTCCGAGTCGGTGATGAATAGAGCGGTATCTAGTGTTGAATTGAATAAGTCCTCGATTTTCAGGGGAGCGACATGGACAAGAAAATAGTCCGTTGCTTCAATCGCTGTGACTGTTAATTGATGTGTCGTTGAAATGACGGCTTCCTTCTGTAATGGAAAGAAATCATCCGTGATGGGAAACAGCTCCTGAACGGTTTCGATATTCGGAGTGTTCATGAACTGGTGTTGAAACGCGTCATTATGAAATTGAATCCTTCCATTTGCATCGATAAGAAGAACGGGGTCTTTCATAGCACGTAACGTCGCGTGAATGATTCGTAGCGATGAAGGAGATGAATGTTCTGCCATGAGCTACCTCCTGACTGGTCTTCGACCATGGATTTTAAGACAGTCTTTCCTCGTTAGTTTACTTCTGCAAGACGAGTCGTGTTTCCTGTTGAAGGAAGCAACCGACGAAGAATTTTAGTATAGTGAAAAAAAGGTCACGACGAAGTAGAGGGGAAAAGCACGATGAAACGATTAAAACGAAAACGATTGTTACTAGCAGCTTTGTTTGCAATGATAGGAATTTTCGGAACTTATTTTTTTTCGAGTTCTTGGGAACCTTTAATCTTAATCATCAGTATATTAGGGTGTATCCTTTTTCTTCTTTTGTCCATTTTAACGCCGTCGCTTGAAAAACGACTCGATCGAATGGAAGGACGAGAATTTGAAGAATGGCTTGCCGATTTATTTGAAACAGCAGGATATCGGGTCGAGTTGACACCTGCTTCACGCGACTTCGGAGCAGATTTGTTGATAGAGGATGAACGAGGGTATAAGATTGCCATCCAGGCAAAGCGATATAGTGCGGCTGTAGGGCTCGAAGCGGTTCAACAGGTCGCTGCCTCGGTTCCATTCTACGGGATGGACGAGGGGTGGGTCGTTACGAATTCGACCTTTACGGAAGCTGCGTATCAGCTAGCGGAACCAAATCAGGTTCGCCTCATTGATCGGGAAGAATTGCTCGCATTTGCAAAGGAGATGAACCTGCATTGAACATGTCGAATGATTGTCGACAAAAGGGGGTTGTCAATTTGGAGAAACGGTGCAATAATCATTTTCGTTAACGAAATATCATACAGATAAAGAAAGTTAAACTATACAGGATGTCTAAATAAACTGGGGACGAAAAACCAGCACGTTTTAGCAGTGAGAGGAGAATTTCTGTTGCGCAAAGTTGTCTATGTGCAGGGTTGCGTTTTTTCGCAAGGTCATGCCGCGATTTATGATGAAGCGCACCAAATGATCGGTGCGGTTCAACACGACGAGAATGGTCGTGTTCAAGTAATGAATGGTGAAGGTAGAGGGGTAGCGTTTGGTAAGTTCATTCCGACGTGTAAGAAGTGGGTCGTGATGAACCATGATGGACAAGAGGTAGGTCAAATGCGTGAGAAGTTTTCGCTCTTCTCGAAGAAATGTGAGTACAACGTGTATGAGCGTGGTACATTCACGATTTCCTTCGACCTGACAAAAGGAAAATTCTCCGTACGGAGTGCAGCTGGAGAAGTCGTTGCGGAATTGTTGCAAGACGGTGATGAGTACCGTCTCGTCAAGGATGCGGACAAACTCTCGATGTACGAACTACTCTCTGTCTTGAAAAGTCTGACGAACAACGTCCACTATAAATCACTGACAGCCGTCTAAATAAAAAAAGATGCCTTCCATGACATGGATGGCATCTTTTTTTCATCATGTCGTTTGCAGAACATGATGGAGACGTTGTTTCGCTTCGTGCGTCAAATGCGATACACGACGGGCATAGAGACACAGTTGGAGAACGTGGACAGTTTCAGGGCGGTAAGCGTTAATACGCTCGAGCGAGCGTCTGAGACGCTTCTCCGTTAATTCGATCGGACCACTTGTTTCTGCGTGTTGCGTATAGACGAGATAAAAATTAAGCGGACTGATTAAATCATCCTCATCAATATTCGGATTCTTGAAGACGATCGTCAGCAGTTCTCGTGTTTCTTCTAACGAGAAGAGGTGTTTTAAATCATCCAGTAGATAGATGATCGAAGCCTGATTGATCGAGTACTTCTTTCCGCGATGCGGTACGCCGATGATGTCCCGGACTTCACGTTTCGTCCAGTTCTGGATCGTCGTCGCTGACATATGTTCGCCGATCAGGGCATTTGCCAAATGAACGATTTCATTGATGGATAGACCATTTTTTAAGGGATCGAATTGTTTCAAGCGATTGATGACCTTCGGCAATTCTATGCCTTCCGTTGCGACGAGGGGTTCGATTCCTTTTCCTTCGTTCAAGCGTTGCAGACAACTTGATAATGTTTGGACTGCTTGAGCATCATACATTTCCAAAACTTCCTCTCTAGGACGTCATTTGACCTTATGTTATCAAATGAAGGTTCAATAGGGCAAATGGCAACTGAAACAACGTACAATAATAGGAAAGAAAGGGGGAATGACGATGGAATGGATAGCTGCTCTTGGCACGATTGGAATCGTCGGGCTAGTTCTCGTCATCCTGGAAGTCATTGGACGCCGTTTCGGCTTTTCTCCCGAGACGGTTCGGAAATGGATTCATATTGCTGTCGGTCACTGGGTATTTCTTGCGCTGCTCTGGCTGGATCACTGGTACGTTGCGATCGTACCGTTGTTATTCTTTGCTGTCGTGAATCTAGTGACACTACGAAAAGGAATCGGTCAGATGCACGACGTCGATCGTCCTTCTTACGGAACGGTCTATTATCCACTCGCTCTAGCGGGACTCGCCCTATTCTTCTTCGAACGACAACCGATGGCACTCGTTGCGGGGAGCATGGTGCTTGCCTGGGGCGACGGTCTCGCGGCTCTCGTCGGAAAACGCTACGGAAAGACGTTTTACGTCCGTGGTGAGACGAAACGATCCTTTGAAGGAAGTATCGCCCTATTTTTGGCGTCATTCCTCGTGTTGACCGTGACGTTCTTATTTTATGGACAACCGGTTTGGCTCGCTGTCAGTTATGGCTTCTTGCTTGCGAACATCGCAGCCTTGATCGAAGCCATCTCATATCGCGATCTCGACAATTTGATCTTGCCTTGGACGATCGCGGCACTCGTTGCGTTTGCTTTTTAACGTTCAGTCGCGTAGCAACAATTGTTTGAAATAGAGAAAACGTAGTCGAATATAGTCTGGGTACGCGCGCCAACCTGCATGACGAATGGTCATATCCCGACACATGTCCCGAAAAACATGGCGATAGATCTTTTCTTCGGAATCGTCGTAAACAGCTGCGTACAAGCCGTGCTCGAGCATGTTAGAAAGGCATTCGTCGAGCTTGGCGTAGAGGGTCTCGTCGCTGTCTTCGCGCAATGTAGCATGCAGCATCTCATATTGAATGCTTTGATTGACAGAAGCTGTCGCATGAAAGACGGCGGTTTTGTCGAGATGAGGTACGCCGATGATTAACGCATAGAGTGCTTCCAACATGTCGATCGAATGACCGTCTAATTGTTGGATGGAATCAATGGCCATCAGTGTATCGATTCCAGATGCGCCAACCTTCTTTAAATATGTAAACGCATGAACGGCTGATTCCCCATAAAATTGACGATGATTGTAATGGACGGCAAGGAAACGATGTCCTGCCGGCTCTTCAGGGAACCGTGCGATGGCCGAAAGGAAAAACTGTTCTGCTTCGTGCATATACCCTTCCTCTTCACTGATGATACCGAGGAGTATATATCCTTGCACATGTTCGCCGAGTTGCTGATGTGTCTCTTCGATCAGCCGGCGCGCTTGAGTGTGTTCGTTCTTGAAATAAAGGGAATGGGCTGTAGCAATGTTGAGCAATGGGTGAGATGGGACAAGAACACGTAAGCGCTCGGTTGCGGCAATACGTACGCTCTCTTCTGTATCGGATGATAGTGCTTCGAGTAACGCTACTTCAGCGACGTGGCTCTGGAGTTCATGAGAATGGGCGGTTATGGTTTGTGTCATATAATGAGATCCCCTCTACTAGTTCAAAATCATAAGTCTTCGTTTCTCATCATATGACAAGCCGAGTGGTGCCTCAAGAAGTAATAAAAAATAGTCGATGGTTCCTCGAAAAGGAATCATCGACTATTTGTACTTTCAAGATCATGCGTGTAGGTGAAGCACATCTTCAACGGATTTGTACGTGTATCCGAGATCGCGTGCGACCGCTTCGTACGTGACGAATCCTTGTGCGACATTCAATCCTTTTTCAAGAGCATCGTTTTCAGCAAGCGCACGGTGTGTGCCTTTGTTCGCGAGTTCAAGGACATACGGGAGCGTTGCGTTCGTCAATGCAAGTGTAGACGTACGTGGAACGGCACCCGGCATATTCGCGACTGCGTAATGAACGACACCGAATTTTTCATATGTTGGGTCATCATGCGTCGAGATACGGTCGACCGTCTCGAAGATACCACCTTGGTCGATGGCAACGTCAACGATGACAGCGCCCGGCTTCATGCGTTTGACCATATCGGCAGTGACGAGTTTCGGTGCTTTTGCACCTGGAATCAAGACAGCACCGATGACGAGATCACTCTCAGCGACCGCTTCAGCAATCGTGTACGGGTTGGAGATCAATGTGTTGATCGAGTTACCGAAGATGTCATCGAGCTGACGAAGGCGTTCTGGGCTGACATCGATGATCGTGACATCCGCACCGAGACCAACCGCGAGTTTCGCAGCATTCGTTCCGACGACACCGCCGCCGATGACTGTGACTTTTCCACGACGAACCCCAGGAACACCTGCAAGCAGGATGCCCATACCACCGTGTGGTTTTTCCAAGAACTGTGCACCGATTTGGGATGCCATACGTCCTGCGACTTCACTCATTGGTGTTAACAATGGAAGTGTGCGGTTCTTTTCAACCGTTTCATAAGCGATTGCTGTGATGTTCGAATCCACAAGTGCACGTGTCAATTCTGGCTCAGCCGCTAAGTGAAGATACGTGAACAATGTCAGATCCGGACGGAAGTATTGGTACTCTGAAGCGATCGGCTCTTTAACTTTTAAAGCGAGTTCGGCTGTTGCCCAGACTTCAGCAGCAGTCGCGATGATTTCAGCACCGGCTTTGACGTACTCTTCGTTCGTGAAGCCACTCCCCATACCTGCCATCGATTCGATGATGACACGATGTCCTTGTGCATGTAACGCTGCTACCCCGGCAGGTGTTAATGCAACACGGTTTTCGTTGTTTTTGATTTCCTTTAATACTCCAATGATCATGTGAACGCGATCCCCTTTCGCAAATAAACAAATCAATTTCTCTTCATCTTCAGTATACGAGAAATGAAAGCGTTCTACTTTATCGGTGTTTTCAAAAACAACCGATATCCTTTGTGGAAAATCACAAAGGATATCGGTCTGCTTTTAGATACAAATAAAGTAAGGAGCGTTCAGGTAAAGATTCCATTCGAATGCCCGCTTCCTCCTCGATCCGTCGCATCCGATAGAGGATCGTATTCGGATGGACATGGAGATGGGAAGCGACTTGTTTGACGTTTCCATCATAATGAAGGAACCATTCTAGCGTCTCACATAAGGAGGAGGCATGTTTCACATCGTAAGCACGCAGCCGTTCGATTTCTTCCAAGCGAACCGTCCGCCGTCGCAGACGCTCCGAGAAAATCGGTAAGAGCTGGAATAAGCCGAGGCGTTCGTAACGGGTCACGTTCTTCAGCTCAAATGGGAAGGCGTCTTTTAGACGCAAGACAATGCCCGCTTCTTCATAGCGCTCGGGAATCGCTTGGACGCCGGTGAAGACTTCACTACTTGCTGCGACGAAGTCCGTATAATCGAACCGCTCCGCGAGCAATTGTCGAAACGACTGGATGAAGGCGTCGAACTGCAGACGCTCTTGTTCTGCGTCGCGGTCGTTTGTGCTGATCCACAAGATGAAATCTGTTTCATCATACGCGTAAAGTAACGGACGAACTGTCTGCTGAATCGTCAATAAATAGCGCAGGCGATCCGCAAGTCGTGGTGTGATCGCTTCCGAAAAACGAATGACCGTCAAACGACTGATGCCGGGTGGTGCGACATGGAGCTTAGAAAACATCTTCAGAATCTCTGACTCGGATAATTCTTCATGTAATAACTCGAAGAAAAATTGTTCCGTCTGCTCTTCCTTCCGTTTTTTCTGCATGTCGATCGCCAGTAACTGACGTTGGGCAAGCAACGCTCCTTTCTTTAAATCCGCTAGTTCCGATGGAGTAAAAGGAGTGCTTCGAGCAATCGACCAAATATAGCCGAGAATTTCTGAATCTTGCTTGATCGCAATGGCGACACGGTCATTCAGTCCGACATCCGTGCGTGCCGAAATAATGAGTGGATCATCTTGTGTAGCAAGGCTCTGGATGACTTCATCTTTCCAGAGTTGGTCGATGACCGATTCCGGTACCCGGCGACCAATGATCGTTGCGACACGGGCAGGGTCTGTATCAGCCGTATGCGTACTATACGCAAGAAGGCGGTGATTGCGATCTTCAATCGTAATCGGGGCATTCAAGGCAATACCGATCGCTTCCGCTAAGTCGTCTAAGGAATGATATGAAGCTTCTAACATGAGGTTTCCCTTCTTTCTCTTTCACTCGATAGTTTTAGTATATCTTCTATTGTGTAAAATCACAAAAAGTATTCTTTTATATTGTAAGAAAACACAACTACATGCTACGGTAAGCCTCGGAAAAGAGAGAGAGGATGAAATGGCATGGAAGTGTTACGTCTGATATCGGCTTGGGTCTGGGGGATTCCGAGTATGATGTTGTTGGTAGGAACAGGAGTGTACTTTACGATCCGCTTACGTGGTCTTCAGTTTCGGCGTTTAAAACAAGCGTTTCAATTATCTGTTCAAAAATCAGGGCAAGGTGAAGGTGAAATCAGTAGCTTTCAGATGTTGATGACGTCCCTCGCGGCGACGATCGGAAACGGAAACATCGCAGGGATCGCAGTCGCCTTGACGATGGGCGGACCGGGCGCAGTCTTTTGGATGTGGGTCATCGGTTTAATTGGAATGGCGACGAAATATGCAGAAAGCCTCCTTGCCATTCTCTTTAGAAGTCGAAACGAACGCGGCGAAGCCGTCAGTGGACCGATGTATTATATCGAGAAGGGACTAGGACCTAAATTTAAACTACTCGCCATCCTGTTTGCGGTATTTGGTTTGATCGCATCGTTTGGTGTTGGGAATACGGTGCAAGCGAATGCGATGGCAACGGTGCTTGAGCAATCGTTCCGTGTGCCGCTGCTAGTGTTCGGCATTCTGCTCGCAATTGCGGTCTACGTATCGATTCGTGGTGGGCTCGAACGCGTCAGTGCGATCTCGACGATCTTCGTTCCGATCATGAGCTTACTCTATATCGGTGCCGCTTGTGTCCTTTTAGTATTGAAGGCAGATCAGATTCTACCAGCCTTTGGTTTAATCTTTGAGTACGCCTTCCAGCCGCTTGCGCCAGCGGGAGCCTTCACCGGTGTATCAATCATGATGGCGATGCAAGTCGGTGTAGCACGGGGGATTTTCACGAACGAAGCAGGACTTGGGACGGCAGCCTTGATTGCTGGATCTGCAAAAAGTGAGCGTCCAGTCGAACAAGGGTTGATTTCGATGACGAGTACCTTCATCGTGACCTTGATCGTTTGTACGATGACGGCACTCGTCCTTCTGACGACAGGTTTTTGGGATCCGTCAGGTGGGCTACATTCAGGTATGATGCATGATGCGAATCTTTCCGGGGCAGCACTGACAGCAACCGCCTTTGCGAGTGTTCTAGGATCATTTGGAGAATGGACGGTCGCTTTCTCCGTCTTCTTCTTCGGTTATTCAACGATCATTGGTTGGTATGTCTATGGAGAGAAGTGCTTGGAGTACTTGAGCGGTACGACACGCTTCAACGAAGGATACCGCGTGTTCTTTGCGCTCGCAGCCTGTTATGGTGCGGTCGCGCAATTAGAACCGTTGTGGCTGGTCGCAGATATTGCAAATGGATTAATGATGATTCCGAACTTGATTGGAATGTTGTTCTTGTCGCACTTAGTCATTGAACAAACGAGAGACTATGAACGAGCCGGTCACAAACGAGTGGCTTAACGGAAAAAAGCGGTGATGCCTGATAGGGGCATCACCGCTTTTCTGATGAGACGATTCATCCATTCGTTCGACGACGGCTGTAGACGAGGAGTGTCAGTAAGAAAATCAAACTAAGCGCAACGAGAACGGAAAGTGAAGCGACGTTCCAGCCGATGACTTCGAGTAGGACACTGACCGCAACTGTCAAATAGAAGATACCAAGGTACTTTTTGACGAACGGACTTTCGAAATGCGTCAACTGTTTCGCGCCAATCGGTGCTCCGAGCAAGGCGCCGACAATCAGCATGATCCCGACGAGGATATCGATATTCGTGCTCGCGACCGTATAGTTGACGAGTCCCGATAGGACGATCAGTAACGCGGAAGCAATACTCGTTCCGACTGCACGTTTCAACTCATAGCCAACGATCCCGACGAGTAACGGTGTGATGATGAATCCACCGCTGACACCGAGAAGCGAAGAGATGAATCCAGCGAACAGACCAGTGAAGGCAAGAGCGAGATATCGATTTTTCCAACCCGTCTGTTCACCGGTCGTTGTTTTCGGACGTAAGAACTTATTCGCGAAATAGAGTAAGAGTCCGATATAAACGATCGAGATGACGAGATGAGCACCGTTGACCTCCTCTAAACGAAGGACAAGTGGTGTCGCGATCGTCGAACCGATGATTCCAACGCCCCCGACGACAAGACTATCGCGCCAGACGACATTTTTAAGACGTAAGTGAGAGATCGTACCTGAAACCGTTGATCCGAGAGTCAACATGAGACTGGTCGCGATCGCAACACTTGGAGCATATCCTAAAATGAGTAGTAGGGGCGTCAAGACGATACCGCCACCGATTCCGAAAAAGCCGGAGATGATTCCAATGAAAAATCCGAGGATTAAGAAATAATAAAAAGCGAGATCCATGTTCAGTCTTCCTTTCCTTTTCTTCTCTATTATCCACTTAGTATGGCAATGAATGAGAAGAATGTAAAAGGGGACGGCTCCTTCAAGGGGGTTGAAGGAGCCGTTAAGGGGAACTTATTCTTTTGACGCGGCGACTTCCGTGGCTGCATCGATACCGGTATTGGCCTTGACTAAGATACGCTCGAAGTTACCGGCAACTTCGTTCGATTTCGTCAACAATGTCCCGACGATGGCTCCGAGGAAGCCAAGTGGGATGGAGACGATTCCTGGATTCGTCAGCGGGAAGAGGGCTTCCCCGACGAACAAGGCTGAACCGTCGACTGCCCAAAGATTTGGACTGAGTGCGACGAGAATCAGTGAAGAGAATAACCCGACGACCATACCTGTGACAGCTCCGCCAGTATTGAAACGGCGCCAGAAGATCGTTAAGAGAATGACTGGCAAGTTGGCACTTGCCGCGACAGCAAAGGCAAGCGAAACGAGGAACGCGACGTTCATCGTTTGTGCGAACAATGCCAGTACCATCGAAATCAAGGCGACGGCGATGGAAGCGAGTCGTGCTGCCGTCATCTGTTCTTTTTCCGTTGCTTGTCCTTTGCGAAGAATATGACTGTAGAAGTCATGGGCAAAGGCGGATGCTGCGGATAAGACAAGTCCCGCAACAACGGCGAGGATCGTCGCAAAGGCGACTGCAGCGACGAACGCGAAGAGTAAATCACCACCGAGTGCTTGAGCGAGAAGTGGTGCCGCCATGTTACCAGCAGCATTGGCAGCAATGATATCTTCAGAACCGACGAAAGCAGCGGCACCAAAGCCGAGGAAGATCGTCAAGATATAAAAGGCACCGATGATCCACGTCGCATATACGACGGATTTACGAGCAGTCGGAGCATCCTTAACAGTAAAGAAACGAATCAAGATATGTGGTAATCCAGCCGTTCCGAGAACGAGTGCGAGATTCAATGAAATCGTATCGAGCGGTAATTTGAACTTGTTTCCGGGATTCAAGAATGAATCACCGAGCGGTGTCGCTTGTTTGACTTCTGAAAACATCTTGAAGATCGAAAAATCGAACTTGGCGAATACCATGAACGAAATGACAGCTGTTCCTGCCATCAAGAGAATCGCTTTGATGATTTGGACCCATGAGGTCGCTGTCATACCACCGAAGACGACGTAGACTGTCATCAAGATACCGACAATGATGACACTTGTCGTGTAAGGAATTCCTAATAACAGTTCAATCAAGGCACCCGCACCAACGAGTTGCGCAATCATATAGAAAATCGAGATCGCGATGGAGTTCATGGCGGCGACTCCTCGAACTTTTGAAGCATTGAAACGAGCGGCAATCATATCTGCCATCGTGTATTTCCCAAGGTTCCGAAGTGGTTCGGCAACGAGGTACAAGACAACCAGATAGGCAACGAGGAAACCGATCGAGTAGAAGAATCCGTCAAATCCGGCCAAAGCGATCATCCCAGCAATTCCGAGGAACGAGGCAGCAGACATATAGTCGCCAGCAATCGCCATCCCATTTTGTGCACCCGTGAGTCCACCGTCCGCTGTATAAAAGTCGTTAGCAGTTTTTGTTTTACGGGCAGCAAAGTATGTAATGACGAGCGTCAAACCGACGATCGCCGCAAATAAAGCAACGGCAGTATAATTCATTTCGACTCCTCCTTGATTTGTTCGACGAGTCGATCAAAGGCACGTGCTTTTTTGCTATACATCATGCAGAACGTCCATGTCATGATGAACTGAGCAAAAGCGAAGATCCAAGCACCCGTAATATCACCGAACACCGGCTGATTTAAAATCGTAAAGTAGCTTGTCAAAATCGGAAGCGTAAAATAAAAAATAAGACAGAAACTGATGGCGGGAAGAATGAAGCCATTCTTTTGACGCATCAATTGTTGAAAGGTAGCGCTCTCGACGATTGCTGGAGCAGATTGAGTCGATTCATTTTTTTGAACTTCCGATACTTGATGCATGAGGACGCCTCCTTTAAGGAATGAATGTAAATTCATTATAAGGATGTCGTTTCTGGAAAAGCTATCCTAATTTTTAAGGAGAAAAGCGCATTATTATATTAATATTGGTCATACCAATTTAATGTAAGCGTTTGCAATATTGAACATTGTTTGAACGTTATTTTTATATATTAATTGCGCTGGAAAATGATTCAAAAGACCTAGCACGACAAAAAACGAAATTAACTCAAAAAAAGCCTGTCTATGAAATCATAGACAGGCTTGAGTCATTTTTCAGTTGGACGTTCGATTTTGTCTTCGATTTCCCGTAAATGATCCGCGCGTTTTGAAAGGGCGCGACGCTTTAACCACTCTTCCGTTCCGCGACTGACTCCCCAAATGGCGAGTAAAATCAAAAATAGAAGAACGAGACGCATCGGACGCTCAAGGAACGTCGACCATTCTTTTCCGATCAGCGAGAAGATGATGACGACGATCAAACGACCGGCACCAGCAGCGATCAAATACGTCCGCAACGATAGTTGAATCATGGCGGAAATGGACGTGATGATGAACGCAGGCATGAACGGAAGCGAGAAAAAGAATCCGAGTGAGATGGGACTCATGTGACGAACACGTTCGATCCACTGTTGCGCGGCATGGTGTTTTTCAAGCCAACGCGTGACCGGACGACGAAATAGATATCGAATACAAGCGAAGACGACGAGTGATCCAAGCATGCTCCCGACCCATGATACGAGAACACCCATACCAAAACCATAGGTTGCCGCATTCGCGGAAATGATCAGGACGAGTGGCAGGAAAGGAAATAGAGACTCAAGAAACGGGGCAATCAAACCGGTGGCAGCTCCTCCAGGTAAGTCTTGGAGAAAGAAAATCATCTGCTCGATCCAGTCACGAAGTGTATGGAGCATTCGGAATCCTCCTTGCGAGATGTACTACTGTGTTTTATTTTACCTCTTTCTGATTCAGAAAGGGAATGAAATTCCTTGAAAGGGATTCAGGAATTGTAGATTGTACATTCGAAAGGGAGTTGGTATTATACTTAAATGGGTGCGTTTTGCAGGCGTTCCCAGCTAGTCAATAGCTAGACGCTTCGTTTGCCAACGTTCGTTTTACTGCAAAAAACTGACATGGGGGCTAATGAGGAATATGAAACCTTATCGCGTACTATTATTTTATAAGTATGTTCCGATCGAAAATCCGGAACAGCTAACGAAAGAGCATCTTGCTTACTGTAAAGAGCTCGGTATTAAAGGTCGGATTTTGATCGCACCAGAAGGAATCAACGGCACACTCTCTGGAACGGTCGAACAAACGGAACAATACATGAAGGACTTGACGGCGGATCCACGATTCGCTGACATCGAATTCAAAATCGATGAAGTCGAAGAGCACGCCTTCAAAAAGACGTTCGTCCGTTACAAAAAAGAACTCGTCACATGGCGTTTTGAGGATGAATTCAACGTACCAGAAGAACACGCTGCGTATCTTGAACCAGCAGAGTGGAAAGAAATGATGAAACAAGATGATGTCGTCATTCTCGATGTACGAAACAACTATGAATACGACCTCGGACACTTCAAGAATGCTGTAAAAGTCGATGTCGATGCTTCACGGGAATTCCCTAAATGGCTAGACGAGAACGAGCATTTGTTTGAAGGGAAAAAGGTTCTCACATACTGTACGGGTGGCGTTCGTTGTGAAAAATTCACGGCGTACTTCCGTAAACGGCAACAGAGTGATGATGTCTTCCACCTTAAAGGCGGAGTCGTCATGTACGGAAAAGATGAACAGACACAAGGAGAAGACTGGGAAGGTGAACTATACGTCTTTGATGAGCGTGTACAAGTTCCTGTCAATGCCGTCAATCCGTCTGTCGTCTCAGAATGTTACTACTGCGGAAAACCGGAGACGCGCTATGTTAATTGTGCAAACCCGGAATGTAATCGACAGCACTTCTGCTGTGAAGAATGCGAACCGAAAGTCATGCGTTCGTGTTCCGATGAATGCCGGGAGCATCCGCGCAACCGTTATGAAAAAGAGCAACAAGAAGAATTGGTATAAGGCAATGCGTAAAAAGCCGGAGGATTTCTTTAATAGAAACCGTCCGGCTTTTTTGTGTATTCAAGAGGAAGGAAATAAGTAACGCAAAATATCCGGTAAACGTTCAGCCCAGGCCGTTTCATGATGAATCGCTTCCGGGATGATCGTATAGCGACTTTGAGTAAGTTTCTGTTCGACCGCTCGCGCTAAGACATCATTCGTGTGTAAATAATCCGTCTCGGTCATCGGACCACTCACTTCTTTTGTGCCGACATCCATATAACAGCGATGAGTGGCAGACAGAGACGGACTACGCTCGATGAATTCAAGGAGTGAGGAGAAGTTTGCCCATCCGGCAGTCGACAGGGCAGCGACGCGCGTGATGACTTCCGGATACGCGAATAATCCATAGAGCGAGATGACGCCACCCATCGAGCTGCCAATCATCGTCGTATCATCAGGACGTGTCGCGTAGTTGGCGTCAATGTATGGTTTTAACTCGCGGATGATCCAGTCCATGTAGACTTTACCGTTTCCCCCGATCGACGACCGATGTGAAGGATAGGCAGTCCGCATTAACAAAGCTTCATCACTCCAAGGAGCGTAATCATCGTAACGATCCATGGCGTCTTCTGGACTGTCAATTGCGACGACCATTGCTGGAATCTGTGTCTTTTGTAGCGCAAGATGAATCTCCCAGCCTTTTCCAAACGAGGCGGTTTCTCCACTGAAGACGTTTTGTCCATCGTGCATATAAATCACTGGTAATGCTTCAGAAGGATCCAAATGGGGCGGACGATGAATCCGAATCGTCCGGTGGGCTTGTGATGTCGGTAGCGTCATTTCAATTTCTGTAATCGACAATAGAGTCACGACCTTTCAAAGGTTTGCATAATGCGCGGTACAGTTGCGTCCGTTGTGTTTTCCGCCGACATAGAGTGCATGGTCGGCTTGACGTAACGACTCTTCGAACGTCCGTTGATATCTTTCTTCCACTGTATCAATTCCGAGGCTGACGGTTAAGGACAGTCGGTGACCATCGACGAGGAAGGGACGATCCATGACCGCATGGCGGACCGTCTCGGCAATCTGGATGGCAGCCTCTTGACTACCATTTCGTAAGAGAAGTACGAATTCCTCCCCGCCATAACGAGCAGCAAAGACCTCATCATGTTGCAATTGGATCGCTTGGATACGTCGACCGAGTTCACGAAGGACAAGATCGCCTACTTTATGACCGTACGTATCGTTGACGCGTTTAAAATGATCAATATCAAACAGGATCACGGAGAGCGGATAGCAGTCAGCAGCAAACTCCTGCCGACCGTGTTCGTAGAAGGCACGACTATTCGGTAATTCCGTTAAGGCATCGGTCCGACTTTCCGTGTAGAGTTGAACCGTTTCACGAGAGCGCTCTAAGACACGACAAAAGATACGGAGCAGACGAGATAACTCATCGGCATTCGTCGCATCATAGGCATCTGCGACTTGATGGAACAGGATGATCGAGACATCGACCTCTCCGCTCGTAATCGAAGGAATCGCTAGCATCGAGTGACGATCGACAGGCAATCCGATTTGAATATCGTTGCCCCAGTCGCAACGAAGACCATAGATGATCGGGGTATGCAAATCGTCGGCTGTCAAGGAATGAAACAGTGGTAATACATCAATCGGTTGTTTCGTCCGGATGTTATAGATGACTTGTTTTCGCTGTTGTTGGATTGAGATCCAACCTTCAGAAAACGGTAGCAGATGCGGTAAATCAAGGAGTAACGAATCAATCGTCTCGCGTTCAAAGCGGGAAATCAACAAGTGTTCCTTCGCATCATCAAATCGTTTGGCATTATCATTTGCTTCAAGGGAGTCGCCGCGTTCTTGCAACAGACGTTTGAACAAAAAGAGGATCAAGGCGGAAACCGTAGCCGCGACGAGTGGACTCTCATCGTAAAACCAGATTCCAAGTAAAGCGCTCAACATGCTGATTCCGTAGACGAGGGATTGCAGCTTTACGAGACGGCGCCAATCGTATTTCAAGAAGAGGAAGCGATTGACGAATAGACATTGGAAATAAGAGACAAGGAAAACGGTGATTAAAAAGCCGGTGAAAGGAATCAAGGCTTTCGTATACGTAAAGTTTGAGCCGATCGGACCACCGAGCGCATAATACGCAAAGGCGGGAAGCGAAATATAGACTAAATCGAATAGGGCGTTGATCGGGTAGAGGTAGACGAAACGTTTCCAGCGAATCGCTTTTCGGTGAGACATGAATTGAAAGACGAGAATACCGATTTGGCTTAAAATCAAGGCGTACGTTAAACCGTAATTGAGGAATAAAAATAAGATGATTCCTTCTTGGAATGTATAGTAAATGCCACCACGACGGACATTATCGAACTGAAACAGGAGAACGAGTCCGAATAAATAAAGCGTGTTGATGATGGAGACAGAAGGATGGAAGGTTGGTGGATGAACGATGCCGATCACTAATAACGTCAAGGCGACGAGACCGAAGACGATCCAGCTTGTCCGGGCTACATGTTGGTAGTAGCGCATGAAACATCCCTCCCCTTGAGAAGTATCTTTTATTCCTATACCCGAATTGTGGAAATTTTGATAAGCCATTTACCAAAAAAATAAGGTTGAGAGAAAAGAAAGAATTGCGTATAATGTGAAAGATATCGAATATAGTCGATGATGAAGAGAGTAACGGTTGATTTTCGTCAACTAGCGAATCAGGGAATGGTGGAAGCCTGAGGACGAACCGATCGTGAAACGCACTTCTGAGACGCTGCCCGATTCCTGATGGAAGAGGCGTAGCCGGGGGAACCCCGTTATCCCCGAACAAGGTGGGTGTCAAAATGACACCAAGAAGAGTGGTACCGCGGTCATTCCGTCTCTTTGCGCGTGGCGCAAGGGGCGTTTTTTATTGCCAAAAAATCAGTGAAGCAGGAGGAAATAAAGATGAGTTATAAAGCGCAGTATGCAGAAGTATTACATCAAGTCATGGAAGGTGCCTTATCGGTTGAACAAATCGAACAACTGATCGAGCAACCGAAACATGAAGATCACGGAGATTTGGCATTCCCATGTTTCATGCTCGCAAAAGCATTCCGTAAAGCACCGAACATGATCGCTTCAGACCTCGCAGAAAAAATCGATGCGCCGCTGTTCTCGAACGTTCAAGCTGTAGGTCCTTACATCAACGTTTTCTTGAACCGAGAAGTCGTCTCGCAAGAAATCGTCAATCAAGTCCTGACGGAGCAAGAGGCGTTCGGATCAAGTGAAGCGAATGGAAAAACGATCGTCACTGATTTTTCATCACCAAACATCGCGAAACCATTCTCGATGGGCCACTTGCGTTCGACGGTCATCGGGAACGCGCTCAACCAAATCTCACGTAAAAAAGGCTACGACGTCGTCGGTGTCAACCACTTAGGGGACTGGGGAACACAGTTCGGGAAATTGATGGTGGCTTACACGATGTGGGGTGAGGAAGAAGCGGTCCGTGCAGAACCGATCAAGGAATTGTTGAAATTATACGTCCGGTTCCACGAAGAAGCGGAAACAAATCCGGCACTTGAGGATGAAGGACGTCTCTGGTTCAAAAAACTCGAACAAGGTGATGAGCAGGCAACGACGCTTTGGACGTGGTTCCGTGAAGTCTCACTCGTCGAGTTCAACCGTGTTTATGAGATGCTCGGTGTTAAATTCGATAGCTTGAACGGAGAAGCCTTCTATAACGATAAGATGCAACACGTCATCGATTTGCTCGAAGAAAAAGATCTCCTCGTCGAATCAGAAGGGGCAATGGTCGTCGACCTCGAAGCAGAAGGTATGCCGCCTGCCTTGATTAAAAAGAAAGATGGTGCAACGCTGTATGCGACACGTGACTTAGCAGCTGCCGTCTATCGTCTCGAAACGTACCGTTTTGAGCAAGCGTTCTACGTCGTAGGTGGGGAACAAGCGCTTCACTTCAAGCAATTGTTCGCAGTCTTGAAGAAACTTGGATTTGAGAACGTCGACGGAATGCACCATGTGCCGTTCGGTCTGATCATGAAGGACGGAAAGAAAATGTCGACGCGTAAAGGTCGGATCGTCTTGCTTGAAGAAGTATTACAAGAAGCGATCGACGTCGCAAAGCAAAACATCGCGGAAAAAAATCCGAACTTAGCGAATGCTGAAGCTACGGCTCGTCAAGTAGGTGTTGGCGCGGTCATCTTCCATGACTTGAAGAACGAACGGATGAACAATATCGAGTTCGATCTTGAGCAGATGTTGAAATTCGAAGGCGAAACAGGACCGTATGTCCAGTACACGAATGCCCGTGCGCACTCCTTGCTCCGTAAAGGTGGCTATGATGGCACACCATTCGCTGGTAGTGCCGATGATCATGCATGGGGTGTCGTCTCGATGCTGAACCAATTCTCGACGGTCATCGATCGCGCGTTCACACGTCGTGAGCCATCAATCATCAGCCGCTACGTCTTAGATCTTGCACAAAGCTTTAATAAATACTACGGACACGTCCGTGTTCTCGAAGATGACGCAGCAAAACAATCGCGTCTTGCACTCGTCAAGTCGGTCACGATCGTCTTGACAGAGGGTCTTCGTTTGCTTGGTGTCGGCGCTCCAGAAGAAATGTAAGACCAATCCACGAATAAGAAGAGGTAGATTATGAAGACTGAGACGAAAGAACGATTACAGCAAGCTGCTTCACAGATGAAGCAGGAGCCTTTGGCAGAAACGGTCGCCTTTATGGCTGATTTTCACGGGAAAGTCGCTGCTTGGTTACCGGGAGAGTCTGTCGATTTCGTTCACGATTTCGTGACGGCGCCGGAAGCCGATTTGATTGCTCCGATTGAAGGAGACGCATTACGGACGAAAGACAATTTTGAATTCTTCATGCGTAAGAAACAGACACGGAAAAAACTGGGTGAACTGTTGACGCTTTGGAAGTCGGCACGTACGACAGAGACGTTGAGTCAAATCGATGCGATCGGATTGAAAAAATGGCTCGCTCGTAATGAATTCCGTTCGGAAGACAAACCATGGGATTATTTGAACCGTCTGCATGTTCTGCTATTCCTTGATTTGATGACGACGATCATCGATGATCATCGATTGACGAGTCTGCATGAGCAACTTGTCGGTACGACACCAGTCCCGACGAGCTTCGTACGTCGTCAAGGGGATGTCCGTCAAGTCATCGAAACATTCGCGGAAGAGACGAACTTCACACAAGTGGATATCGTCAAGGCATCGCTTGTCCGTTATCTCTGATCAATAGATACACGAACAAAAGCCGTCGAGCCCTGTGCCCGACGGCTTTTGTCGTATCTTCTTACTTCGCCTGATAGAACACGATCGTTTGTTGCTCTGAATCGTAAAGACACCATTCTCGTTCGAACACGACGGGACCTAGATTAACGGCATACCGTTTTCCTTTGATGGATAAAGTTTGACCTAGTGGGCTCGGTTTGGCGATGCCATTTCGAAACAAACCTCTGATATGACTATGACCGAAAAAGAGTAACGGTTCGCGTTGTTGTGACAGGTC
The DNA here is from genome assembly GCF_018619035.1 of Exiguobacterium sp. s168. NCBI lineage: Bacteria > Bacillati > Bacillota > Bacilli > Caryophanales > Exiguobacterium > Exiguobacterium sp. s168. The sequence continues at coordinate 23,103 of NZ_JACSNE010000014.1, read as the reverse complement.
GGGTAGAAAATCCCGCGACCAACTGAGTTGGTCTCCATGAATCAACAATGCCCCCTCGATGCGTTGTTTTCGAGGGCAATCGCGTAATGCATCGATGACAGGAGATAGATGTGGTGGAACGAGCGACAGGATGCGCTCTTCTTGATTACCAAGTAACGTCTTAAAATCAATCAGCTCTAAAAAATCATCATCGAGCGTCACGACGAGGGAGAGCGATTCGAAAGAATAGCGCTTCGCTCGTTTTTTACCGATATGGCATTCATGAACATCACCGAGACAAAACAAATGCGCATCGGGAGCGAGCCGCCGTATGTCAGCTAGGACAGCTGCTGTGTCAGCTATTGAACTGTGAAGATCCGCAAAAAGGGCATAACGCATGATCGACCACTCCTTTGTTAAGGAGATACCCGAAAATGCGTCATGCCCATCTTTTTTCAATTAAGTCGTACGGATCTTATTCTGTTTCGACTGTGACGCCACGTTCTGCGAAGACGACTTTTGCGACTTCAAGTGCGTTCAAGACACGTGGGAATCCAGTGTAAGGAACAAGATGCATGATAGCTTCGACGATTTCGTTTCCTGTTAAACCAGCTGTCAATCCAGTATTGATGTGGAGAGCAAGTTGTGGTTCTGTACCTTGTGTGACGAGGGAAGCAATCGTGACGATTGCGCGGTCACGGTTGACGAGACCATCGCGGCTGTAAACTTCACCGTATGCGAAATCCGTGATCCACTCACCGACTGCTGGAGCGATATCTTTCAGGGATTCAGAGATTTTGTCATGCGTAGATTGTGCAGCGTTTGCGTCTGTGAATTCGCTGAGTTTTTTAACGCCTGTTTCGTGACGTGATTCAAAATGAGTTGCCATGGTAAAGGACTTCCTTTCTTTTTTAACGATGTTCTTATCGTAAAGGAAGAAATACCATGCTACAAATACATGGTTTTTATGAAAGGTATGCTTATTTGGAATATATATCGCTGACGAATTGAATCCACTTCCGCGTCACGTACGATTGATAGCGACCGGTCGGAACGGCGATTCCTAAGTGCCACGGGACACGTGTTTCAAGCGGAATCGTTTTGACGCCACGAATCGAAAAGCGATCCGCGATCGAACGCGGCAGGACAGTCACGGCATTTCCTTCTGCGACTAGTAAACATAAGAAGTCCCACTGCGAGCTCACCCGAGACACGTTAGGCGTAAATCCGGCATCTTTGCAGGCGTTCAAGACGACATCGTGTAGTGAGAATGTTTCATTGAACAAGACGAACGGCATGTCGGCGACTTCCTCTAACGCAATCATCGACCGATCGGCGAGTGGGTGATCATTTGGTAAAAACAAATGCAATTCTTCTTCAATGAAGGGGTGTGTCGTTAAATGCTCATCCGAAGGCAGCACCGTTGCGATCAAATCGACTTCACCGGCGACGACCGCTTTTTCTAGCGCATGCCCACCGGCTTCGATTAATTCGATTTGAATCATCGGATACATCTCTTCGAAGCGACGCAGGAGACCCGGGAAAAACAGCGAACCGATCAGTGGGGGCACACCGAGCCGAATCGTTCCCTTCGTCAGATGCATGACATCATAGAGGTGGGAAGGCAGGTCAGATAACTGCCGCAGAATCTTTTCACCTTCAATCAATAAGGTCTCACCGGCATCCGTCAGGACGATTTGTCGTTTACTCCGATCGAACAATTCCATCTCAAGTTCTTCTTCTAAGTGACGGACCATTTTACTGAGTGTCGGTTGCGTGACGTGGAGATGTTCAGCGGCACGAGTGAAGCTTTTGAAGCGTGCCACTTCCGTAAAGTATTCCAGTTGGCGGAAATCCATCAGTATTCTCCTATTCTTTTGAGTTATAGATGTCATAACAAGTATTCATTTTTATTATTCTTTCAATCAGCGTACAGTAAAGAGACCGAACACGTAAAGGTAAAGAAAGAAGGAATCCATCATGATGAAACAACTCGAAGGAAAAGTTGCATTAATTACAGGAGCAGCAAGCGGAATCGGTCTTGAGATTGCTGAAGAATTCGCTCAAGAAGGTGCGAAGGTCGTCATCGTCGATCTTCAGGAAGAAGCTGCAAAACGCTCTGCTGAAACACTTCGTGAAAAAGGCTTCGATGCGTTTGCTGTCGCAGGTGACGTGACGAATGAAGAGGCAATCAAATCAAGTATCGATCAAACGGTCGCGCATTACGGAACGATTGACATCGTCATCAATAACGCGGGGATGCAACACGTCTCACCAATCGAAGAGTTCTCGACTGAGAAATTCGACTTGCTTCAAAGCATCATGCTTCGTGCACCATTCCTCTATACGAAATATGTCTTCCCGATCATGAAAAAACAAGGCTCTGGACGAATCTTGAACATGTCATCGATTAACGGATTGATTGGTTTTGCAGGGAAAGCTGCCTATAACAGCGCGAAACATGGTGTCATCGGTTTAACGAAAGTCGCAGCATTAGAAGGAGCAACTTCTGGTATTACGGTCAACGCGATTTGCCCAGGATATGTCGATACACCACTCGTCCAAAATCAGTTGTCTTCGCTCGCTGAGACACGGAACGTACCGCTCGAACATGTTTTAGAAGAGGTCATTTATCCGCTTGTTCCGCAAAAACGGTTACTGCAAGTCAAAGAAATCGCGGATTACGCTATTTTCCTTGCAAGTGACAAAGCAGCAGGTGTCACGGGTCAAGCCGTCGTTCTCGATGGTGGTTACACAGCGCAATAAGCAACACTTTAAATTAAATGAAGGGAGGTACTTTTTGGATACGATCCAGAAAGCACCTCCCTTTTTTGTTTGATCGACTGAACATGAACGTTCAGCCGATTGATGAGAATCGATTAACGGAAGTTAATGAACTGCACGTCGACTGATAACGGAAGCTCACGAACGATTTGCATGACTTGTTGTAGGTCGTCACGTGATTTACCAGTGACACGGATTTGGTCATCTTGAATCTGTGTCTTCACTTTTAATTTCGATTCCTTGACGGCATTGTTGATCTTTTTCGCGTCGTCACGGTCGATTCCACTTTTCAGAATGACGCGTTGACGAACCGTGTTCCCAGCAGCCTGCTCGACTTTTTCGTACTGCAGGTTTTTGGTCGGAACTTCGCGCTTAATCAATTTTGCTGTTAAGACATCTTTGACTTGATCGAGTTTGAAATCGTCATCTGAGATTAGAATCAAATCCTCTTTTTCGAGCTTCATGTCGCTCTTTGAACCTTTGAAGTCGAAGCGATTCGTGATTTCTTTCAGTGCAATCTGGACGGCGTTCTTGACTTCCTCGATGTTGATTTGTGACACGATATCAAATGAATTATCTTTTGCTGCCATTTTAATCTCCCCTTTCATTCCACTCTCTATTTTAGAGAGGAATACCGGAAGCGTCCACTGCTTTGAAATTTTGTTATAATAAAAACCATGAAATGAAAGGGGTGCTTAGCTTTGAAACAAACAGCAGACATGTTGACGCTCACACCGCAAGAACTGGATGAGCGATTTGCCTATAGTGGAAATGATTTAGGAGCGACTTTCTCAGAGACAGCGATTCGCGTGCGCTTGTGGGCGCCGACGGCAGAACGTGTCGTGATTCGTCTCTATAAGACATTACGCGCACGAAAAGTCGAAGAGGTCGAGATGATGGCAGGCGAACGGGGAACATACGTCGTTGAACTCGATCGAGCGGCATATGAAGGTTATTTCTATACGTTTCAAGCGAGCATCAACGGACAAAAGGTCGAGGCAGTCGATCCGTATGCGAAAGCCGTCGGAACGAACGGAAAACGCGGTGCGCTGATTGACCCGACAAGTGTGACACCAGAACGATGGATTGAAGAACGCCCACTGTTCCATTCTTCGCAAGACGCAGTTGTTTATGAACTACACGTACGCGATGCAACGAGTCATCCGGCTAGTGGTGTCGTCGCACGTGGTACATTCGCTGGACTGACGGAAGCAGGAACACGGACACCAAATGGTGGATTAACAGGACTTGATTATTTAGCGGATCTCGGTGTGACGCATGTCCAGTTATTGCCGATCTACGATTTTGGCTCAGTCAATGAGGCAGCGCCGAACGACCCGGATAACTATAACTGGGGATATGACCCGGTGAACTACTTTGCGCCGGAAGGTTCGTACTCGTCAAATCCGGATGATCCAAGAACGCGGATCCTTGAATTAAAACAATTGGTTCAGGCGTTACATGACCGTGGGATACGTGTCATCATGGACGTCGTCTTCAATCATACGTATGATGCGGCAACGGTTCCGCTCGGTCAGTTCGTTCCTGGCTACTTCTATCGTCAAGAGGCGGATGGTAGTCTCTCGAACGGTAGTTTCTGTGGAAATGATACGGCGTCTGAACGTTTGATGATGCGGAAGTTCATTCTTGATTGTGTGACGTACTGGGCGAAAGAGTACCATCTGGACGGTTTCCGATTTGATTTGATGGGACTGCATGATGTCGAAACGATGAATCAGGTGCGTCATGCACTCGATCGCATTGATCCGTCGATTCTGATCATTGGTGAAGGCTGGGATCTCGATACGCCGCTTGATCCGGAAGAAAAAGCGAATTACTTCAATGCACCGAAGATGCCAGGAATCGCGCATTTCAATAACGGCTTACGGGACGGGGTCAAAGGCGACGTTCAAACACCAGAAGATCGTGGTTTCATCAGTGGTGCATTTGACCGGACGAGTGAAGTCAAACGGGGAATCGCTGGTAACGTCTCTTCGCAAGGGTTTGCCGATGAACCGAATCAGGTCGTCTCGTACGTCGAGGCTCATGATGATTTGACGATTTGGGATAAATTAACGGTATCTCGTCCAGAGGACACGGAGGAGATTCGTCGGAAACGACAAATGCTCGCGAATGCGATCATCTTGACGGGACAAGGCATTCCTTTCCTTCAGGCCGGACAAGAGTTCTTCCGGACGAAGGACGGGATTCGTGACAGCTTCAATGCAGGAGAGGTTGTCAATCGTCTTGACTATGAACGGGCGGAAACAGAGCGTCCAGCAGTCGAATACGTCAAAGGATTGATTGCTCTTCGTCGTCAGTATCCGATGTTCCGTCTCGCAAACGCAGCAATGATTAAAAAACACCTTCGTTTCCTTGAAGAAGGGGAGGGCGTGATTGCCTTTGAACTGAAACGCACCTATGAAGGATACGTCGAACGACAGCGTGTCTACCATAATGCGACGGAAGAGGATATCACGATTGAATTGCCAAACGGTGAATTCGAGGTGTTAGTTGAGTCGGGTGCCGTCAAGTTGCACGCACCACGGTTGCATGAAGGGAAACAGTTGGTCATCCAGGCATTGACGACGACGGTCATCGCCGAACGAAAAGCAGACTACAAGAAATACGCAATAGCAGGTGGTGCAGCACTGACAATCATCGGATTGTTGTACGCAGCGAACAAACGTCGTAAGAAAACGGATTAAATCGAGAAGGACGAAGCGAAAGAAGGCTTCGTCCTTCTTTTTTGCGCGAATGACAATTCGATTTCAACCTGTCATGCAATTGACTTGCGTAAAATCTTTGAAAGCTTGTTTGAAGACGCATCTTTCGGGAAAAAACCTCTTAAGTAGTATATGGGATGTTGTTTTTATGAAAGGATGTACGTGGTATGTTTGGTTTCGGGGATTTATGGAAATTCTTTTTGTCGTTCTTTTTACTGTTGCCTATCGTAACTTTGATTCATGAGATGGGGCATTACTTTTTTGCCCGATTATTCGGTGGAAATATGGAGATCAACATTGGTTCAGGAAAATCGTTACTCCGTGTCGGTCCAATCCGCTTGAATCGTATCTATTTTTGGGATGGCTGGTGTCAGTATGAGGCACTAGGTCATGAGACAAAGCTTACCAATATCCTGGTGTATGCAGGAGGTTCGCTTGCAAATTTGGCTAGTATCCTTATTGTCAATGGTCTCATTTATGCCGGTGTGTTTGAGGCATCAATCTTCACTTACCAGTTTGCGTATTTCTCGTTTTATTTCGTCTTTTTCTCGCTTTTTCCAATCGATCATCCGAACGGTTACCCGAGTGATGGGAAAGCGATCATCAATGTCTTCCGCTACGGGAAATCAGATTATCATCCACAATCCTAAACGAAGATTAAAGCCTCCTTCCATCATATAGAAGAGAGGCTTTTTACTTAAGAATCTGATTCGCTAGACGAATCAGATTCCGTTTTCGCTTGTTCCTGCTCGAGTTCGACGAGCTTTTGAATCAAGATATGGCGCGGCATATGCATCAGTTGTTCAAGTGGCACGTTTAGACGTTTCGAGAGTTCGACAGCCGTCTCTGCTGATAATTGTAAAGGTTTCATCGTGTTCGTCCTCCTTTTTCCATGAAGTTAGTATAACAGGAGGTGCAAGTCGAGCGCATCAATAGTAGCGAGAAACTGAGAAGGTTGATACCGTATGAAGTAGGAAGTGATGCATATGTATAAACCTGCTGCAGAGCTGTTACTCCATGAATCCGTCTCACTGTTTGATCGAATCGGGGAGGATTTGCTTCTTTTTCGAGATCGACACGGATTTATGAAATGTGATGCGGATTTAAGACCACTATGGGAAACAGCATGTGCGTATGTTCCATTCTCCTGGTACATCGAGCCAGGCGGTGGGCGATTGTTCATCGTATTTGAAGAGTCAGCTTATTTTGGTTTATTGGATTTAGAGCAAGGGCATTTAGATTATATCAAGCGACCCGCTGCTTTTTCCGAAGCATGGTTCAGTAATTTATTCTTGTGGCAAGACGATGAGATCTTCCTGTACACGGCAGAAACGGACGTTGTCTGTGTGAACGTTCAAACAGGAGACTGGCGATACTCAAATTATGAAGAGGCGCCGCTGTTCGGACGCTTAGTTGAGCGAGGATATGATACAAGTTTGACGTTCGAACGATTCATCGCACCTACGACGATCATCTCCTATGATGATCTACAAGAACGGTATGTGATTTGGGACGCTGCGACGAATCAGGAATCGATTATTCCTTTTTCGGATTACGCAGAGTACTCGCTCGTTGACCACCGGCACCAATTGTTTTCGATCACCGATTCATCTCGTTTTTACTTGTATGAGAAGAGTCAGCTGAAATATAAGTTCGAGGGATGTCACTCCTCCGTTTTACTCAAAAGTGTGTTACTCGATGAAGAGGCGCGACGTCTTGTGATCATATCGACATCGGCGACATTCGGCAACACATGGGTTCAAATTTTCCAAAAGACGTAATAAAACATCCTTTTCGCTTTTCAGCAAGAAGGATGTTTTTTGTACGTTTTATACAGAAAGGGGACACATCATGGAACGGCTTGGTCATCTGATGAGTACGTATTTTCGAGGAGTGTTAATCGTTTGGGCGATACTGCTCGTCGTGCTTGGTTATTTCGCCTATCAATTACCCGATCGTCTAGAAGGAAACGGATTTACACGTGACGGTGATTTTCAACGTGTCGAGAGAGTACTCGATCAAGACTTCGGTCAGGATCCGCATACGATCATCGTCCTATTTGAAAATCAAGAGAATCTACAACAAACGATGGTGCAACATGTCGAGCGCTTCCGTGATATTAATGGCGTCGGGAACGTCACTGGTCCTGTTGAAAATCCGCGAGCGATTCGTGACGATAAGGGATACGTGACAGTCGGTGTACCGACACTTGATGCGAAATGGGCAGCTGCGGTCACACGTCAACTGGATGACACCGGAACGATTCGGCTAACGGGTGAACCGGTCGTCGTCGATGATTTGAATACAGCGTCAAAAAATGACCTCATCCGGGCTGAATTGATCGGAATTCCAGCAGCGTTGATCGTCTTGCTACTCGTTTTCGGTACCCCGGTTGCCGCCATCCTACCGTTGATCATGGGACTCGTTACTTTTGTCTTTGGTGCCGGTGTTCTGTATTTCGTCGCCGGACAACAAGAGTTATCGATCTTCGTCTTGAATGCGGTCGCGATGATTTCGCTTGCGCTCGGAATTGATTTTTCGCTGTTATACGTCAATCGATTTCGCGAAGAACGGCAGGACGGACAAGATATTCGGAAGGCGGCAATCCGTTCGGTCGAGACGGCAGGACGTTCGATTTTATTTTCCGGAATCTGTGTATTCGTCGGACTTGCCGGATTATTATTGATTGATGTGGATGTTTTCCGCGCTGTCGCGATCGGAACGCTCGTTTCAGTTCTTGGAGCAGTCGTTAGTGCATTGACATTACTGCCGGCACTATTGATTGTTTTCGGGAAGGTGCTAGAGAAAGGGCGACTCTTCCGGCAACGAGCAGGGCGTAGTGAAGATCGTTGGCGTCGCCTCGCTCGTTTCGTCATGAAGCGCCCTATCGCAGTCACTGTTTTGTCCTTATTGCTGTTGTTACCTTGTTTATTGCCGTTACGTGACTTGACGTTGAACATTCCGCAAGCGACCGCTTTACCGGAATCCTATCCGTCTCGTCTCGCTTTTGAGTCGTGGGAAAAAACATTCGGGAATGATGGAACAGATGCTGTCCTCATCTTGTCTGCCGATGCTTCCTCAGAGGTGGGACGAGAAAAAATCGAAGATGTGACGATTCGACTCGAATCAGATCCCGATGTACGTTCCGTCGTATCCGCCGCAACGATTGCCGAACAGCAACAAGTGCCGCTCGAACAGTTAGTCGCTGTTCCGGCCGGACGCGAAGCCTTGACGTCATTTCTGTCAGAGAATGACCAAGCACGAATTGATGTCAACTTAAAAGGAGATCCCGGCGATGCTGCTTCGCAAGACTGGGTGCGAAACATGCAAGCGGACGGTTATCTTGTCGGGGGACCGGCAGCCTTCAATCAGGAAATTTATGATGCCATTGAATCGAAACTCCCACTAGCAGTCGGTGTCGTCGTTTTGGCAACGTTCATCATCCTGCTGATTGCGTTCCGATCCATCTTAATCCCAATCAAGGCGATTTTGATGAATTTGCTTAGTCTGGGGGCGACATTCGGATTACTCGTCATCTTGTTCGAGTCGGGCGCAGTTCTTCCACAGGAGACGATTGGTATTCTGACACCGGTCTTCATCTTCTCACTCGTCTTTGGTTTATCGATGGATTATGAAGTATTCCTCGTCTCGCGAATGGAAGAATATTATGACGAGACAGGCGATAACGATTACGCGACCGAGATGGGTCTTGCGAAAACGAGTAAGATCATTACGTCTGCAGCCTTGATCATGATCGTCGTCACTGGGGCGTTTGCCTTCACGGGCGTCAGTCCAATCAAACAACTGGGCGTCGGTATCGCACTTGCGATTTTTATTGATGCCACGATTGTCCGGATGCTGCTCGTTCCCGCATTGATGAAGCTATTTGGTCACTGGAACTGGTGGTGGCCGGGTGGACGTCGTAAAGCAATTCGCAAGTGACACATCGCGTAAGCACATCAGTAGCTATTCGAAGGAAGACGAGCGTATACTGTCGATATTCAGTTCAAGAAATTAGAGGAGGCACTTCACTCATGGCAACTCAAGCAATGTTTGAACCATTTACATTACCAAACGGTGTGACGCTGAAAAACCGCGTCTTGATGGCACCAATGACAAACTATGCAGCACAAGAGAACGGCGAAGTATCGGATGCGGAACTCGCGTACTACGCAGAACGTTCAGGTGGCGTCAGTGCGGTCATTACAGCGTGTGCGAATGTCACAGCAGACGGTCAAGGATTCCCGAATGAATTCGGTGCGCATCGTGACGATCTCGTTCCAAGTCTGAAGCGACTCGCAAAAACGATTCAAGATAAAGGCGCAAAAGCGATCTTACAAATCTTCCACGCTGGTCGTATGGCACCACCAGAACTCGTCGGTGGACAAACAGTTAGTGCAAGTGCTGTCGCACCTGTACGTGAAGGGGCAATGACACCTCGTGCGCTAGAGGCGGAAGAAGTTGAAGCAATCATTGAAGCATTCGGTCAAGCGACACGTCGTGCGATGGAAGCTGGATTTGATGGTGTTGAGATTCACGGTGCGAACACGTACTTGATCCAACAATTCTTCTCACCACACTCAAACCGCCGCGATGATAAATGGGGCGGTAGCTTAGAAAAACGTCTCGCCTTCCCATTAGCAGTCGTAGATGCAGTCGAAGCCGTCGCGAAACAGGATCCTTCCTTCATCGTCGGATATCGTTTCTCTCCAGAAGAGATCGAAAATCCAGGAATCACACTCGATGACACGATGCGTCTCGTCGATGAGCTGGCGAAAAAAGATCTCGATTACTTGCACGTTTCCGTGATGGACTTCTTCGCAGGTTCGATTCGTGACGAAAATGAAATGACATCACCAATCACACTCGTTCAAGAACGGGTTGGCGAACAAGTACCTGTCATCGGTGTCGGATCGCTTCACACAGCGGACGAAGTCGAACAAGGTTTGGCTGTCGTTCCAATGATCGCCCTCGGTCGTGAACTGATCATGGAACCGAAATGGGTTGAGAAAGTTGAAGCAGGTGACCTTGCGTCAATCCGAACAGAACTTGATCCAGAGGCACAAGCAGAACTCGTCGTTCCAGATGCATTATGGGCAGGCATCACAAGTCGTCCAGGCTGGTTCCCAATCAAACAAACAAGCAAATAATTGAACACCATCAAAAAGCACTCTAGATCTCATGTCTAGAGTGCTTTTTTGTTTAATAGGCAACCTGTCCCATCCGAACGCCACAGAATGTATGCAAGGTGACCGGATCCTGTAGATTCGTTCGTTCCAACATATCGTTTAAGAGTAGGGCGCAGACGTAGGCATCTTCTTTCGCGTCATGATGTTGAAAAGAGACGTTGAGGAATTCTGCCATCGTATTCAATCGATGGTTCGGCAACCATGGATACAGTTTGCGGGATAATTTGACCGTGCAGCCGTACGTGAAAGCTGGCATCTGGTACATATCGTATTTTTGAATCGCTTTCTGAAGCGCCCCCATATCAAATGATGCATTATGGGCAACGACCAGTTGAGCACCTGCGATTAAATCGTATAAGCCATGTGCTTCCATCGCTTCAGGTAACGTCGGTGCATCGAAGACATCACTCGGACGAATTCCATGAACCCGGATGTTTCCGGCATCGAAGTTCTCTTCTGGATTGATTAAGACCTGTTTACTCTCCGTGACGCGACCGTTGGAGAGAACGGACCAACCAAACGCACAAATGCTTCCGCTATTCCGATTTGCCGTTTCAAAGTCAATCGCTAATGTATACATGCAACAGGCTCCTTTCTGTCATTCACTAGTAACAGAATACATGTTCGTATTATAGAAGTCCATCAAAAAAGACCATCTGCAAGGCAGACGATCTTAAATCCATTCCAGTCACTTCGCGGTGGCGACTTTTTGTTCCTCTGCGACGTATTCCTCCGGTTTAAATAACAGAACGCGATCTTTATAAGCGAAGACAAGGGCTGTCAAGACAGCCATCGCATCAGCGATCGGGAAAGCGAACCAGACACCCTTGACACCGAAGAACAGGGGCAAGATCAGAACGAGTGGAATCGTATATAACGTTTGGCGTGACAAGGACAAGAATAAAGCGACTTTTGCTTTAGCGAGCGATTGATACATCCCGTTGATAATCATTTGAATTCCGTAGACGAACGATAGAGCGAATAAGATACGCATCGCACTCGAGCCTTCCTGTAGAAGTGTCGCTTCTTCCGTGAACAAGCCGACCCAAAAACGAGGGAACAATTGAATCAGTAACCACAAGCTAATCGATAACGATAAGCCATAACGGATTGCCAACTTGATGGCAAGAGACATCCGGCTAAATTGCCGAGAACCGAAATTATACCCGACGATTGGTTGCATCCCTTGCACGATCCCCATGATCGGCATACCGACGAGCGCCATGAACTTATTGATGACCGCAAACGTCGCTAGTTCTGTCGTACCCCCGTACCGGACGAGCATATGGTTGACGGTGATGAACAGAATCGATTGGGAGACCTGCATGATGAACGACGATGATCCGATTTGCATCATCCGAAACGTTAAACGGAAATCGGGTTTGAAAGCATTTCGATCGAGTGTTAACCCCGTTTGCCGACGTTTGGTAAAGAAGAATCGGAAAACAAGTGCAGCACCGACGATTTGCGCAACAACTGTTCCGAGTGCAGCACCTTGAATGCCCCAATCAAGACCAAAGATGAACATGGGGGTCAAGACGATGTTGATCGCAACCGTCGTCAGCATGACGCGCATCTGATAGTTCGCACGTCCTTCTGCGCGGAGCATCGCACTTGACGCCATCGTCAACATGAAGAAAGGTGATCCGATCAAGAGGACGCGTAAGAAATCGATACTATACGGCATGATCTCATCTGTCGCTCCAAAGAGACGAAGTAACGGTTCGACGAAGATGAAAGCACTGATGATAGCGAGCATACTGATGAAGAAAACCGCGATCAAGACGTTTGCATAAGCACGACTAGCACCATCCGTTTGTTTTTGACCGAGCCGTTGTGATGCAATTGCAGCACCCCCGATCCCGATCGAGTTGGCGATTGCCATCAATACGAGCTGGACGGGGAAAGCGATTCCGACGGCGGCGACGGCAGCCGTACCGATGCCTTGGGCGACAAAAATCGTATCGACGATATTGTAGAGTGCCGTGACGAGCATCCCGACCATTGCCGGTAAGGAGAGACTAAGTAAGAGCTGATTGACAGGTGCTTCACCCAGGCGGGCAGTGTTTTTATTCATGGAAGGAGAGCCTCCTTTTTTAGACAAGTGGTAAGTAGGGTTTTACTCAGAGTAGTCGCTTCTTTGACGAGATGCAAGAAATCACTCTAGTCAATGTGTTTGTTCCATGAAAAAAGGATGCGCCATGAAGCGCATCCGATAGAACTAAATTTAAGATGGTGTAGGCAAGTACCCTTTCGAGTACTCAAAAGCAATGAATAAAATGGCACCGAGCGCCAAGTAAGCGAGAAGCGTGATCGTTTGTTGTTTTTTCGGCATCTGGTGATACTGGACTGACTCTTCAGCGAGTCGGAGCGGTTCGATCCGCTGATCGATTCGACGCAACAACGCATCGTAGTCGTTCGCAGCATCATATTGATACCGTAACAAATCGTCGGCTTCCTGACGTGCCTCTTCCGGACTCGCTTGTCGCAAATCCTGTAAATCGAGACGAAGCGACCAAGCAATCGGATCGTAAGTACTTTCGACCGTTTGTTCTTCCTCCACTTCCGGTGCAAGAGCGACTTCAGCGTTTGCACGTTCTTGCTCCGCTTTTGCGCGCAAGACGCGTTCGCGTGCAGCACGGTAAAGCATCAAGGTCGACCGGTTCTCTTCGTATTGTTTTGCGAACTTATACCGTTTCCAGACAGCACTGCCGCCGAAGAAAGCGATCAAGAGCAGAATCAAGCTGAAGTTCGTGATACCGTAAGCAATTAAGGAAGCAAGTCCCGCAACCCAAACGATGATCGGAAGTCCCGCAAGAATCCGTCCACCGTCAAGCGGACTGACAGGAAGTAGGTTGAAGAGATTCAACAGAGCCCCGAGGTGGAAGATGACGAGCCAGAAGTCATTTCCGGTCACGGCATATCCAATCGCAAGCGGAATCAGGGACAAGAGACCCGCGAGTGGTCCACCGTACGCAAGAATCGCTTCTTGTTTTGGTGTCCGGAACGTATCTTTGATCCCGATGACAGCTCCCATGAAGGGTACAAAAATCGCAGGACCCGTTTTAAAACCGAGTCGTTTAGCGGCGAGTAGATGTCCCATCTCATGAATGAATAGGAGATAAAGCAATCCGACCCCGAACCAGACGCCAAATACTTGAGCGTAAAAGAGAAGCGAAACTCCAAACGAAATCAGAGTGCCTCCAAACTTCGAAAATTTCAATAAGGCAAGGATGACCTTTCCTTTTGTTAAGAGAAAGGCGCCGGCAACAGCAAGCCCACCCCAACGTTTTTTAGCCATCGTGAAATTCCTTCTTTCATCATGTGACGTTCTTCCTTAAGTGTACGACACAAATGTAGAAAAAGTTTCATTTAGACTGCTCGGGAATTAGATAGAAACAACTACCATCTGGCTGACGCGCTTCACTACCGACCTGAAAATAATGTGTCGTTGCAAGCGCAGCAGCAATCGACAATCCGAGTCCACTTCCTGAACGGTCGCGTGCTGCATCAAGTCGGTAAAACCGATCGAATAACCGGGCACGTTCTTCGTCCGTTAGAGATGTCCCACGGTCAAGAACAGCTAGTCGCTCCTTGCGCAGATGCAATTCGGGAGAAGTAGCATATTTCAGGGCGTTATCGATATAAATCGTCAAGATCCGTAGCACCGCTTCGCGATTCGCCCGGATCGTCCCAGAGGCATCAACAGGGATGATCGTCCCTGTCGCATGATACATCCGATCGGCGAGTTCGCTCCCAAGTTCCGCTAAGTCGATCGCTTCGACAGATGTTTCCTCATAACCGAGACGCGACAATTCAAGCATAGGTTCAATCAATGTCGTCCGCATCGCGTGCGTCTCCTGCAAGATGTGTTCAATCGATTCATCGAGGACGTCCGGCTTCGTTTTGCCCCATCGTTTCAACAATTGGGTATAGCCCTCGATGACCGTCAATGGTGTCTTCATCTCATGCGAGACATCGGCGACGAACTGCCGTTGTTGTTCCATCGTCTGATCGACACGACCAATCATCTGGTTGAAGACGCGACCGAGGCGACCGATCTCATCATCGCGTTCGGTCTGCACGGTCTCAAGCGTACCGGAAGACGAAATCCGTTGCATCGTATCATTCAGTTGCCTGAGCGGGCGGAGCGTCTGATACGCAATCCAGAAGCTACTGATGAACGCGATGACGATGCCAACGACCAACACGATGGTGAAGGTCAAGACGAGTGTCGAGACCGTATCATCGACGCTCTCATCTTCGAACAAATAAGCTTGATCCTGATGGACGATACCGAACCAATCGCCAGACTTGAATGGATCATTCGAACGCGGAATACCGGGTAGGTCACTTGCTCGTACGTCTCCGTTAACGATAGACGAGTCGTCGTCATCTTCGTCGTTTGAAATGACCCATCGTCCATCTTCGTTCGATAAGACGACGGAATCTTCATGAAGCGTCAGCAATGCTCGGACCGATGAATCATCCTCCATCAATTCCTCTGCCTGTTCCAGTTGGGTATAACGCGATTCAATCAAATGATTGCGGACGACGAAGGTCACGACGATGAACGAAAGTAACAATAAGAGTGTCGTAAAGGCAGTGACGGATAAAGCAAGTTTCGTTCGAAGCTTCATGGCGTCGCCTCCCGTAGCACATACCCCACTCCACGAACGGTCTGGATCAAAGCAGGAGGGTGGGCATCGACTTTTTTCCGAAGATAACGGATGTAGACGTCGACGATATTCGTCTCACCGAAGTAATCGTACCCCCAGACGCGATTTAGGATTTGTTCGCGTGTCAGGACATGTTCCTTGTTTTCCAGTAAATACGTCAAAAGTTCGAACTCACGTGGTGTCAAATCGAGTCGTAATTCATCGCGAAATGCTTCGTGTCGATCAAGGTCGAGTATAAGATCGGCGAACTGTAACGTGCGCGATGCGTTATTAGTTGAAGTCGGAGTACGTAGTAACGCCCGGATCCGGGCAAGGAGTTCCTCCATCTCAAACGGTTTCGTCACATAATCATTCGCACCAAGATCGAGTCCTGCGACCTTATCGTAGACTTCCCCACGTGCTGTGAGCATAATGACGGGGACGTGAATGCCTTTCCCACGGAGCCTGCGCAACACCTCGAAGCCGCTCAGCTCCGGCATCATCACGTCGAGTAAGACGAGATCAACCGAATGCTCAGCGGCAGCGAGACCATCTTTTCCGTTGGGGGCGACACGTGTCGCGTACCCGGCATATTGGAGTTCGAGTTCAAGGAGGCGTGCAATTTTCGCATCGTCCTCAACGATTAAGATGGTGGTTGGCATAAACATCCTCCTTTAATGATCATTCATCGATTTCTGTCACTTCGTCTGACGCGTTTAACTCAAGTTTAACGGAACCACCGACTCGGACGTCATCATCTTGCTCCATGTTCGATGCACGAGAGTACGATTTTTGCGCACCATTCTGTTCGATGACGATCTCTTGATTCGTTATTTTAGCGAGCGTGCCGCGGACTTCTTGTTCCCGTGCATCGTCACGGTCTTCGTCGCGTGTAGCATTACGATCTTCGTTGTCATCTTCCCGATCAAGCTCACGAACTTGACCGTCTGCATTCAATTCGATTTTCACGATATCCCCAGATTTCGCAGCGTCGCGTTCCGCACGATCCGCAATCGCGTAGACTGTCTCTTGTCCATCTTGTTCGAGTGTCAATTCACTTTGTGATAGGGCACGAAGGATGCCGTACCGTTCATTCGCATCATCCGATGAATCATCTGAGCGATTGCCATCGTCCTCTCGGTCATTCCGATCATCTTGATCTTCTCGCTCGAGTTCCGTGATTTGCTGATTCGCATTCAAATCGATTTTAACCCAATCGCCTTCTTGCACGGCTTCGCGTTCGACTGACGATGCAAAGTCAAACGTCCGAGATTCACCGTTGACGTCGATCGTCATCGAACGATCCGATAGTTTCTGCAATGTGCCTTCGATTTCCTGATCGTCACGCATGGAAGCAGGAAGCTTTTGTTCGACTTGGCGCGAAGCAGCTTCGACTTTTTGCTCTGCCTGCTGTGAAGTGGTGACCGTCGAATTGACGAGAGAGTGTCCCGGACCTGTGAAGAGTAGGAACGCACCGGCTCCTGTTAATACTGTACCCGTTACGGCAAGTGTAGCGATTCCTTTTTTGAAGCGTTTATTCCCTTTATCTGTTCGTTTTTCAGTCATGATCATATCCTCCTTTAGTAGTGGCTGTTGTTCTTATACTTGAACTACCACCACCTACGCTTTGCTTAGAGGTGGTGGATTCCTGAGTGATCCGACCAATCGGTCGAAACGTGATCAGGCTAACCCCGTCGTCCCAACGGTTGATGAAGCTAATAGGCGTTCTGCTTCTTGTTTGAGATTCAGTCCCGCGTTCACATCACGGTCGTGGTGGATACTGCAACTCGGGCATATCCATTCGCGCAATCCAAGATGTTTCACATCTTGGTGTTGATGACCGCAACTCGAGCACAGTTGGCTCGACGCGAAGGTCTTGCCGACCTTTACGACGGTCTTCCCGTACCATCCTGCCTTGTACTCCAGCATGCGGAAGAACGCTGACCAACTGACCTCGGAGATGGATTTACTCAACCTGCGGTTCTTCTGCATGTTTTTCACCTGCAAGGTCTCGATTCCGATGACGTCGTGGTTTTTGACGATCTCGGTCGATACCTTATGCAGGAAGTCGGTGCGTTTGTTGGCAATCTTTTCGTGGATGCGGGCGACCTTCCGCTTCTGCTTCTGATAGTTCCTCGCCTCGAACAGCTTGACTTTCTTATCCACGACCATGCGCTGACGTCGAGAGAGCTTGCGTTGTTCGCGTGCCAGCTTTTTCTCAAGTGTTCGGAAGTAACGGTCGTTTTTATACACCGTGCCGTCCGAAAGGATGGCAAAGTTCTTCAACCCGACGTCGACACCGACGGACACACCCGTCTTTGGCAGTTCGTTAATCTCCTGCTCGACGAGCAGGGAGACAAAGTATTTCCCCGAAGCGTTACGTCGAATTGTGGCGTTCAAGATTCGTCCTACTATCTGCCTGGAGTTGGCAAAACGCACCCACTTCAGCCTAGGCAGTTTGAGCTTGCTACCGACGATTGAGACTTCGGGAAGTTGGTTCTTCTTCTCGATATTGGTTTTGTAGGATTGGACGGGATTACGCTTTGATTTGAATCGAGGCCGTTCGTTCTGCTTCTTGAAGAAGCGGTCATACGCATCGATCAGGTGTTTTACACTCGATTGAAGCGAATGGCTATCGACTTCTTTCAGCCAGTCAAACTCTTGTTTCAGCATCGGGATTTCTTTTGAACAAGAACCATAAGACAGTCCTTTGCCTGTCGCTTTATACGTCTCATCCCACTTCGCTAAGAAATGATTAAAGACGAAGCGCGAACAACCAATGGTCTTCGTAATCAGGATTTCCTGCTCTTTTGTCGGGTAGATCCTGAATTTGTAGGCCTTATGCTTCCGCATGATTTTCACCTCCTAGAAAGGTTTATACCCGAAAGGGAAGGGGCGATTCACCTCCCACGTTCACTTCGTTTAGAAGTGGAAGTACTCTCGCCTAATATTAGATAGAATAACCAGACCACGTGAAAGGAAGCTGAGGAACAGATTAGAATTTGATGAGAATTAGATCGTCTTGATGACTCGGGCCGGATTTCCACCGACGACGCTGTTTGCCGGTACATCCTTGACGACGACACTTCCTGAGGCGATGACAGCATTATCTCCGATCGTCACACCGGGATTGATGACCGCGCGTCCACCGATCCAGACGTTATTCCCGATGACGACCGGTTTTCCGAATTCATAACCGCTGTTGCGCTCGACAGGATCGAGTGGATGGGTCGCAGTATAGATATGTACTCCTGGAGCAAACATGCAGTTGTCACCAATCGTAATCGGGCAAATATCGAGCAAGACACAGTCATAATTGGCATAAAAGCGAGCCCCTAACGTAATGTTGTAGCCATAATCACATTTAAACGTCGGTTCAATGTAAAAGTCGGCTTGCTCTGTCCGGAATAATTGCTGGAGAAGTGCCTTCCGTTTAGCCCTATCATGGACACTCAATTGATTGAACTCATAGCAGAGTGATTGTGCCCGGATGCGGTCAGCCACGAGTTCCGGATCTTGTGCTAAGTAGAGTTCCCCTTGAATCATTTTTTCTTTTTCAGTCATCTGAATCACTCCTTCATCGTTATTACTCTCATTAGACTAAATGGTACCTCGTGATGCAACTGATATCCCGTTAAGACACGCAAAAACAGGATAGCCGAAGCTACCCTGTCGAGATTCAATCCTTATGCCAATTCGATTCCGCCTGTGACACCATAGATTTGCGCCGTGACATAACTCGCAGCGTCTGAAGCGAGGAAGACATACACATCCGACAGTTCGACCGGTTGACCACTTCGTTTCAGTGGTGTTTCCTGTCCGAACTCTGGAATGTTCTCGCTTGGCTGACCACCCGAGATTTGAAGCGGTGTCCAAATCGGACCAGGTGCGACGGAGTTGACACGGATTCCTTTTGGCGCGACTTGTTTAGCGAGTCCACGCGTGAACCCGTTGATGGCAAACTTCGTCGATGCATAATCCAAGAGGTTCGCGCTTGGGTTGTATCCTTGAACGGATGTCGTCGTGATGATCGAAGCCCCTTCCTTCAAGAGTGGCAAGGCTGCTTTGACAACCCAGAAGAGGGAGAAGACATTGATTTCGTATGTTTTTCGTAATTGCTCCGTCGACAGGTCGAGAATGTCTTCGACAGCTTGTTGTTTACCTGCGACAAGTGCCAAAATATCGAGTCCACCGAGCGATTCGTGTGCTTCTTTGACGAGTTGTTCACAGAACGCTTCATCACTTAAATCACCAGGTAAGAGATATGCTTTTTGTCCCGCTGCTTCAACGAGTGCTTTGACCTCTTCCGCATCCTGTTGTTCTTCCGGTAAGTAGTTGAGGACGATATCAGCCCCTTCACGAGCATAGGCGATGGCTGCTGCTCGGCCGATGCCGGAGTCGCCACCCGTAATCAGTGCTTTTTTACCGATCAATTTGCCGGAGCCTTTGTAACTCTCTTCGCCACAATCGGGAACAGGTTCCATTTTTGCTTGAACCGCTGGTGCGTCCTGATATTGTTTTGGAAAATCGTCATTGAAGTATTGTGTTAACGGATTTTTCGATGCAGCCATGTAAACATTCCTCCTAAAAGTTGGTTTTGGTATAGGTTGTATGTTCCCTCAACAGGTCGGATTAAACGTTTCTGATGGTAGTAAATTTGGAAATTGATGGTTTACACTAGAAAAAGAGGAGTGTGAAGAAGATGATTGCTGGACTGTATGAAGCTCATTTACCGGTCAAAGAACTCGAACGATCGATTGTCTTTTACGAAAAATTGGGTCTTGCATGTGCGTTCCGAAATGAACACGTCGCTTTCTTTTGGATCGACCACGGTAAGAGTTGGTTAGGACTATGGAAAGCCGGTCAAGTCGAGTTACCGTATCATCCATCGATTCGACATGTAGCGTTTCGAATGGAGCAAGAAAATATCGATAAAGCACAGGACTGGTTAAAGGAGAGGGGCATTGCCGTTCGATCTGCGTTTGGTGTAGCGGCAGTTGATCAACCGCTCGTTCTCGATAATCATCCGCATGCGCATGCAGCGATCTATTTTGAGGATCCAGATGGTAATTCGCTCGAGTTGATCGCACCGTTACGCTTTGACATGGAAACAGTGAATGGCACGATGCCGTATCATGACTGGCAAGAAGTATACGAAAAATGAATGAGAATAAACGAAAACAAGCAGCGGATGATCCGTTGCTTGTTTTATTTATCTGTGATTCGTTTAAACACGAGCAGATTGGCGCTCGTTCATCGCTTGTAGAGCTGCTTGGTTCAGCAAGTTCCAAGGTTTGTTGTAGTGCGGTTGGAAGAAGAAGTCGACGAAAGCGAGCTCTTCAAGTGTCATATCATTTTGAATCGCGACAGAAAGTGTGTTCATCGCTTGTGTCAAATCCACTTTCGAGATAATTTGTGCACCGACGACACGATGAGTTTCCGTCTCGAAGACGAGTTTCAATTGGACGTCTTCTGCTGTTGGCATGAACTCTGGGCGATACGCATCTGTGACCGTCGTGCTGCTCACTTCAAGTCCGAACAAGGGTGCCGCTTCTTCTGTCAAACCAGTCGACGCAATGTTCAGATCATATAGGCGAAGACCTGATGTGCCTTGTGTTCCTTGGTAACGAATCTTTGGTGCGCGTAAGTTTTTACCGATCAATGTTCCCATCCGGACAGCATTTGTTGCAAGCGGGATATAGGCATGTGTCCGAGCTGGATTGTAATAGACAGCACAGCTGTCACCAGCAGCAAAGATGTTCGGGTTGCTCGTCCGCATGTAATCGTCAACGATGATGGCACCGTTCGGTAGCATGTCGACTTGACCTTTTAAGAGTTCCGTACTTGGGCGGAAACCGACACAGAGAATGACGAGATCCGTTTCGAACGTTCCTTTGTCTGTCACGACGTGTGTCACAGCACCGTTTTC
Organism: Exiguobacterium sp. s168; assembly: GCF_018619035.1. Taxonomy (NCBI): domain Bacteria; kingdom Bacillati; phylum Bacillota; class Bacilli; order Caryophanales; genus Exiguobacterium; species Exiguobacterium sp. s168. The sequence continues at coordinate 1,838 of NZ_JACSNE010000014.1, read as the reverse complement.
TCCTTTGAAGCTTTGGACGGTTTGTCCGAGTTCGAGGCGAATACCGCGGTCTGTCAATTCACGTTCGATGACGTCAGTGAATGAGCGGTCGAGGTATTTGTTGAGAATGCGATCCGCACTGTCGATGAACGTGACGTCTTTTCCGTATGCTTCAAACGCTTCAACGAGTTCAGCACCAATATATCCTGCACCAACGACGGTGATCCGTTGTGCATCTGTCGCTTTTTCAATGATTGTTTGAGCGTGGTGATAGTTTTTACAAAGCTCGATTTGATTCAACTCGATGCCAGGAAGCATCGGAATGATTGGCCATGATCCTGTCGTCATGATGAGTTTATCGTACGTATCGTGAACGACTTCACCAGTCATGAGGTTTTTCGCAACGATCGTTTGGCGTTCACTATCGATTTCAAGCACATCATGTTTCAGACGCATCTCAGCGCCGAGTTCAGCGAGTTCACTTGGTGATGAGTAGAAAAGTGATTCCGCATGTTTGACGACACCACCGACGTGAAGCGCGATTCCACAAGAGAGAAACGATACATTGTCATTCCGCTCATAAACGGTGATCTCGACGTCTTGTTGTGAAGCGAGTTCTTTGACTGCTGCTGTTCCTGCGTGTGTACATCCGATGACTGCTACTTTCATGGGTAAAGTCTCCTTTGTGTTTTGTTTGTGATAAATATCACATTCATTTGATATACTTAGTGTAATCCTTCACAAGATCGTTTTCAAGTAGTTTGTTCAATGTTGAGCATAATCTTGTCTAAATTGTGAATGAGTGAGCAAAACTGTTTGGATTATGTGAAGAATGCGTAATACTGTTTTAGTTACTGAAATTCGGGTTATAATGAAAGTAGATTTTTAATGAAAGGGTGGAAACCGATGGATACCGAGAGGACCAATCATCTATTCAGCTTACCTGATTTTTAGCAGTACCGGTCATAACGAACAGACGGTAATGGCTTATAAAAATCAGGGAGAGCGAAAATAGATGAATACCCAAACGGGACGTATAAAACCTCTCCCACGATGTAAACGGGAGAGGACAATAAAACATGAAACGAATCGCAACCATCTTAACCGGAACGCTCATCATGGCGTTTGGTTACTACACATTGAATGAACAGTTCGGATTAGCAGAAGGCGGCTTCATCGGATTATCGTTGCTAGGTCGATACTTTTTTGATATCAATCCTTCAATTTCGATGATCGTGCTCGATATTCCATTTTTCATTGGTGCTTTGTATTTCAAAGGAAAACGCTTTGTCAGTGAAGCGTTACTTTCAGCAGGTGCGTTATCAGTCTTTTATGAAATGTGGCACCGACTTGATTTGTTCCACTTTCCAGAACAGGCTTGGCCAGCGACGCTCAGCGCAGCGATTGCTAGCGGAATCGTGACCGGATATGGTCTCGGACTTGTTTTGAAAAGTGGAGCGGCAACAGGTGGGGACGACCTGCTATCGATGGGACTCAGCAAACTGACAGGTCTATCGATCGGAACAATCTTGTTCGGACTCGACGCCATCGTGTTAGTCATCTCACTCGTCTATCTGCCGCTCAGCTTAACGTTATATACGTTACTAGCTGTAGCGATCGCTGGACGTGTCGTTGCTGTCATGACACGGGAGCCTGTCATCGTACCGGCACCAGTCGTACAAAAAGTCACGCAGTGAAACGAATGAATGTCTAAAAAAATCATGTATCGGATTCGACATCGTCGAGTCCGATTTTTCAGGTTTATTGATTAGACGAATTGTAATATTAAGTGCAACACCTAGCTGAAAACACAAAAAAACCCATAACGACCTCGTGTAGAATAGAGTTACCACACAAAA
>NZ_JACSNE010000013.1:0-74470 GCF_018619035.1 Exiguobacterium sp. s168 | reverse complement strand
TCCTGAGCCAGGATCAAACTCTCCATGAAGTGTTTGACTTGCTCGTTTTTGTGACCGAAGTCACGATTGACGAAGCTTGCGCTTCATTCATGTTTGTATTCCGTAGAATACGTTTTTTGCCTCATCGTTCAGTTTTCAAAGTTCGTCTGCCGCCTTAGCGACTTTAATAGATTAACAGGTTGTTTTGTTTATGTCAACCATGCTTTTTTAAAAAACTTTTCAGCCCCAACGAACCGTTTATAAAAGGCGTCTCGCTGGAACATTTATTAATATAACAACAAAATTCGACAAACACAAGCATTATTTCAAAAAAACTTTGCAAAGAGTTTAAATCCTCTTTGCAAAGTCTTTACCTTCTTAACATGGCACCTACTGTAAACGCGATATTTGCCGGGCGTTCTGCTAACCGTCTCATCAAATACGTATACCAGTCGACACCATGCGGCACGTAGATGACAACACGATAACCTTGTCGAACTAACTCTTGTTGTCGTTTCGGTCGCATGCCTTGAAGCATTTGAAATTCAAACTGTGATCGATCAATCTGTTTCATTTGAGTAAAGTCAATGATTTGTCGAATGATCTGTTCATCGTGTGTCGCGATTTGCGTGTAGTTCCCATTTAGCAAATTCACTTTTACTAATTGAAGGTATGTCTCATCTACTGTCTTCTTTGGTTGAATATAAGTTTCATCGTCTCCGTCATATGCCCCTTTGACGACACGCACTGTTGCCTGAAGATACTCTAAATCAAATCGACTTCGATAGACGTTTGCCTGTAGCGCAATCCCGACGTTCGGATAATGTTCATGTACACGCTCGAATACTCGGACGATCGACTCGATCATCACCGCCTCTTCCATATTGACTGTCACACGCATGTTTTTTTGATCTGCAACTTCCGCGATGCGACTCAACTGTTGATAGGCGATATCCGGATCAATTCTTAATCCGATCGATGTCAGCTTTAAAGATACTTGCGCGTCTAGATCATATGCTTTGATCTGTCCGATGACTTTGATGCATTCATCCGCGATATCTACCGCGTCCTGTTCTGTCTCGACGAACTCGCCTAAACAATCTATTGTGGCGGCTCGTCCATCTTGATTGAATTGTTTGACCGTGTCGAGTGTCTCTTCAGCGCCCTGCCCTCCGACGAATAACGTCCCACCAAGTGGTAATCCGACTTTTCTAGCTAGTTGAATCAACAGTCTGTTCTCAGCCAAGTATTCAAATACAGGTCCAGTAATCTGCTGTAACATCTGAATCACCCTCTCTCTTCTTCCTTACCCTCTCCTAACAAAAAAACGTCTTTCTTCTATATAGAAGAAAGACGCAGTTTGGATTAGTGCAACCAGATGAAGTAACCGAGGAAGCCGAGTGACAACACGTACATGATTGGGTGCACTTCTTTTGCTCGTCCTTTCGCGATCATCGTGACCGGATAGAAGAGGAAGCCGAATGCAATCCCTGTTGCGATTGAATACGTCAACGGCATCATGATGACGGTCAAGAAAGCTGGAACAGCGTACTCAAATTTTTTCCAATCAATCTGAAGCAGTGAAGCTGCCATCAACACACCGACGATGATCAATGCGGGTGCTGTGACCGGTGCTGTAATGATTGCGAGCAATGGTGAGAAGAATAAAGCGAGACCAAAGAATAACGCTGTGACGATTGCCGTCATTCCTGAACGACCGCCCGCTGCGACCCCTGCACTTGACTCGATGTAGGAAACCGTCGTCGACGTTCCGAGAATCGAACCCGCTACGGTTGCTGTTGAGTCAGCGATTAATGCGCGACCTGCACGTGGTACTTTATTTTCTTTGATCAGACCGGCTTGGTTTGCTACTGCAACCAGTGTACCTGCTGTATCGAAGAAATCAACGAAGAAGAAAGTTAGGATGACGATCATCATTTGAACCGTGAAGATTTCATCAAAGTGAAGGAATGCCTGTCCAAACGTCGGTGCGATGCTCGGTGGTGCTGAAATGACTTCACCAAGACTTGTTGGAACTGGAATCAAACCGAAAATCATTCCGGCAACTGCCGTTAGGATCATTCCGAAGAAGATTGCCCCTTTAACACCACGCGTCATTAGGACCGCAGATACGACAAGACCAAATACCGCGAGAAGCGTTGTTCCTTTACTTAAATCACCGAGCGAGACGAGCGTCGCTTCATTCGCGACGACTAAGCCACCTGTCTTTAAACCGATGAATGCGATGAATAAACCGATCCCTGCTGCAACTGCCATTTTCAATGGTTCTGGAATCGCATTGATGATCATCTCGCGAATACCTGAAGCCGTTAATACCATGAACACAAGACCTGAGACGAGAACACCTGAAAGTGCGGTTTGCCATGGAATGCCCATTCCGATGACGACGCTGTAGGCGAAGAAAGCATTTAGTCCCATTCCTGGTGCAAGCGCGATTGGATAGTTCGCGAGTAATCCCATCGTGACGGAACCGATGATTGCGACAAGTGCTGTAGCACCGAAGACCGCTCCTGCATCCATGCCTGCTTCGGCTAATGTATTCGGGTTAACGAATAAGATGTACGCCATGGCGAAGAATGTCGTCATGCCGGCGATGAACTCTGTACGCATGTTCGTACCAAGCCCATTGAAATCAAAGAAACGCGCAATCGCATTTTCTTTTGCTTTCGGTTGGTGTGGCTGTTTCAATTGTGTGCTCATGATTGCCTTCCTTCCAAATAAGCCGTCTCCTTGAAAACAAAAAACGGCCCTTACCTAAGCGGTAAAAGCCGTTTCAATAAGCGCACGATGCTGCGTGTGCGCCGTAGTAGGAACCTTTACGGTGTTCCTGTAGAGACTTCCGGGCCCTATCCCCAGAATTATACGGCATTATTTATGTTTTTTTAGTGGTATGAAAAATAAGAACAGACACATCGTAGCATGCTCAAATTCACGGGTCAACCATAAAAACGAAATTTAACCACTTATTTTATCCGAACGTTCGGTTTTGTAAGCGTTATTTTTGAGTTATCTTTAATTTGCAGTAAAAAGACGTAATGAATGAGGCATCCATTATTCTTTTTAATTTCCTTAAAAAAGGAGATAGCTGATCGCTATCTCCCCTCTTAGTTTGATCTATTACAGTCGTTTACGATCGTCACGTTCTACGTCCGTTCTGGTATCCGTACCTTCATCAATATCTGCTTCCTCGCGTCGTACCGTTTCAGATACAGTTTCTGTATCTCGCACTTTACGTTTTCCAACAACAATTTCTTCAGAGACTACATCTTCTTTTGATACTACTACCTTTTCTTCTGAAAGCGGTACGTGGATGGAGTCGTTCTCATCTACAAAAGCATCTGTTCCCGACGCATTATGATCCACTTTACGCCGTTCCACATAAACTTCTTCCCGCTCTACCGGCACCTCGATCGATTGTTGATCTTCGACTACGTGTTTACTGACGTTTACTTCCCCTGTTTGCACTCTTTCTTTATCTACATTTAACCGCTCTTCATGCAGGCGAAGGCGTTCTTCTTCTGTATCACTGTTCATTTCAGTAACGCCAGTCCGATCTATATCAGACTGATCGACGCCTGAAGTATCGTCATATTCTCGGCTTCGATCTGCACCTAGAGTGTTATCGTAGCCTGGGTCTCGATTTATACCGGAAAGAGAACCATTATCAGAAAGATGGTCGTTGTGATTCCGATTTGCTTCGACTCCCGTGCGATCATATTGATTATCGTTTACTCCAGAAGTTTGGTTGTAGCTTTGATTATGCTTTTCGTAAGAATCGCCATAGTCGCTGTCTACATATAAAACCAACTTGCCGCTTTCTACCTGACGACGGTATTCTTCTGATTCATCATGCGATAAGCCCATTCCCCGGAATGCTTCCGTAGAAGAGTCGTCGGAAAAGGCAGCCATGAATTTCCCCATAAATCCTTGGTGCTCTTGTTCACCGGCAGTATCTACATTGACGTTTGTCTGATTCTCTACCATAGAGAAGGAATGTTTATCTTGAGCCACGACATACATATCTCTTTCGTCATATCCCTGCGCTTTTAATTCGTTTACTTTACTCAGTACTTCCGCTTGGGTATTAAATACTTGGATAAATGTACCTTCTTTTCTCGTCATGATCTCTTCCTCCTTTTTAATAAATGCCACAAAAAATAATAATTAGCTCTTGAAAATCAATCTTATATGCCAACAGTTTGGATTTCCCCTACTTTTTTTCTGATTAAACCTGATTTTTTTGTACATCTTTTTTAGTTACGGGTGTCTTTTTAAAATGTATTGGTCCTGTTTACTAGAGCATGCTCATTATTAAAATTCGTCCTGTTTAAAACGTTTAAGTCATGCTACGCAACAAGAAAAGACCCTTACCTAAGAAGTAAAAGCCGTTTCAATAAACGTACGATGTTGTATGTGCGCCATAATAGCAATCATTACGGTGTTCCTGTAAAGTCTCTCAAACCTTGTACCCGGAATTATACGATAATATTTTTATTGATATGAAAAACAAAGACAGCCACATCATAGCATGGTCAAATTTATGATTGAACCATAAAAACGAAACTTAACTACTTACTTTATCTGAAGGTTCGGAATTAAAAACTTTTTTGATGACTATTCGTTACTATTTCAAATCAAGTCTAATGTTAAATACCGTACTTTTAAAGTAATCGGATAATAATCCCTCTCCTTTAAAACGATTCTCTAATACGTTTTGTATCTGTTGTAATTCGTTTTCACGTGTTCCGTAAGTATTTGAGAATGACCTGAGATAAGAATAAGCATAAATCGGTTCATCTGGACATAATTCATGAGCACGTCGTAACATGGATGTCCCTTTTTCTTCCCACTCGTTGTACTCTCCAAAATAATAAGGAGTCATCGAAATCATATAACCAAAACACCATAGAAAATCCTCATAGTTCATAAAATGACGTAAACCATCATGTGTAACTTCCTTTAGTAAAGATTCTAATTCCTTAATATCTATGTCGTTCTCTGTAATTCCTAATGGTCCATGTTCAAAGGTGACGTACCAACAAAAAAAGCCCAGTCGAATGACTGTTTTGAGATCATCAGGATGTTGTCTCCAAGATTTTAAAAGATATACTTTGGCTTCATTCCATTTCTCTTGTTTTTCTAGTCGATCGACTTCAGTCCATGTCCAATCTATCATGAGAGTGCGCCTCCTGTTTCTTTTAATGATGTATTCAAGAGTTGAAGAAACAGCTCCATACTATTGGTCACAAAAAAACTCACTCTCATTCATAAATCATCCGAATAAAAGAGAGTTTCATTTTAAAATCGAATTTTGAGATTAATTAACACAGCATTAGATAGTAAAACATAAGTAAAGTAAGTAGAAAAAAGACTAAAAGTAGTGAATCCCTTTTATTAAACTAGATAGTTACTCCTTTAATTAAGTGAGCAAAATCCGTCACAATTAGAAAGGAATTAAATGAATTTTAATTTATCTACAGGTAAAAATCCTTTCGTCTTCTTAAAATCCATGTTATGAACAAAGTTCATCATTGAATCTGAGCAGTCGAGTGCTTCAAAATTAAGAGCATTGAGTGTTCCTCTAATAAATTTTACAGAAAGAATTGTAATTATTGATTCCTTACCTGTAGTTGTATCAAGTCGTTCATCCACGGCATGCACAACTATAGTTTCGAAAGGTAAAACAGCGAACATATCTCTAGCAATACGAATTGCACAACTGCAAACATAGTCTTGATAAATATCATAATACTTTGATTTAGTCATGTCTTTCATAGAAAGCTTACCAGTTTTAGTTAAAGATTTAACTTGTATTGGTACTACATTTTTCGAATGGACGTTAAATTCCACCTCTAGTACCTCTGGGTCATCAATGAAGAATTCAAAACCACTACCAAATTCTAAAAGATTTTCCAAAGGTGAAAGTTCTTCAATAACATTAAGATAGGTTTCAACATCTTTATCTAATACTCTCTTAGCAATGTCTATAGTTCTTTGTAGCTCTTGAAATTCTTTGTGGTCTTCTTCTTTAGCAGCTTTTAACTCTTCACGTAGTTTTTGTTCAGCTTTATTACTAGATTTCATAATTTTTTGCAATAGACTAGGTTTAAAAGAATCTAGCTTATGCTGTGCTTCTATTTCATATCTACCCATTTGATTATTGTGATGCGGATGTTTAGAACGACTTATATCTAACCAGTCGAAAGTATCATCACATTCTTTATGAATTGAATGTATTAATTCGATTTTATTTTCATACATTTCTACCTCATATTTTGCTCTCTGTATTTCCTCTTGTTTTGCAATTTCTTTCTGTTGACGAATTAATTGCTGTCTATTATTCATCGCAGCACTTTTATACCTTCTTCCAGAGCTTGATGTACTGGTATAAGAAATACCTGTTCCAGGAATACTTGCAGTTGTTCTACGCTGTCCTCTTGAATTTACAGAATACCTTAACCCTTTAATGCCTCCACTGATTCCAATACTCTTATTCGAAACATTAACTCTTACACCAGGTGCAATCTTGAAACTCTTTCTAAATCCTAATCCCAATTCGACCCTCTCCTCACTATATTAAATATACATGTATTAATTATTAATGTAAATTTTATCCATTATCTATTTATTAAGTACTTTCCCTTTTCTACTTTTCCACGTTTAACTCATGCTGCATAAAATCTTCAAGCCTTACTAAACGCCAGATACATATCTCGATATACTTTGCTCTCCGTCCTTAAACTTTTTTATTCAGTTTAAAGTTGTCTAACAGTTTCATAAATTTGACTACAAAAAAAGCCCCTCCCATTCACAAATCATGTGAATGGGAGGGAGCTTCATTTTGAAATCGAATTGTTGAAGGTGAAACAGACTTCATTTCACCTATCCCCTTTAACACATTGGTAGGACAGGTTTCATGAGACGAATTTTCTCAGCAAGTCTAGTTCTTACTCCCACTCAATCGTTGAAGGTGGTTTCGACGTCACATCGTACAGGACGCGGTTAACGTTCTGGACTTCGTTGACGATTCGAACCGAGATCTTCTCAAGCACGTCCCATGGGATACGTGCCCAGTCTGAAGTCATCCCGTCAATTGACGTAACAGCGCGGATTCCGACAGCATAGTCGTATGTCCGCTCATCGCCCATGACACCAACCGAACGGATTGGAGGAAGGACTGTGAAGTACTGCCAGATTTCGCGCTCGAGTCCTGCTTTTTTAATCTCATCCCGAAGAATGAAATCAGATTCACGGACGATTTCGAGTTTTTCATCTGTGATTTCACCAAGGACACGAATTCCGAGACCTGGTCCTGGGAACGGCTGACGCCATACGATTTCATCTGACAGACCGAGTTCTTTCCCAAGTTCACGGACTTCATCCTTGAACAAGGTGTTGATCGGTTCGATCAATTCAAACTGCATGTCTTCCGGCAATCCACCGACGTTGTGGTGTGATTTGATCGTTTGTGCCGTATCCGTACCACTCTCGATGATATCCGTGTAGAGCGTGCCTTGGGCAAGGAAGTCCATATCCGTCAGTTTTGAAGCTTCTTCATCAAAGACGTAGACGAATTCGTTGCCGATGATTTTACGTTTCTGCTCTGGATCTGAGATACCACGGAGTTTATCGAGGAAACGGTCCTGGGCATCAATCTTGATGACGTTCATGTGGAAGTGATCCGCGAATGTCTTCATGACGCTTTCCGCTTCACCTTTGCGCAGTAAACCATGATCAACGAACATACATGTCAATTGATCACCGATTGCTTTGTGAATCAAGGCTGCGACGACAGACGAGTCGACACCACCAGAAAGTGCACAGAGGACTTTTTTATCGCCGACTTGTTCCTGAATCTTCGCTACTTCGATTTCGATGAAGTTCTCCATCGACCAGTCGCCCATACATTTACAGACTTCAAAAAGGAAGTTCTTGAGCAATTCTTTCCCGAAGACCGTATGGTTGACTTCCGGGTGATACTGTACACCGTACATTTTCAATTCTTCATTCTTGATCGAAGCGATCGGACATGACACGTTCGTTCCATCGACGACGAAACCGTTTGGTACAGATGTGACGAGGTCACTGTGGCTCATCCAGACCGTTTGTTCAAGCGGTAGGTTCGCATACATCGGTGACGGGTCTTGTAACGTCAATGTGGCTTTTCCATATTCACGATGTCCCGCACGTTCTACCGTTCCGCCGAAATGTTGTGACATGAGCTGCATGCCGTAACAGATCCCGAAGATTGGAATACCGAGGTCGAAGATTCCTGGGTCACACCGGTACGCATCCTCCGCGTAGACGCTACGTGGGCCACCCGAGAAGATGATACCAGCAGGTGCGATTTCTTTTACTTCAGCTGCAGTGATTTTATGCGAATGCAATTCACTGTAGACACCAAGGTCCCGAATACGACGTGTGATCAATTGATTGTACTGTCCTCCAAAATCGAGGACGAGAATCATTTCCTGGTCCAAATGTGCTTCCAAATCTGTTCCCGCCTTTCTGATTTCATGCGTACCCTATGAAAAAAGCCCACTCTTCGCCCATGGATAAAATGGAAAAAGAGCAGGCCGCTTCACAAAAAAATGTATACGAAGGGTCTGCTCCTTCATAGTCAGGTCGTTTAAGGTGACCCGGTAGAGACTCTCGCGCCATATTCGCGAGTATATACAAAGGAGATTGCATGTGTGTGATTTACGTTGTTCCCATTGTAACTGTATCGTTTCGTAAATATCAACCCTCTACATGACGAATGATATTTTCGAAATATTCACGTTTTTTCTCAGCTGACAGTGATTCTCCACCATAGACCATCCGTTCGTAAGCATCCGTCAACGGTCGCATTGCGTACGTTTCGTAATATCCATCGACTTCGTGAGCGAGTTCCGCAAGCGTCCGTCCATCTTTGTAATGGAACCCTTTTTTATCAAGACGTCGTAAGAGATACCGGTACATCCGGCGGAATCCTTCCGGTCGCTCAATTTGTCTCCGGAAGAAGAGAATCGTGAGTGTTCGAATGATTGGTTTTCGGAACAAGTAAAGGAACAAGAGAGCGAGTGCCGTCAGGAAAATCGGCCAGAATGGAATCGATTTCTGCTCCGTCTGTCCGGCGCTAGTCGTCTGTTCTTCATCGAGAAGATTTTCTTGAGGACGATTTGGCGTCGTTGTCTCCGTGTTATCTTCTGTCTCACGTTGCGGATTTGCTTGTTCCGTCTCGTTATCTGTTTCCCGATCAATCGTGTATTGTCCTGCTCCATCGAAGCTGACTGTCGGCTCAAGCGGTACCCAGCCTGGTCCTTCGATATACACTTCGACCCACGAGTGCGCATTTTTATTCCGCACTGTATAGCTCGTCACGGCAGCTCCGATGACGTCGGATTCGCCTCCCGTGAACCCTTTTACCCAGCGTGCGGGTAATCCAGCTGCCCGTAATAACACAGCAGCCGACGTCGAGAAGTTGTCACAGTATCCGAGTTTGGTCTCGAACAAGAATTGATCGACGTAATCTTGATTTTCTCCTGGTACGGCTACTTCCTCCGTATTGTATTCAAAGTTCTCTTCTTCGAAATAATTTTCAATCGCCCGTGCCTTGTCCCACGGTGTCTCCTCACCTTCAACGATTTGTTCCGCTAAATCACGGACACGTTGTGGTAAGCCATCCGGCAGTTGGAGATACCGCTCTGTTTCATTCTCCGATAAATTGACAGGTTCATCTGTCTGAAGTTGTTCTTCGGTAAAGAGTGGATATGAATAGACAATTTGGTAATTACGTTGACGATCCGCCTCGTCCAGATACGATATTTTTTGATTTTCTGGATCAACTAATACATTTTGTCGTTGTTGATCAACCGAGACCCGGACGTTATCTCCGTTATATGGCACGAACGGTAATTCACGTGCCATCTCAAACGTCGCTGTTTCCTCACGTGTCTTGACTTCTCTCCCAAAGTGCGAGAAGAAACCACGTCCATCGATTTCCGGGTTCGATTCCGACAGCACCCAGCCTTTGCCGGTATAAATATCTTTCGTCTCGACTCGCCAGTATCGATTTCCTTCACTTTCGACTTGGAAAACTTCCCGGTCGTCCATTTGGAATGGCCCTCCGAGTTGCTCGTCATTGTTACCGTAACCGACCTTTTGAATCGCATTTGTCGGCTCCCCTTCCCCTTCAAGACCAGACGTCAAATCGTACCAACTGTCTTGCCATGTCGCATTGATGACAGGACTTTGGACAGCAGCGACGATGACGGCTCCCATGATGAATAAGGCGCTTAGCGGACGAACATAAGAAGCGCGCGGTCGTTCATTGACTTCCGTCGCATAGAGCAATAACAAGGATAAGATGATCGGATATAGAATGAATGTCTCTCCCGAGTAATCTGTCCATGTATCACAATACGCGATGAACCCGATGACTCCGAAAGCAAGTCCGAAGACAAACCCACGATTCGGGAATGTCCGGCGCGCGAGATACGCGATCAAAAAACTAATCAATCCGATCGAGAGCGCGAAAGCGGGTCGTCCTGGTAATTCACCATTGATGACGCTCTGAATATCTGAACTGATTTCCGTAAAGATGCCCCATGGTGCTACTCCCGGTGTCAAAATCAGATAGAACGACAGGAGTAATCCACCGAGACTTCCTAGTAAAAAGTAACGTCGCGATAGATGCGACAACAGCAACGGCAGAAACAGCATCGGTAAGAATGACCAGAGATGTTCGAACGTCGTCAGTTCAAGAAGTGGTGGCATGAAACAAGTCAGAACGGCTGCCGCGATGGCGTTCCAGATTAATCGTCGCATCATCGCACTCCCCTCCGTTCTGGTGTATAGACATGAACGGTTGCTTCTTGATTAATCTTAGAAATCCATAATTCATTGTTCGATTCAAGATCCGGCGTAATGAAGAGAACGTTTCCGCTCAGTCGAAGTGCTTTTGACGAGTACTCCCATGATTCGATGAACGTCCGCGTCCGACTTGGTTGCGCCGTCATCAGATAATGCGTGAGCTTCGCCCCTTCAAGCGGTAACGATAACGATTGAACAGCATGTCCAACGAGGTGAATCCGATAGCTCAGGCGTCGCTTGTTCAGCTGATCCGTCGCTTCTGCCAGCATCGAGATGACGCGTTCAAAGGCTTCACCCGCTTCCGTTCCTTCATCGAAGACGATTGTCGTCTCCCGTTCCTGCTCTCGCTCAAACGTCTTCGTCATCAAGCCTTGACGTTTCGCCGTCGCTTTCCAGTCGATCTGATTCATCCGGTCACCACTAACATATTCTCGGACACCGACGACGGTAAAAGATGACTGGCGAAGATCGAGCGATACAGGTGAGATTCCCCCATCTCCGCGGTCCTCCTCGTGCGGAAGTTGCACGGCAAGGCGCGCGGGTTCAATCGCAAGATACGTCTCGACCGGAAACATCCGCTTGCGCTTGAACAGCCCGAACGGATCCGTGATTTCGACGATACAGCCTGGAATCTGGTAGACTCCCCGGCGAATCGATGGGATCGTATAATCGATGTGCTCTGTCTTCCGGTAATGGGCACGGAGTGGACGGGTGATATCGAGTTTTTCTTCGCTAAGCTCATTCGGAATCGCCTCTGTCACTTCGACGGCTCCGACAAGAAACGGGAAACGTCGACGAACCCGTAAAGAGACAGGGATATCGGTTCCGGCAACGAGCATCTTGTTCGATACTTCGCGTGTCGCAAGTGCCTGCGTAACGGGCCAAACGAGGAAGAGCGTCCAGTAGACGGTCAGACCAGCCATGACGTAAAACAGCAAGGAAGCGACATTTCCGCCATCGACGCGCGCATATGTCCATAAAGCAGCCGTCGTCAAAATGAGTACAGCGTAACGCCAACCAATTTGCCACTTCGTCATAGGGACTCCACGTCTTGTTGGATTGGTACAGCAACCTCTTTTTTGATTTGTTCTAAAATCCGTTCCGACGATTGACCGTGATAGCGGGCGTCTGCTGTCAAAATCAAGCGGTGTGACAGGACAGGAATCAAGAGATGTTTGACATCATCCGGTAAAACGAAACTGCGTCCTTCCATGTACGCCCACGCTTGCGCGACCTTCATCAAGGCGATCGAAGAACGAGGACTCGCGCCGAGGTAGAGTGACCCATTCGTCCGTGTCGCTTGGACGAGATGGACGATATACTTTTTGACGGGCTGTGAGACATGGACATTCTTGACTTCTTCTTTCATCTGGAGCAATTGCTCGCGACCAATCACCGCTTCGAGTGTCTCGATCGGTTCATCCCGTTCAAAACGCGTGAGCAACTTCATTTCTTGGTGGAAATCAGGATAACCCATTTTGACTTTGACGAGGAAACGGTCAAGTTGTGCTTCTGGTAACGGATACGTTCCTTCATGTTCAATCGGGTTTTGTGTCGCCATGACGAAAAAGGGATTCGGAAGCGTATGGATCTCACCATCGACGGTGACGTTCGCTTCCGCCATTCCCTCGAGTAAGGCAGATTGAGTTTTTGGTGACGTTCGGTTGATCTCATCGGCTAAGACGATGTTCCCCATTAGAGGACCCGGTCTATATTCGAATTGGCTTGTTTTCTGATTATACATCGATACACCCGTCAAATCTGACGGAAGTAGGTCTGGCGTGAACTGAACACGTTTGAAGGTCAACCCGATCGATCGGCTGAACGCACGGACGAGCATCGTCTTCCCGACTCCCGGTACGTCTTCTAATAGGACGTGACCGCCCGCTAGTAGTGCTGCCAATGATTGTGTGATGACATCTTCCTTACCGATGATGACTTTCTCTACGTTGTCGATAATCGCTTGAATCTCCTTAGTGTATGTTCGCATTGTCAGGCCCCTTGCTCTCGTAGTAGTTGAATTTTCTGACTTTTTATATCATCTCATATTCCGCTACGCTTTTAAAGAAATACGAGCAGTTTCTAGCACATGAAAAAGGGGGAACGCCGTAGCGTTTCCCCCTTATTTGTTTCAGGAACGAACACATGCCGTGATCCGTTCTTGAACCGTGCAGTTGCACGTAAAACACGAATACATCCGTGTCAATGGACAACGTTCGTCAAGTCCGGTGATCCTCTTCTTTCAGAAGCGACATGCGATCGTTCCCTCTACATTGGTAATCATTCATGTGCATCACCATCCTTTCATATATTGAATATTACCGAATATGTTATAAACGAAACGTCGAATTTTAATTATTTTTTACGATATCGCGCATAGGTCGTCGCGAGTGCAGCCGCAAGGACGAGCCCTTTGATGATATTCAACGAATAGTATGGAACAGACAACATGACGAGACCATTTTCAAGAATCCCGACGAGACAAGCCCCAACGAGTGTGCCGAGTGCATTGGGTTTCCCTTGTCCTGCGAACGACGAGCCGATGAATGCCGCTGCGACTGCCGGCATCAAGTAACCCGAACCAGCATTGATTTGCGATGAGCCGACTTGTGACGCAAGCAAAATTCCACCGATTGCCGCAAGTAATCCAGCAATCAGATACGCGAGTGCCCGGTAGCGGTTGACACGAATTCCTGTGAGCCGTGCGGCTTCCGGATTCCCACCGATGATATAGAGAAAACGACCGTGTCGCGTATGACTTAAGAAGACGTGTGTCACAGCGACGACGACGAGCATGATGACGATGATCCAAGGCGCCTGACTGATTTTCGCGAATGCCTCCGGAATCGTGCCAACTGTTGGTGTACCGTCCAGGCGCGGCATTCCGGCACTGATTGAACCACCACCGGTATACGTCATCGCGACACCTTCGACGATGAACATCGTCGCTAACGTCGCAAACAAATCCGGAATCTTAAACCAGACGATAAGTAAGATGTTCACCAGAGCAACGCTAAGAGATAAGAGAAGTGCTAAACCAATCGAGACACCGAGCGGCAGACTGTACCAGACGAAAAATGAAACGACGAAAGAACTCGCAAGCGTCGCGGTCGACCCGACCGATAAATCAAATCCATTGACCGTCAAAGAAACGGTCAAGCCGATCGCGATGATCGTCACGATTGAGATACTGCGTAAAATATTGATCAAATTCGTTCCTTGTAGGAATGTCGGAGCCGTCGTCGCAAAAAACAGGACGAGGGCAAGGATCGCGAGGACGATCCCCCAGTCGTTCAAGAATCCGAGGACGGGACGTAAACCCTTCCCTCGGTTCGTTTGTTTTGATACTACCTCATTCATCGTTGCCCTCCTCCTGTCGCATACCACAACAAGGTTTCTTCTGATGTATCCGCCGTCTTCGTTTCATGGACGATCCGTCCATCGAACATGACGTAGATTCGGTCCGTGACGGTCAAAAGTTCATCCCATTCACTCGTCGCGTAAAGGATCCCTTTTTGTTGTTGCGCGAGTCCGTCAATCAGACGATAGATGTCTTGTTTGGCTCCGACGTCGACACCTTTTGTCGGTTCGTCCAAGACGAGTACAGAAACATCGGTCAGTAACCATTTTCCGATGGCGACTTTTTGTTGATTCCCACCGGATAGTTGACCTACTTCCTGTTTCACGTCTGCCACTTTGATACCGAGCTCCTTGACCCATTTCGATGCCTGATTTGCTTCTTTGCGACGATCCATCAGCCCCCAGCGGTTGACGAAATCATGAGCTGCCGCTGCTGTCAGGTTTTCTGCGACAGAATCGGCAACAAGAATTCCTTCTTTTCGCCGTTCTTCAGGAACGAGACCGATGCCCGCTTGAATCGCAGCTTGTGGATCGCGAAGGCGATGGGCTTTTCCACCTATACGAACCTCCCCTTCCTGAAACGGGCGATCACCGAACAATGCTTTGCATAATTCCGTTTTACCGGCACCGACAAGCCCCGCGATACCAACGACTTCACCTGCTTGAACCGTCAAGGAAATATCGTGGACGTCCGCATTCGTGGCACTCTCGACCGTCAGTACGTTCGTCGCGTTTACCCGTGACGTTTTCGCAACAGACGTAAGCTGACGCCCGAGCATTTGCTCAACGACAGCTTCCTTCGTGATGTCTGTCAAAAGATGTCGCGAGATGAGTTGACCGTCGCGCATGACCGAGATGGAGTCGCAAATCTCATATAGTTCCTGTAAACGATGCGAGATGAAGATGATCCCAAGCCCTCGTTCGGCTAAACGACGCACGACTGAAAAGAGATGGCTTGTTTCCGCCTGACTGAGCGGTGCCGTTGGTTCATCCAAAATCAAAAAACGGCGTTCTTGGACGAGGGCGCGGGCAATCAATACGAGTTGCTTTTCAGCAAGCCGCAACTCCTCGACGCGTGTCTTGACGGAAATATCCGCCTGTAATGTCGCTAACGCTTCCTTGGCACGCTGTATGTAACGGCGCTGGGATACGAAGCCAGTCATCGTTCCGTCCGTCAACAGATCGAGACAGATATTCTCAGCGACCGTCAAATACGGGACAAGCGCCACATCGACCTCTTGTTGGACGAGGTCGATCCCAATCTGTTTCGCATCACGCGGTGACGTGATGGACAACTCCTTCCCGTCGAGACGGATCGTTCCTTCGTCCGCCGTTTCCGCTCCGGATAAGACTTTCATCAATGTCGACTTACCGGCACCATTCGCACCGACAAGCGCGTGGATTTCACCGGATTTCACTTCAAACGAGACTTGTTTTAAGGCTTGCACTCCTGGAAACGCCAATGAAATCCCAGTCATCTTCAAGTGATGATTGGTAGACGTCATTGTTTTTTATGGACGTCACGCAACCGGTCCATCCACGGCTCATTGAATTTATCCGACGTACTCCAACCTTTGATGATCGTATCGAGATTGTACATCGTCGTATCCTGCTTCAACGCCTTCTGCTCCACGAGTTTTGCGTCGAGATCAAAGCTATCCGGCGTCTTCTCGCCGGCAATTTTCTTAGCCAGTAATCGCATGTCCGTTTGTCCAATCAAGAATGGATCTACCGCACTCGTCGAGACCCAGTTACTGCCCTTTTCACGCATCAAGTTGATGTCCTGATTCGAGACATCGATCGAGATCAACGGAATTTCTTGACGTTTATTATCCTTAAGCGATTTGTATGCCCCTTTTGCGACTTCGTCCCATGCTCCCCAAACCGCATCAATGCTTCCTTTCGGGTATTTCGCGAGAATCGCATTCATCTTCGTTGCGATATCCCCTTGGACGTCTTGGAAGTTTGTCGGTCCAACCGTCTCAAGCGTTTTGATTTTGCCATCTGCTTCGTACGTCTTATAGATTTCCTGACGACGATCGAGTGGGGCAAAACCTGGTCCGAACCACAGTTTGATGACACGGACCGGCTTTTTGTCCGTCACCTTCGTCACTTCATCGAGCGATAGCTTCGCGAGTTGATGATCGTTTTGGAACGTTTCCGTCACACCTTTTAGCGCCGTTCCTTTTTTCTTCGTGACCGTATCGAACGTCACGACCTTCAGTCCTTTATCGACCGCCGGTTTGATCATGTCATAGGCGTAGTCTTCCTTGCCGTGCGAGATGATGAGCCCATCATAATCTTGCTGAATCGCTTGCGCGACAAGCTCCTTGAACTTGACGTCGTTCCCTTCTGAAATGAACGTGCTGACTTTAAAGCCGAGTGCTTCCCCTTCACTTCGTGCGCCATCAAGGAATTGTTTCGTATGGTCGTCCGATGCCAGGTTGCGGATGACGGCGATCTTGACGTCCGATTGAACCCCTTTTGGTACATCCTTGACGACCTTCGTCGTCGTCGCTTCTCCATTCGCACAAGCCGCTAGTAACAGTGCCGGTGCTAGGACGGCGTAAGCTAATTTTTTCATGACATATCTCCTTATCCGAGGGGTTGAAGCCCTGTTAATTGTTCAATCGTTTCTTCATTTGGTTGCGTGATGACACCGAGTTCCGTGATGATGCCCGTGATTAATGTGTGTGGTGTGACATCAAACGCTGGGTTGAAGACAGCGACTCCCGCTGGTGCTGTCGCGACACCTTGGATTGCCGTCACTTCCTGCGGAGCACGCTCTTCGATTTCAATCGTTTCACCGGAAACGAGCGAGAAGTCGAACGTCGAGAGTGGTGCCGCGACGTAAAACGGAATATCGAAGGCTTGCGCGAGCAATGCCAATTGGAATGTTCCGATTTTATTCGCTGTATCCCCATTTCGTGTAATCCGGTCAGCACCGACGATGATCGCGTCGATTTGTTTTTCTTTCAACGTATGAGCGACCATGTTGTCCGTGATCAATGTGACATCGATGCCGGCACGTTGCAGCTCCCATGTTGTCAGCCGTGCCCCCTGCAGTAACGGTCGCGTCTCACTCGCAAAAACGGATAATTCAATGCCACGTTCTTTTGCGATATAGAACGGCGCAAGTGCCGTTCCGTAAGCAGCAGTCGCAATCGATCCAGCATTACAAATCGTTAGGATCCGTTCGCCTGACTGGAACAACTCCAACGCATGAATCCCGATTTGACGTGACGTCTGCGCATCCTGGTCATATAAGGCGACTGTTCGTTTTTCCAACCGTTCACGGATCTCTTCTACCGACGTTCCGTCTTGAATGATTGGATTCAATTGATCGAGGACATTTCGTAAGTTGACGGCCGTCGGTCGTGTCGCGAGTAACGTCGCTGATGTCTCAAGCAAAGCTTGCTTATAGATCGACAGTTCTGCTTCAAACCGGTACGCTTCCTGAACGAGTACGAATCCACCGAATAGGCTGATCGCAGGTGCGCCCCGGACACGCAATTGTTTGATTGCCTCAACTGCTTGCGCAAGATCAGTAATGACTTCATAGTGTTCTTCCTGCGGTAGACGTGTCTGATCAAGAATCGTCAAGACACGGTCTTCGTAACGGATACTTTGAACAAATGCACTCATCGGCTTAACTCCTCCGTTACGTCAAAGTTTCGTAAATCATCAAATGTCCGGCATTCTGTCCGACGTTTGATTAACGCTGCTCCTAGACGGAGGGCGTGACGTTTTCGCTCTAAGCGTTCCGTCGTTGAATCGATTGATTCTAAATCAGCGACTGGTGCGAGACCGATCGTCCGCCGAATCAATTCGCAACCGGCAAAGCCAAGGGCATCCTGTAAAATCGTACTCAGTACATCATCAACAAGTCCCGATGCCTGGAATGGTTCGACGGCTTCCCGTTCCCATAAGGCACGGAACGTTGAAGCAAACGTCAGCCAGAACGTATCGATGTCCTTGATTCTTGCGTCACGTCGTGTAGGGTAATCTGGATATGCCGCGAAGAAAAGATGGGCGATGAATTGCCCGACATCGAATCCGAATGGACCATAGAAGGCGAATTCTGGATCGATGACTTTCGTTTCCGTCGCCGAAGCGAAGATGCTTCCTGTATGTAGATCGCCGTGTAGCAACGCATCCCCTTTCGTGATGAAGAGTGCTTCGAGTTTTGCGACTTCGCGTTTTAACTCATCGTCTGCCCAAAGACGTGCCACTTCTTCCTCCAGTCCGGCTTCAATCTCGTTCGTCTCCGCGTCATGAAACGGATCTGTGAAGATCAGTTTTTCTGTGATATCGCACAAATCTGGATTGTAGTACGTTCGAGCAACACGTTTCTTTTCAACCGGACCAAGCGCAAAGTCCGATGTATGGAATAAAGTCCGAGCGAGATAAGAACCGATATGTTCCGCAAGCAACGGATACTGTTCACCCGCGAGCAGTCCAGTCCGAACGATCGTCAGATGTGAAAGATCTTCCATGACCGTATACGCCTCTTCGTGACTAGCATGAAAAACACGTGGTACGAACGGCACGGCATGCCGGGCGAATTCACGGAGTGCGGATTGCTCAATCCACGCCCGCTCGAGCGATAATGGCCAGCTCTCACCGACGACTTTTGCGTACGGGAGTGCTTGTTTTAGAATCAATCGATGTTCACCTTCTCGAATTCGGAAGACGAGGTTAAGATTCCCATCGCCAATCTCTTCTGCTTCGACGGCTCCGTCGCCGATCAGTCCTAATGAGCGGACCCGTTCAATCGCGTCCTGTTCTGTGAATGCTTTGTATGTCATCTCAGTTTCCCCCTAATGTAATACACGAAAAAGCGCCTCTTTTCGTCATCGAAAAGAGGCGCAGGAAAGTCACTGCGTCCTCTTATCTCTCAGACGAAACGTCTGTTGGATGTAGCACCGTGCCTAGTGGTCGGTTGCTGCGGCGTCATCGGGCCAATTCCCTCTGCCAACTCGCGATAAGAGTCGTATGTAGTTGTCGTGTGTGATATTGATTTGAATCTTACGCAATCGACTTCCTCGCTGTCAAATCGAAATCAAGCAGAAATCGATATCGTTTTCATGCCATATATAGAAAGAGTATTTTCAAAAAAATAAATTTTCTAAAAATAATTTGACAAGTGACGATTCTCATGTAAAAATTGCAATTAGATTTCACAATTTCATCCAATTCTTATCAAGAGCAGACGGAGGGACAAGCCCTACGATGTCGCAGCAACCGACCTTTTGGCACGGTGCTAATTCTTGCAGCTACTAAGCTGACAGATAAGAGTCCACGTTCGAATTATTCATGGTCTCTTGTCACTGACGAGAGACCATTTTTTTGTTGAAGGAGGAAAGACATGGCTTATATCACTGCTACTTATCAATTGACTGCCCGTGATCGACTCGAGCAACGCGCTGAACAACTCGCGCTTGGTCTGACAGTCGGTTCTTGGACGGAACTGAATCATCTCGAACAACAACAACTCGCCTCGTTCAAAGGGGAAGTCGTACATACCGAAGAGCGCGATGGCAAAGGATATATCACGATTCGTTATCCGGAACATAACGTGTCGCGCGACTTTTCTGCGATTCTGACGACCGTCTTCGGGAAACTCTCACTCGACGGTGAAATCAAACTAACGGAATTGCTATTACCCGATACATTTACGTCGGACTTTCCAGGTGCGAAATTCGGGATCGAAGGGGTCCGCTCCTTGATCGGTGTCGAAGATCGCCCATTATTAATGAGCATCTTCAAAGGAGTCATCGGACGGGATTTATCGTTCCTTCGTGATCAACTCGAAGGACAACTCGCTGGTGGGATTGACCTCGTCAAAGACGATGAGATCCTATACGACAATCCGTTGACACCGACGATTGACCGGGCACGAATCGGACGTGAGGTCATCGATGCTCACTTCCACCGGACCGGTAAACGTGCGTTATATGCGATCACACTCAGTGGTCCCGTCTTTACGCTCAAGGATCAAGCCAAGCGATTGATTGATGCTGGAGCGACCGCATTCTTGCTGAATACCTTCACATACGGACTCGACGTCTTACGCGAACTGGCGAGTGATCCGGAAATCAACGTTCCGATCTTCAATCATCCAGCATATAGCGGTGCGTTGATCGCTAGCCCGAATCACGGAGTCGCAGCTCCTGTCTTACTCGGCACATTACCGCGTGCTGCTGGAGCAGACTTGACGCTATTCCCGTCTCCTTACGGCAATGTCGCTTTGCCAAAGGATGTCGCTCGTGGCATCGCGGTCGAAGCGACCCGTCTCGGTCAGACGAAATCGATCTTCCCGGTTCCTTCAGCTGGTATTCATCCTGGACTCGTCGCTCAACTCGTACGGGACTTCGGTATCGATTCCGTCATCAACGCCGGCGGCGGCGTACATGGTCATCCGCAAGGTGCTGCGGCTGGTGTCATTGCTTTCCGTCAGGCACTCGATGCGGCACTCGCAAATGAATCCCTATCGGCGGCAGCATCGCGTCATGAAGAATTACGGATCGCCCTCGACGCTTGGGGGATCAAGTCATGACCGTACGGATTCTTTGTGACTTCGACGGTACGGTGACGACGCAGGATAACATCATCGCACTCATGCAGGCATTTGCGCCAGCGAGTGACTTCGAACCGTTGAAACGCGGCGTACTCGACCGGACGCTATCGATTCAGAGTGGCGTCGGGCAAATGTTCGCACTTCTGTCATCTGATGGGAAAACGTCTTATCTTGACTTTTTATTGGAGCGCGCCGTTATTCGCGACGGATTTTCGGAGTTACTTCAGTACAGTCGTCGTCAAGGAATCGATTTTTCGATCGTCAGCGGTGGAATGGACTTTTTCGTCGAACCAATCTTAGCGCCATTCCTTGAACAAGAACAGATTTACTGTAACGTCGCCGATTTCAGTGGTCCATTCGTCCATATCGATTGGCCAAACGCCTGCGATGCCCATTGCACGAACGGGTGCGGCTGTTGTAAAACATCCGTTGCCCGGACATTGCGTAAAGACGGTGACATCATCATCGTCATCGGCGACTCGGTGACGGACTTCGAACTCGCGAAACAAGCAGATCGTGTCTATGCCCGTGATTATCTGATCACGTTGTGTGAAGAAAACGATATCGCCTATACACCGTTTGAGACGTTCCACGATATCGTTCATGATTTAACACGAACGGAGGTGACAACATGACATTCATGCGACGGTATGAAGAGCTACGCGCCATCAAACAAGAGCTTGCGGCGCGCGATTGGTTCCCTGGTACGAGTGGCAATCTCGCCATTCGGACGTCCGGTGTTCCGGTTGAATTCCTTGTGACGGCAAGCGGAAAAGATAAACGGCAGACGACTCCTGACGACTTCGTTCATGTCGATGCGACCGGTCAATTAATCGGTGAGCAATCCGGGCGTCCTTCCGCTGAGACATTGCTCCATGTCGAGGTGTTCAATCGAACGGACGCTGGTTGTTCCCTGCATGTCCATACGATTGCGAACAATGTGATTTCGGAACTCTATGGCGATCAAGGCAGTATCACCTTTTCCGGACAGGAAATCATCAAGGCACTCGGTAAGTGGGAAGAAGATGCAACGGTCACGGTGCCGATCATTCCAAATCATGCGGACATCCCGACACTTGCCGCTGCTTTTGCACCGCATGTCACAGCAGACAGTGGTGCCGTCCTGATCCGCAATCACGGGATCACAGTCTGGGCACCGACCGCCTTTGAAGCAAAGAAACACCTCGAAGCCTTCGAGTTTTTATTCAATTACACGTTGACGTTGCAATCATGCCGTCAATCCATTCATTAAAAGGAGGAATTATCTCATGGCAACAGTCTTATTCCAAGAAACAAACACACGGTATACGGATCAAACGGAAGTCGCTGACTTCCTTGCGTCACGCGGCGTTCTTTACGAACAGTGGGACGTTTCGAAACTTCCAGCGCCTCTCGTTGAGAACTTCACACTGACGGATGCAGACAAACAAACGATTCTCGATACGTTCGCTCCCGAAATCAAAGACGTATCAGAACGTCGTGGGTATCAGACAGCTGATATCATCTCACTTTCGGATACGACACCGAACCTTGATGAGTTGCTCGTCAACTTCCAGAAAGAACATCATCACACGGATGATGAAGTTCGTTTCATCGTCAGCGGTCATGGCGTCTTCGCGATCAAAGACGAAGAAGTCGGCTACTATAACATCGAACTCAATCCTGGTGATTTAATCTCCGTTCCTGTTAACACACGCCACTACTTTACGCTTCAAGACGATCGTAAAGTCGTCGCTGTTCGGATCTTCGTCACGACAGACGGCTGGGTTCCGATTTACGAGAATGAGACGTCAACGGTCTCTTAAGATCGATAAAAGCGCTGTTTTCCTTCATATGAAGGGAATCAGTGCTTTTCTTATCGCACAAACATATCACTACATTGATACGTAACCGATATAATGAAGGAAAAGCGATGAGGAAGTGAGCGTCATGCATATTCGTCCCGTAACGGAACACGACTTACCAGCGATTCTTGCCATCTATAACGAAGGCATTGAAGATCGGATCGCAACGCTTGAAACCGACCAAAAGGACTTATCCTTCATGACCCAATGGTATGCGGAACGCACCGATCGATATGCCGGATATGTCGCTGAAGATGACACAGGTGTCCTCGGCTTCATTTCCCTCGATCCGTATAATCCGCGTCCTGTCTACGCATCCGTCGGTGAGATTTCGGTTTATATCACCCGGACTCATCGTGGACAAGGGATTGGCACACGTTTGCTTGAAACGGCTGAGCAACACGCCCGTGATCATCAGATGCATAAACTCATTCTCTTCACCTTCCCATTCAATAAAATCGGACAAAAACTCTATATCCGCTCCGGGTTCCGGATCGTCGGAACGTTTAAGGAGCAAGGACAGTTGAACGGTGAATATGTCGACGTCATGGCGATGGAGAAACGCTTGCGATAGGATTCATTGAATGCCAGACGGGGAATAGTTAATCCGAGTCATTGAGAGAGGATGAACCTAATGGATATTCAACAAATTCGTAATGCGACACTCGTTGTCACGTATGCCAATCAAGTCTTATTGATTGATCCGTTCCTCGGCGAAAAAGGCAGCTTGCCTCCCTTCGGTCAAACACCAAATGCCGTCGCTAATCCACTCGTCGACTTACCGGTCGATGTCAACACACTGCTCGATCCTGACGCTGTCTTCGTCACGCATCTGCATGCCGATCATTTCGATGATGCTGCAAAACAACTTCTACCCAAGCATTTGCCACTCTATGCGCAGCAAGAAGAAGACGCGCAGCACATTCGAGAAGCCGGCTTCACGAACGTTTCTTCCTTCGATTCCGGTGTAACGATCGGTGATATCCAGGTCCATCGAACAGGTGGACAGCATGGTGTCGGTGAAATCGGCGAACGGATGGGACGTGTGTCTGGGCTCGTCCTCACCCATCCGGACGAACCAACACTTTATATCGCCGGTGATACGATCTGGTGCGACGAGGTCGCGCATGCAATCGAACAACATACACCCGATATCATCGTCGTCAACAGTGGCGCCGCCCAGTTCTTGACCGGAGAGCCGATCACGATGTCACAGCGTGATCTCCTTGCCGTACACGAAGCGGCGGCGGAAGCGACGATCATCGTCTCGCACCTCGAGTCCGTCAACCACTGTCTCTTGCGACGTGATATGATTGCTGACTTTTTAGCCGCCTTCCACCTTTCTGCCCATTTCCTGATTCCAGAGGATGGCGAAACGATGTCATTTTAAGAACAGTAACCTTCACTAAAAAAAAGTCCTGCTTTTCGAGTAAAAATCGAAAGCAGGACTTCTTTTTGTTATGGAATGACAAGACCTAACAAGCGAGCAAAGGCGACTGCTTGCTCTTCCGTAATGACAGCACCCGGTAAAAATCGCGGATCAATCGTAATACCAGAGAGTTCCGTCTGCCGGAGATCGAGACCTTTTAACGGTGTTTCAATCCACTGGCTATCGGTAAGCCGGACCGCTTCGAGTTTCCACTGGGTCGGTTTCACTTCGAAGAACTGCGCTTCTTTCATCGTCGTTTCGCTCCAGTGTTGGTGACGGACCGTACTGCGAATGAACTGTGCGTAATCCGCAAGTCCTTCCTGAATCGTCAAATGGTCCAGCGTACAATCTTCGAACTGAACACCCGTCATCCGGCATCCGACGAAGGATACACGGTGAAAACGAGTTTCTTGGAAGTGACATCCCGTTAAGTCACACTGCTCAAAATGGATATCTTCGAACGAGCCACGGTCAAAGGTGAGATTCGCGAACGAGACATTTTGAAAACACACTTGATAGGCATCGATACGTTCTGTCAGTTCACTCGGCATCGACTCTTTCTCATAACGCGCTCCTTTCAGATACGGGTCATCGATTTCGACTTGATCGAAGGTCTCTAGCTGAAGCGTTTTCGGTAATTCTGGTAAACGGATATTGGTCTCTTTCAATGAAGGTTCCCCCTTTTTTCTCACCCTTAGTGTATCAAACTTCTTTTATATGAGGGAAAATCGTTCGAATTCCCCTTTTTCCAACAGTTTTTATTTTGAGACACTTTGAGACCATGCTATAGTCAAGGAAACCAAAATAAGAACATACGTTCTTTTATGTAAAGGAGTGATTCAGATGTTTCCTTCCGTCGTTTTACCACAAGATAAACGTATTTTTTGCGTCGACAGTGTGTCCTTCTACGCCAGCTGTGAATGCCAGTATCGCAATCTC
Source organism: Exiguobacterium sp. s168 (assembly GCF_018619035.1). Lineage (NCBI taxonomy): Bacteria > Bacillati > Bacillota > Bacilli > Caryophanales > Exiguobacterium > Exiguobacterium sp. s168. Next base: position 49,464 of record NZ_JACSNE010000013.1, on the reverse strand, counting down.
CCTCCCTTGACGACACGCCTTGCGGTCGTCTCCGATTTAAAACGAAGCGGGTCCGTCATTCTCGCTGCCACCCCTGCCTTAAAAGCACTAGGAATCAAGACAGCCGGTCGATTATATGAAATCGAGCAATTGCCATACGCTGTTCGTCGTACGATTCAACTTGTCGAACCACGTATGCTCGCTTATATGAAGACGTCAATCCGTGTCCTGGATGTCCTGCACCAATTCGCCCCACCTGAAGCCATTCGCGTCTATTCGATTGACGAAAGCTTCATTGATATGACCGGAACCGATCGCCTATTTGGTTCCGACCTGCAAGCTGCCTTCAAAATTAAAGAAGCAATCCTGAAACAGACCGGCATCCACGTCCGCATCGGGATTGGTCCAAATAACGTCATCGCGAAACTGACCCTTGATTTAATCGGGAAAAAAGAAGGCATCGCGCGATGTGGATATGCTGATGTCGCACGACGTCTTCATGATTTTCCGATTCGGAAGATGTGGGGGGTCGGACACCGCATGGAACAACATCTGCAGATGATGGGGATTGAAACAATCGGTGATCTTGCCATGCGCCCCGTCGAAGAGTTACACGAACGCTTCGGTGTCATCGGTGCCGAACTGTGGCATCACGCTTGGGGTCTTGACGCGTCGCCGACACTCCTTGCCCCTCGCCATTTGTTCGAGAAAGCCCCTCAACGGACGATCGGACACGGTGTGACCTTAATGCAGGACTATTATCAGTTCGAACGCATCCGGAATGTGCTCAATGAACTGGTACAGGATGTTGCCGCACGTTGTCGCTTTTCGAATCAAGTCGGCTGGACCGTTCACATCGGTGTCCGTTATTCTCGAAACGTCGTCCGAAGTGGTTTCTCCCGTCAAGTACGGTTGCCTTATCCGACATCCGATGAACGCATCATTTTGCGTCACGTCTTACAATTATTCGAACCGAATTGGCTCGACGGAGAACCTGTTCGTTTTTTATCCGTTGCAGTGGGGCATTTGACTGCCGATCAAGGCACCTTACAGTTGTCTTTGTTCGAGGATAATGCGCGGCTCTGGAAACGGCGACGGTTATTAAAAGCAATGGATGTCGTCAACCTTCGCTACGGAAAAGGAACGATTCGCCTCGCTGTCTCGTTTCTTGATACGAGTGTCGCCAAACGTCGCCTTCGTTTTGTCGGCGGTCATCCGGGAGGTGATCGTCATGACAGCGTATCGTGATCGGGGAAATTTAAAATGGATTCCTTTTCTCATGCCAGAACATTTGCAATTGCTGCGGGAATACTATGTCCAGATGCATCAGCTCGACTTGCCTGAAATTGATGAACAGCTACAAGAATCATGGCACTTTCTGCTCCAAGAAGCTTTAATAGAAGGAAACGAACTTGAAATCACGTATTATAAGGAAAGTAGCTACGTGACGGTCGTCGGTTTCGTCGAACGACTAGCACCCGAACGTTCCGTTCTCTTTCTGCGCGGACGTGAAGTCATTGAAATTCCCTTCACACGAATCGTCCGGATCGAAAACGGGTAAGCTCTCATACAGATGGATGCTTTAAATCGTGCCCGGAAAGAAGGAATAGTCATGTTGGATTGGTTTACTTCCCTCCCCGTCGTCGTGCAAGCATTGCTTGCCGGAATGATGACGTGGGGGTTAACCGCACTTGGTGCGGCACTCGTCTTCGTCTTTACGACGATTGAAAAACGCGTCATGAACATGATGCTCGGTTTTGCTGCCGGCGTCATGATTGCCGCGTCGTTTTGGTCGTTGCTTGCTCCTGCGATCGAGTTCACGGAGCAGGATGGAGGAATCGCCTGGATTCCTGCTGCCATCGGTTTTCTCGCTGGTGGATTTTTCGTCCGTCTCCTCGACTTCGTTACGCCGCATTTGCACTTATCCGCACCACTCGAGACAGCGGAAGGTCCTTCGACAGGACTCAAGAAAACGACGTTGCTGTTTCTTGCGATCACGTTGCACAACATTCCTGAAGGTCTTGCGATTGGTGTCGCTTTCGGTGCCGCCGCCTTGAACATGGACGGGGCGACCGTCGCCGGTGCCTTGACCCTCGCACTCGGTATTGGCATTCAGAACATGCCGGAGGGAGCTGCCCTATCGATCCCATTACGCGGTGAAGGGATGTCGCGCCGGCGCGCCTTTCATTACGGTCAATTGTCAGCGATCGTCGAACCGATTGCCGCGATGGTTGGAGCGGCTGCCGTCTTCTTCGTTCAACCGCTTCTACCGTATGCGTTATCGTTCGCCGCTGGTGCGATGATTTTCGTCGTCGTCGAAGAATTGATTCCGGAATCACAAGCAGAGAACGGATCCGATTTAGCAACACTTGGTCTGATGGTCGGTTTTACTGTCATGATGATTCTTGACGTCGCTTTAGGATGAGCTTGTTGCAAAACGAGTAGTGGACGATACCGTCTCCTGCTCGTTTTTCTTTTTGTAGATCCAGGCATATTCCAGTGAAACCAATCGATTTGAAGTTTTTCTGACCTTGTGTCCTAACAGAAAGATTTCCTTTTCTTTCATACTGTTTTAGTATGAATGGAAATGATCGAATTTCCTGATCTATCCGATGAAATCTAAATCCATGTATTATCTTATCCAAACGAATTTAAATCGTACAACGCATCTTACACATCCAATCGTCTCTCAGACCTGCGCCCGATATTCCAATTAGTTCTATCTCACAAGAATAAAACATGATATGTTTTTACATAGCACATCATATAGAAGGAGATTACCATGACAATCATTGAACTTTTAAAAGCGCTCTTGCTCGGTTTCGTCGAAGGGATGACGGAATTTGCACCAGTCTCTTCCACAGGTCATATGATCATCGTTGATGACATGTGGTTACAAACAACGGAATTTCTCGGTAAATATTCCGCAAACACCTTTAAGATCGTCATCCAGCTCGGATCGATTCTTGCGGTCATTGTCGTCTTTTGGAAACGCCTCTTTAGCCTGATCGGTTTATATAAAATCGAAGGAGAACACGACGCATCAGGGACACACAAGTTAAAGCTACGTCACGTCTTGATCGGTCTTCTACCAGCTGCGGTTCTCGGGTTGTTATTCGAAGACTTCATCGATGAGAACCTCTTCTCGATTGAAACGGTCATCATCGGTCTTGCTGTCGGTGCCCTCTTAATGATCGCAGCCGATAAACTCGGACCAAAGGAACCGAAAACAACATCGCTTGATCAGATTACATATCGCCAAGCAGCACTCGTCGGTCTGTTCCAATGTATTTCCCTTTGGCCTGGCTTCTCCCGCTCCGGTTCAACGATTTCCGGAGGGGTCTTCCTCGGGATGAATCACCGGACGGCAGCTGACTTTACATTCATCATGGCTGTACCGATCATGTTCGGTGCTAGTTTCCTCTCGCTCGTTAAGAACTGGGATAATATTAATCCAGGCGACTTCGGTTTCTATGCCGTCGGTTTCGTTGCGTCGTTCGTGTTTGCCCTCTTATCGATTCGCTTCTTCCTGAAGCTGATCAACAAGATCAAACTCGTTCCGTTCGCGATCTATCGTCTCGTCTTGGCAGCTGTCTTAGCTGTCATCGTCTACATGTAAGTCCTAACCGTTAGCTATTTTAGCTGACGGTTTTTTATTTTTTTTGAAACTAATTCACTCGTTTAAGGGTATATAGGGATGAGACATACTTAAAGGAGTGAATGCCATATGGCACGCAGAAGTCGGAGTCGATCAAAACTCCCATTAATCATCGGAGTCGTTATTGTTGCCGTGATTGCCTTTTTAGCAATCGGACAATACAATAGCCTCGTCAATGTAGAAGAAGATGTATCGAATAAATGGTCGCAAGTCGACAACCAGATCAAGCGTCGTGCGGATTTGATTCCGAACCTCGTTGAAACTGTCAAAGGTGTCGCGGGTCAAGAAGAAAAAGTCTACGGTAAAGTCGCAGAAGCCCAAGCTGGTCTTGCGCGTGCTGCGTCAACCGAGCAACGGATCGAAGCCGACCAACAAGTCACGTCTTCGCTTCGCGGATTGATTGCCTTGCAGACGACTTATCCAGAACTAAAATCAAGCGAACGGTTCCAATCCTTGATGGACACGCTGGAAGGAACAGAAAATCGTCTTGGGATCGCTCGCAAGGATTACAATGATGCTGTAACCCTCTACAACAAAAAACGTCGGAGCTTCCCAACGGCACTCTACGCATCCGCCTTCGGATTCGAGAAAAAACCATATTACGAGATTTCAGACAGTGACCGAGAAAATCCGACTGTCGACTTTAACAGTGATTCGAAATGATTCGGCGGTGGACGCGACTTCTATTGAGCGCGTTCCTCGTCTTCTTCCTCTTCGTTCCGACAGCTAGTGCCGTTTCAGAACGAACGGGAGCAGCGTTCTTCATTCAGGATGATGCTCAGCTGCTCACCCCTTCGGAAGAAGCCGAACTCGCGCAACTCGGTCAGGAACTCGAGCAATATACGACGGCACAAGTCGTCCTCAAGACGGTTCCCGATTTAAAGGGACAGGATTTAAGCTCTTACGCCAATGAAACGTTCCGGCGCCAAGGCATCGGTCAAGAAGGAAAAGACAATGGTGTTCTTGTCGTCGTCGCTCCGAACGAAAAGGATCGCCAATTCCGGATCGAGGTCGGTTATAAACTCGAAGGGATTTTGACAGACATCACAGCCGGACGTATTCTCGATCAGTATGCTGTTCCTTACAAGGAAAACAGTGAGTATGGAAAAGCAGCATCCGAAACATATAAAGCGGTCGTCAGTGTCATTTCAAAGGACCAGTCGCTTGAGTCACAGGATCCTCCGAAAACACAAAATGACGACGGACTTCCACTTTGGACGAAGATTCTGATCGGTGCTGGATTACTGATCTTATTGTTCCTCGATATGAAGTTCACCGGTGGTATGTTCTTCTTTGCGATTTTGAACATCTTCTCCGCGATCATGCGTGGTGGCGGTGGAAATGGTGGCAGTCGCGGTGGCGGCGGAAGTTCCGGCGGTGGTGGTGCCGAACGGTAGAAAAGGAGTCGTTTTTTCATGAGGATCATCTTAGGGTATTACCTCCTCCTGACACTCATCGGATTTGTCTCGATGTGGCAGGATAAACGTCGGGCGCGGCAACATGCTTACCGGACACCCGAAGCGACACTATTGACGATTGTTTTCCTCGGTGGTGCGCTCGGTTCTTGGATTGGTATGTACACAGTTCGGCACAAGACACGGAAAGCGAAGTTCCAATGGCTCGTTCCAATAGCCGCTATCTTGCATCTCGCTTTCTGGTTTGTTTACACTTCACAATAAAAGAATGTAACCGATAGAGAAGAGAACGTACGGAAATGTGTCCGTCGTCCCTTCTCTTTTTTGTATGAGGTCAATGATTATGAAGAACAGGTTTAATTTCTTTTTCTCTTAGGGTAAAGAATTTAACCAATTTAATAAATACATCTTTTTTCGATGTATTGAGAGGTGGACATCCCTTTATGTGGCATCCTTGCGCCGAATGTACGGCATCAATCCGTTTTGTTGAAGCGGGAGCACTCCATATTCAATCACCAACGCCAGAAATCTATTCCTATCAATCGTTCGAACAGCTCGAACAGTTATTGACATCACTCTTACGTGTAGCGGATTATCCGGTCTCGTGTCGCGCCACACAATCACGTTACGTGACAGCACCCATCCTAGCTTCAGAACTTCTAGAACAACTGAAGCATCGGTCAGCGATCGATTTCATCCAGCATGGGGTCATGACGAGCCATCTACAACCGATTTATGATATCCAGCGCAACGTGCTCGTCGCGAACGAAGCGCTATTACGCGCAGCAGATGACAATACCCCGATCTCACCTGGTGTCCTGTTTTCGACAGCCTCGAAGATGGGACTTCATTCCCGTCTTGATCAACGAGCGCGTGAAGAAGCTATCCGTGCGACACATCATATCGGCGGCACAACAAAAACGTTCATCAACTTCCTTCCTTCGACGATCTATAATCCGGAGTATTGTCTGCGCCATACGTTTGAGATCGTTGAGCGTTATCAAGTCGATCCAAGTCGACTCGTCTTCGAAGTCGTCGAAACGGAAAAAATTGAAGACGTCAATCATTTGAAACACGTCTTCGAACAGTATAAAAAGCAAGGCATTCAAGTGGCACTGGACGATGTCGGCGCTGGTTTCTCGACACTCGATATGTTGTCCTTGCTTCAACCGGATTATATTAAAATCGATCGTTCCTTCATCGATCACTGCGATACGAACTCAGAAAACGAAGCCTTTTTACGAAAAGCCCGTCATCTGACACGAGAAATGGGGATTCAAATCTTAGCGGAAGGCATCGAACGGCAAGAAGAACTCGATCTTTGCCGCGAACTCGGCTTTGATCTTGGTCAAGGATACTTACTCGGTCGCCCTGCTCCTTATGCTCGCTTTGCAAAAGCACAATAAAATACGCACATGGACCGTCTGATGATTCGGTCCATGTGCGTATTTTTATGTTAAGTCGTCGAAACAGAAACTGTCTCGTTACGTGTGATAGCATCCACTAGTTGTTCTGCTGACACGATCGGACGCAACAGACGGCATAGTTCCTCTTGCGCTGTCCGTAAAGCAAGTGTTTCGACGACATCGAGCGATAATTCGAAATCTGCGAGTGCCGTCGGCTGCTCTTGTGCAAGAAGATAGTCACGCAACTCTACATAATCATCATCATGTCCGAGTAGCTTTTCCTGAACAAGTAGTCCGTAACCGACCTTACTCCCATGTAAAAACGCATGCGTTTCTGGATGAGGAGACAACGCGTTATGCACTGCGTGTCCGATTGCACCACGCGTCGCCGCGTCACCAAAACCGCCAATGCTCCCGGCTAACGGAATGACAGTTTCGACGAGATGTTGGATTTCAACAGGATACTCACGAAAACGCGTTTCCGTTATAGTCGTCGACAAGATAAGATCCTTACAACGCTCAGCTGTCCGGAGTGCCATCTCGATGACGGGATCCTCAGCCGATGATCCGCTTAAGGCACGTGCTTCATACCACTTCGCTAGCGTATCGACGAGTCCGGCGACGAAATAGTCATACGGACTTGCTGCGATGATCCGATGATCGAGTAAAAGCGCTTCAATCACGACGGGGAACGTATCAAATCGGGTGTACTGTCCCTCTTCGTTATACATGACACTAAGCGGAGTCCACGGAGCACAGTTCGAGACAATCGTCGGAATGACGACAATCGGTCGCTGTAATTGAAACGCGACCTGTTTTGCCGTATCGATGACACTCCCGCCTCCGAGTGCAAGAATCACATCGTACGGAGCACATGCTTGTTTGAAAGCTTCCACCTGTTGATCTGTACAATGTCCTTCAAATAAAAGACGTGGTAATTCTGGTAAAGCAAAAGCGGCTGCTTCATAGGCTTGACGTCCATGAATCAGGACTGCTGAACGATCGCCTATCACTTCTTCGAGTTGATCCAGTGCGTGTTCCTCATGTATGTATTGTAAAACAGCTTGTCGAATCATAGAATCGCCTCCTAATATTTGTTATCGCTCAGTATACGCAAAAGAACTCACTTCGGCAATCATTCGATTTTTACAAGAGGAGCGCGTACACTAGAAAAGAGAAGAATTTACTACAAAGGAGTCGATGAATCGATGCAACAGATTACGTTAAATAACGGCATCAGCATGCCCCAACTCGGATATGGTGTCTTTAAAGTACCAGAAAAAGAAGTATATGAAGCGGTCAGCGAAGCACTCCGCGCCGGGTATCGTTCAATCGATACGGCGATGATTTACGAGAACGAAGAAGGCGTCGGTCGCGCCCTTCGTGACTCGGGCATCTCCCGGGAAGAGATCTTTCTGACGACGAAAGTCTGGAATTCTGATCACGGCTACGAAGAAACACTTGCCGCTTTCGAGACGAGTCTACAAAAGCTTGGTGTTGATTACGTCGATTTGTATCTGATTCATTGGCCGATGCCAAAAGAAGATCGTTATGTCGAGACATGGCGGGCGCTCGAACATCTCTACGCAGAAAGAAAGACGCGTGCCATCGGTGTCTCGAACTTCCATATTCCTCACTTGGAACGGATTTTAGCCGAAGGATCGATTGTTCCTGCTGTCAATCAGATCGAACTCCATCCGTTCCTCAGCCAAGAAGCAATCCGAGATTTTTGCCGTAAGCACGGTATCGTCGTCGAAGCCTGGAGTCCGTTGATGAAAGGACGCGACGCGTTGACGCATCCGGTCATCGTCGATATCGCCGATCGTCATCAGAAAACGCCAGCTCAAGTCGTTCTCCGTTGGCACCTGCAACACGACATCGTTGCGATTCCGAAATCCGTTACGCCAAGCCGCATTCGCGAAAATCTCGATGTCTTCGACTTCAGCCTGTCAGATGTTGATATGCAAGCGATTGATCAATTGAACGCTAACGTGCGTACAGGATCAAATCCGGATCATAAATAAGACGAGACGATTCTCGTTTAATCTCTATACAAAAAGAAGGTACTTTTCGGATTTGATCCGAAAAGTACCTTCTTTGATGGTGCCCCTAAAACGTGATTCCAGTCTATTATTTTAGCGGTCTAAATTATTTCCATGGTCTTGCTTGGCGATGTCATCTGATTGATGTTTCGATTGACGATGTTCTTCACCGTCTTGCGTTGCATCATGTTCTTTTTCCTCGCGTTCTGTTTCCGGACGTCGGAAATCGTCATCCCGACGCATCGCGATATCCGGTTCCCGGTTCCCGTCGAGCTTTTTCGAATGATCGATTGCCTGCTCATCTTGTGGCATCTTATCGGTACCGGCACGATGCAGATCAATCTCTGCATGTTCTTCTTTCGAATCTTTATCAATATCAAGCGGATTACCTGAGCCGAGCTGTGCGTTGGAATTCACATCTGATGACGTATGCGTCTCTTCGCCACTACCATAACGGACCTTTACATCAGGATGTGTATTGTCTGTATTTAAATGTGGATCGAACTGAATATCTTGGACTTCAAGCAGAAGAACGAATCCCCCACCTTCGACTTCCGTTTTTCGTTGTTCGATCTCATTATCTGATAGATCAAGTGATCCGAACAGATCATCGACTTCTTGATCACGACCTTTGTTCCCACGAATCCGATCAATCCAAGACGGTTTCGTCGTCGCGATCTCTGCATCCATCTGACTACGGACGAGTGCGATGTTCGACTTTTCCTTGACGATGACGTAAAAGTCCTCCTCCCGATGTCCTTGAATGTGTAATTCGTCCATTTTTGAGATCAATTCTTCCTCTGAATAGAACGTTCCGATATATTGTTTCGTTTTCATGGATGTTCTCCCCTTATTAACACGATTTGTCATGCGTGACTTCTATAAGGAGTATTTCCTCTTTTGCGTTAAAATATGCCAAAAAACATGCGTTCTATTAAAACGTCATCTGTTTGACATGAAACGATCATTCGCCGACAAGTTTCAAACCGATTGTCGCACTTAAGACGAGTCCTATGCAGACCAGACGTTTCCAGTCTTTTGATTCGTTATAAAGCACCATGCTGAGAATCGCACCGCCCGCTGCTCCGATTCCCGTCCATACCGCATACGCCGTTCCCATCGGTAAACCATTCATTGCAAGCGTTAAGAATAGGAAACTGAGTCCGAATCCTGTTCCCATCAACAGTAGATTCTTCGCATTCTTATTTTGATTGAACGTATTGATTAAGACGACACCAAACATCTCAAAGATTCCGGCAATGATTAAATAAATCCAACTCATGCTGATTTCTCCTCTCCACTGACTAACTTCAGACCGATGACGCCGACGAGTAAGACAGCAATCAATGCTAATTTCATCACGGAAGCGGCTTGATCGAATAACACGATATCCGTCACGACCGTTCCTGCTGTTCCGAGACCGACGAAGACAGCATAGACCGTTCCGACTGGTAAATGGTTACTCGCTTTAATTAGCACGGTAAAGCTAACGATGATACAGACGATCGTTGCAGCCCACTCAAGTGGTGTTGCCGCATGTTTTAATCCAATGACCCAGCCGACTTCAAAACACGCTGCGACGATGATGCCAATCCAATACTTTGCCATAGTAATTGCCTCCTGATAGGTAAATTCAAATGAAAAAGCCCGGGAGTAAGCGAGACGATTCGCTTTACTCCCGGGCTTTTATCCCTCCGTTGCATGGACAAACGTCCATGTTCCTCCCTCGGTCCAGCCGTACGGAACCCTAGAGGATACTCCCTATTCCATTCGATACAACCACCCTAGCACGCCCTTTTTCCTATGTCAAACAGGAATCCGTTCCCCATCTGTCAAATAGAATCAAAGTGACTTCATCTGAAAGAGGAGGATGCTGCATGCGTTATAAAATCAATGATCAACTTCGGATTCGTCGTTTTACACCAGAAGATGTAGAAGCCGTTCACGCCTATGCATCACAACCCATCGTCAGTCAATTCCAGTCATGGGGTCCGAATTCCGAGACGGATACGAAACAATTCCTGCACGATGCACTCGAAAGTGAACTCGAGACACCAAGACGTCGGTATGTTTTTGCTGTGACGTTTCCAAGCGACGTCGTCATCGGTGCCGGTGAACTCGTCATCACAGACGTTGAAAATAAAATCGCCGAAATCGGATACGTCCTCTCACCCGATGAATGGGGGAATGGATATGCGACGTCGATTGCCTCTTTCCTTCTCCAATTCGGTTTCGAAAAACTAGAATTGCACCGAATCACAGCGACGTGTGATCCGCGGAACGTCGCTTCTGAGCGAGTCCTCCAAAAAGTCGGCATGACGAAGGAAGGACAGCTTCGCGAGACGGTCTATCTCGAAGACCACTGGCGCGATTCCTTGATTTACGGCATGCTTGACTGGGAATGGCAAGTGGATCACGAAGAAGATAACTAACATATGACTTCAAACGGTGTGCTGAGGCATACCGTTTTTTTATGGGCAATCTCCTATTTTTTTGATTTTTATCAATTTTTAAACAAGCGCATGCTACACTATCCATAATGACAAATTTTAAGAATTGGAGTGAACCTCTTGATGAAAAAATGGACTGCTCATGTTGCTGGACTTGCCGCAACGTTGATGTTGAGCTCGGTTTTACCCGCACCCGCTTTCGCTGAATCGCCACCTGCTCAACCGACGGTAGAAACACAAACAGTCACCGAGACGACCGGGATAGCTTATTTGAACGAGGATGCTGCGTTGCTACAAACGGCTGATTCCACAACGATCATTCAACAACTACCAGCAGGAACGACATTGAAGACACTCGGCACGGACGGTGACTTCACTCGTGTCAGTTGGCAAGAAGGTACTGCGTATGTCGCAACAAACGCGTTAACGCAAACAGCACCTGTCTTTCAAAAACAAGCTACGCTGATGTCGAAAAGTCCACTCTCATTAGTTGCTTCACCATTTGATCCCACCGTCGTGACGCCACTTCCTGCCTATCAGCGAATCGATACATACGGCACTTTCGACACGTTCACGCGTCTGAAATGGAACGAACAATACGTCTACGTACCGACGGCACAACTCGAGCAACTTCCGAAATTAGTTGGAAAGCGTTATGCCAAACGAACGACTTCTCTTTTCGTTGAACCGAAGACGACGAGCGCGAAGTCAGCTGTCACTCAAAATCAAGCATTCGAAACGTTCGGTACGACGGGGACTTTCACACGCGTGGCCACTAAAACGGGTTACGCCTTCGTATTGACAACTGATTTAGCTGATGCGCAGGTCGAAAATTACCCGGAAACGGGTCTGCGTTATGCCAAACGAGCGACTTCCCTTTTCGTTGAACCGAAGACGACAAGCACGAAGACAGTCGTCGTTCAAAATCAAGCGTTTGAAACGTTCGGTACGACGGGTACTTTTACACGCGTGGCGACTAAAACGGGTTATGCCTTCATATTGACGGCTGATTTAGCAGATGCGCAGATCGTGAACCATCCGGAAACAGGGCTACGTTACGTCCAACAGCAGACGACGGTCTATGCTACTGCGACTACGAAAGGAAAAGTCGTACAATCGCTTCCTGTGAATACTTCGCTTCAAACGTACGGCATCGAGGGTTCATTTACACGAATCAAACGAAACGACGAGTATGCCTATGTGCTGACGGCACATCTTGGTACATTGAAATACTATCCGAAGACTGCACGCCTCTATGTTCAGCGTGCTACACCGATCTATTCGGATGCCAAATCTTCAAGTCCTGTCTTAAAGCAACATCAAACGAATACGCTGCTGACGGTGTATGGCACAAGCGGTGCCTATAGCCGGATCATCTTCCGTGGAGTTCATGCTTACGTCAAGACAGCTGATCTCGGTACTGGAAAAGTCTATGCATCAACCGGGACACGATACGCGAAACGCAACTTGTCCGTCTACACATCTGCGTCGACGAAGAGCAAAATCATGTATTCCGTCAAACGAGCTGATAAGCTAACGATTTACGGAACAAGAGGCAGTTACACACGCTTGAAAAAAGGATCGGTCTACGGTTACGTCAAGACGACGGATCTCGTCACGAAAAAGCCGGATCTGTATGACGTCACTGGTCAACGCTACGTGACGGAAGACGATGTCGTCATTCGTTCGCAGGCAAAACTATCGGGTAAAAAAATCGGTACATTAAAAAAAGGGACCTCGATTTCGATTTACGGAAAAAGCGGTTATTATACACGCGTCAAATATAAAAACACCTTTGGTTTCGTCGATTCGAGTCGTATCGGACTGAACAAGCCGACGGCAAAAGCAAAAAAAGGCACGACATTTTATGTCCATCTGGACCAGACGCCACTCTTCTCTGCCGACGTTGCTTACAGTCGCCCAGCTGCCTATTTGAAGAAAGGGACGAAATTAATTGGTCTAAAATCAATTGATGATGACTTTTGGCAAGTTCGCCTGGCAAATGGTCAAACCGGTTACGTCCTCAACCCTTATATCAGCACGAGCAAACCCGATATGGGACTGACACAAAAAGCGATCGACCGGGCGAAAATCTATACGGTCAAACAGACGACGTCGTTCTTTGCGAGTCCGACAAGTCCAAAAGGCAGCGGACTCGTTGAACAAGGCAAACGGGTTTATCCGCGTCATCGAGTCGGAAACTTCTATGTCATCCAGTCAGGCTGGACACCTGTTTATCTTCCTGTATCCGCTGTGACGATCACGTCCGATAAACGGGTCGTTAAAAAGAATAATACGCGTGGTGAAAAGCTGATCCAAGCAGCAGTCCAACATATCGGCACACCATACACATGGGGTTCGCAAGATGCCGTGAACGGTGGTTTTGACTGTTCCGGTTTGATTCACTACGCGACGAACAAGGCTGGAAAATACGGTGGTCGGACGAACGTTCGTGGCTACTGGTACGGTGCTTTCTTTACGAATCGCCGGACGAGTATTGCAAGCGGTAAACGCTCGGATATCGTCTTCTTCCAGAACACTTATACAGATGGTCCATCGCATATCGGAATCATGCTCGATAGCGAACACTTCATCCATGCAGGCGGTTCACAACTTCAAATCAACTCGATTTACGAACCGCGTTGGCAAGAGCATTTCCTCGGATTTAAATCGATGTAAGACAAAAAAGACGAATCCGTCGAAATCGACGGGTTCGTCTCTTCTTATCGCAATACGTTAAAATGTCATCTCGACGTATTTCGTTACTTGTCGATCCATCAAGTATAACTCGATCTGTTCACGGTAGGCTTTATAGTGATCGGATGCGATATGCGCTTCAAGTGCCTCTTCATCACGATACACTTCATACAGCATGAATTGATGCTCATCCTCGATCGATTGATGTAAGGAATAACGTAAGCACCCTTCTTCTTTTTGTGAGGCATGATAGACCGTTTGTAGAATCGGGAAGACTTGATCCGCAAGTCCTGCTTTGATTGTAAGTACAGCGTTGACGACGATTTCTCCCATGTTTCATTATCCCCTTTCGTGATTACCTGTATCTGTACCCATTTTCACGAAAAGACACACGTCAAAGGAGCCTGAAGATGCAAACTCAACTTTTTGAAGCACTTGAACAATTCGAACCCACGATGATCGCGTTACGTCGTGATTTTCATCGACATCCGGAACTCTCTTTCCAGGAAGTCCGCACACCAGAACGAATTGCAAACTTTTATGCGGAGCAGGGCATCCCTCACGAAACAGCCGTCGGAGGTCGTGGTGTCGTCGCGACGATCGAAGGCAAACAACCTGGTCCGACGATTGCTGTTCGTGCAGATTTTGATGCCTTACCGCTTCAAGAAGAGACGACACTCGCTTTCCGGTCGATTCACCCTGGTGTCATGCATGCATGTGGACACGATGGGCATACGGCGATGGTGATGGCCCTTGCTGCTACACTCTATCCATTACGGGATCAATTGCAAGGAACGATTCGAATCATCCACCAGCATGGTGAAGAGGTCTTTCCCGGTGGCGCGATCCAAATGATTGAAGCCGGGGTCCTCGAAGGCGTCGATGCGATCTTCGCGACACATCTCGAAAATGATTTACCGGTCGGTACGATCGGTTTTCGAGAAGGACATACATTATGCGCGATCGATGAATTCGAAATCATCGTTCACGGTCAAGGCGGGCATGCCCAGGCACCGCACAAAACAAAAGATGCGCTTGTCGCCGGTGCACAACTGGTCTGTAACCTCCAACACCTTGTCAGTCGACGGGTCGATCCGTTCGAACCCGCTGTCCTTGCGATCGGGTCCTTCCATGCGGGAACGGCTCCGAACATCGTCACAGGTGAAGCACGCATCGTCGGGGAGATTCGGACGTTCAACGAGACACTACGACATCAGCTCCGACAAGAAGTCGACCTTATCGCCAAAACAACGTGTGCCGGCATCGGTGCCACCTATTCGATTGACTTCACGACGGGTTACCCGGCGCTTTGGAATCATCCGGACGAGACAAAACTCGTTCAGGAAGCCGCTTCTTTCTTACCGGAAGCATCTGTCCGGTCACTCACACCGATGATGGCGGCGGATGACTTCGCACATTACTTAACGCACGTACCGGGTAGTTATTTCTTCACCGGCTCCGGATATACGGACGGTCGCGTCAATCATCCACAACATCATCCGCAGTACGAGATCAACGAACAGGCGTTGTTGGTTGGTGCGAAAACACTCGGAGCGACCGTTTTACGTGCCTTGAAACCTAAGGATTGACTTTTTTTCTTTGTGAATGGTATCATCACAACAATGATAACGAATGACATCAACTTCATATACCCTTATCAAGAGTGGACCGAGAGATCTGGATCGATGACGTCCCAGCAACCTGCGCATAGCAAGGTGCTACGACCAGCAAAGCGAAAGCTTTGGTTGATAAAAAGCGGCGACTCCTTTTGCAACCAAGCGAAGGAGTCGTTTTCGTTTTTCTCGCTGTCAGACATACAATGGGAATTTCCCACGGAGAGGAAGATACGGATGGAAAAAGCAACATTTGCAGGTGGATGTTTTTGGTGTATGGTGACACCGTTTGAAGAATTACCAGGAATCGAGGGAATCGTATCAGGTTACATGGGTGGACACGTCGATCACCCGACATACGAGCAAGTTAAAACAGGAACGACAGGACATCTCGAAGTCGTTCAAATCACGTTTGATCCGAGTCTGTTCCCGTACGAGCGTCTGCTCGAACTCTACTGGCCACAAACGGATCCGACGGATGCAGACGGTCAGTTCCAAGATCGCGGCACGCAGTACGCACCAGCAATCTTCTATCATACGGATGCTCAGCATGAAGCAGCGATCGCTTCTCGTGACACTCTTGCTGCAAGCAATCGTTTCAAACAACCGATCGTGACGCGGATCGATGCCGCTTCTGAATTTTATCCAGCGGAAGAGTACCATCAAGACTTCCATAAGAAAAATCCAGAACATTATAAAAAAGATCGTGCTGCTTCTGGTCGCGATGCTTTCATCGAGCAAGAATGGAAAGATACGACGACGGTCTAATCACCTCGAACCATATACAGTAGCTGAGACTGATTTCAAGCATCTCGTTCTTCCCCTACTTTCCAGTAGAAAGTGGAGGATGACCGAGATGTCATTGGAGTCAATTTTTTGTATGTAAACCAACTGCTTTGTCCTTTGCGTCACCCTTGCATAAATTTGTAATCGTTTACAAATGAAGTTTTTTGTTTTACGGTTAATAAAAATTAACCGGTTAAAAAGGAGATGATTGGATGGAACAAAAAGCGATTCATATACTGAACAGCTATGAACAATTGAAGGTGATCAGTGATCCATTACGAACAAAAATTCTTATGTTTCTCGTCGAAAAACCGCATACGGTGCATCAGTTAGCCCACTTGCTGACGTTATCCCGCGCGAAGGTCCTTTATCATGTACGGGAACTTGAAAAGCATGACTTAATTCGCCTCGTCCGGACAGAAGAACAGGGCGGCAACTTGTTGAAATATTACCAAGCGATTGCCCGAGGATACATTCCTGCTGATCACCTTCTGAACTTCGTCGAGACAAAAGAGGCGACTCGGCAGTCGTATCTTGAGGTACTCGACCGGGCAAAGACACGCGTCCTTACGGCTCCGACAGCTGCTTTTGCTCCCGTATCTTCGAACGTCGAGGACTGGATGAGCTTATCGCTTCAAAAGGAACTAACGATGTCTGAAGCCGACTTTCAACGGTTTGCTACAAAATATCGTGCTTTATTAGACGAGTTCACACAGTCTCCACCTGACGAAAAAGATCAAAAGCACTTTTACATCATGACGACTGCTTTAGCAATTGATGAACCACTGTTTGAGAATGACGAGGTTTAAATCGGAGGTGCCCCATGCTACCTGTTGAAATGGATATGCAACACTCGCTGTTTAAAAATCGATCCTTTTTATTTTTATGGGGGTCCGGTATGTGCTCTGCCCTTTCGTTATCGATGTATCTGTTTGTTGAACAATGGTATGTCATCCATACGTTAAACCAAGCATCCTATCTTGGATTCGTCCTCATGGCTACCTTGTTACCCCGTATTTTTCTCATGTTATTCGGTGGCGTCTTATCCGATCGCTATAAACGTTCAACGATCATGCGTATCTCGAGCGGTCTACGGATCAGTTTCATTCTTTGTCTTCTCGTTTTACTTCATGCCGATCAGCTTACGTTGCTGACGATTTTAGGATTCGCCTTGCTGTTTGGTAGTGTGGATGCATTTTTTTCGCCGGCGAATGCTTCCTTACTGCCTACACTCGTTCCGAAAGAACAGCTCACTAAAGCCAATTCACTGATTCAGACATCTAATCAAATCGCCCTTTTTTCAGGTCCGATTCTTGGTGGAGTCATCCTCAGCTATTCCTCTTACTCGTACGTCTTTCTTGTGATTTTCGGGACACTCTGTCTGACACTTCTTTTCACGTATGGTATTCGTGAATCTAAGATCAAGCGATCGCTTCAGCATTCAGCGCTCTTCGAACTAAAAGAAGGGCTGCATTACGTCTTTCACTTTCAGCAACTCAAGCAGACACTTTTTCTTATCATCTGTGTCAATTTCTTTTTCTTTGGACCACTCTTACTCGGAATTCCACTACTCGTTCATGATGTGCTTCAGGGAAGTGCGATGGATTTAAGTTATATGCAAGGGGCTTATCAAATGGGAATGCTCGGAGGGGCGCTCTGGAGTGGTTTTGCGCAGATGAAAGAAATTAAGCTTACCTCATCGGTCCGATTGATTGGTGCCTTAGGTCTGCTTCTCTTCCTGCTTAGCCAAGCCCAGCAGATGTTGTTGTACCTGATCATCCTTTTATCACTTGGTGTCCTTTCTTCGATCATCAATATTCGCTTCATTACGTTCATCCAGTCTCAGTGTGCGGAACAGACGATGGGACGTGTCATGAGTGTCGTCAACGCAGCGTCAAACGGTCTCGTTCCATTATCTTACGCGCTCCTCTCGTTTTTACTGTCGTTTCACGTTTCGATCACGACGATCATGTTGTACAGTGGTCTTCTTATCCTTGTTTTCTCACTCTATTTCAGAAAACGTATTATTCAAGTAGAAGACTAGTCAAAAAAGACAGTGGATTGAAATTCCACTGTCCTCATTCTGCATTCGATTATTATGAAACACGTTCTACCTGATCCTTCGCCTTCTCTTCTGGTGCTACGACTTGATACCGCTTCAAGACAAAGATCCCGCATACCATGACGGCGAGACCGATGAGCTGACCGAACGATAAATCAATTTGTGGTAAACCGAACCAACCGAACGTATCGACAGCGAGAGCAAAGCTTAACTGCGAAATCAGAACGACAGAAATCGCGACGGATGGACCAAGCAACTGAATTCCACGCATGACACAAAAGACGACACCAACACCGACGAGTCCGCCGAACCAATAGAGCGGCGATACGTTTTGGATTTGCCCAATCGTTCCACCACGAAACAGGACATAGGTGACACTTGCTCCGACGAAACCGACGAAGAAGACCAGCGTCGTTGTCGCCCATGCACCGAACGCGTCACTCATCCGAGCATTCAGTACCGTCTGTAAACTGATCAACATCCCTGCCAACACGGCACACACGATGCCCATTACCATGTTCGTTCCTCCTTACTCATAGCTGTTACCGTTCGCCTTCTCGCGAATCCGCTCCAGATCGACGATGATGATTTTCCCGCGTCGTCGAACGAGAATCTCTTCTTCACATAATTTCGTGATGATACGGTTGAGATGACGATAACTCGTTCCAAGCCAGTCAGCGACGTCATGTAAGTTCGACGTCCGCATCTCCTGATAAAATAAACTGTCACTGGCTTCAGAAGCAATCGACAACAAATATCCCGCAAATCGCTCCTCGACGGTATACAACACATGGTGCGACGCTGATTTCGAGTCGGCATACCATTTTGCTGTGATCGTCCGTAATAGGAATTGCAGAAAGACGTTCGTCGTATTGTGCTCGCGTAAAATCGCATATGGCACGCTCAACACCTCGACGTCGGTCACCGCTTCGACCGTATTCAATACTTCCCGTTCATTGATGAATTCGGCGTCACCAATCACCGTCAGAGGTGTCTTGAATCGCAGAATCCGTTGTTTCCCTTCTGACGAGGCAGCAGAAATCTTGACCTTGCCTGCGACGATGAAGTACATCCGGTCAATCGATGCCCCTGTCGTACAGAGGAGTTCTCCTTTTTGGAAGGTTTCTTGACGCAACCAAGCGCGCGTCTCTTCCGTCAAAATCGCATCGAGTCCATACTGTTGAATGACGGTTTCCATGTTCATTCCCCCCTTTAGACAAGTGAGAAAATCGCAACTCCCGCAAGCATGAGACCCACACCAACCCACTGACCACGATTTCCTTGTTTTTTTAAGACACCGAACCATCCTTTTAAATCAATCAGAAAGGCACATAGAATCTGTGCGACGAGTAATAGACACATCGCCCATGTCATCCCGAGTTTTTGGATTGCTGTCAGTTCCGTTACGACGACTAGCACGCCAATCAAACCACCGCTCGCATAAATCCACGATAACTGGCGGAAGCCGCCGATTTTCCGGTCTCGTACGAAACTGTAAATGGCTAAACAACCCATCAGACCAACAAAGTGGACAATCAATACAGACAACCACGGTCCGACGCCTGTCGCAAGGCGCGCATTGAATATGCCTTGCAGGGCGATGAACAGACCGCTCATCAAAGCAAACACGACTCCTTGCACGTCATCTCCTCCTTTAATCTCTACACTAGAGTAGACCTTACTCGTGCCCTACTTGAAAAGGACAAATGTCCCATTTTCAAAAAAACATGAAAAAACCCGCTGTCCACAAGTGGAATCACGGGTCCCTCACTATATGCTCATGTCGTAAAACGAGTCGTCGTTTGTTTCAGCTGTTCCTCTGCTTCCGTCATCATGCGCGTAAACAACTCTGCAACAGTCGGCACGTCATGAATCAATCCCGCAACCAGTCCAGCGTTGACATACCCTTTCTCCTCATCGCCCTCAAGAGCACCTCTGATATGATACGACTCATTCGTCTGATCGAGAAAAGCAGCAGGTGTCTCTGCTGTGAGTCGTTCGACGTAAGGACCATCAAGGACACGTCGGACGAATCCGACGGAACGTCCGATGATGCGTGTATCGGTATCGGTTGCCTCCATTAAGTGCGCCTTGTATGCCGAATGAACCTTCGCCTCTTCCGTCGCGATCAACCGTGTTCCGAGTTGGGCGCCAGCCGCACCAAGTAACAGAACAGCTGCCAGTCCACGACCGTCACCGATTCCACCCGCTGCAAGGACGGGAATGTTGACCCGGTCGACGAGCTGCGGAATCAAGGTCAGCGTCGTTAACTCGAGCGGCGAATTGATACCTGCCGCTTCAACTCCCTCCGCTACGAGTACATCAGCACCTGCCTGTTCTGCCTTTAACGCCTGTTTGACCGAGGCGACAACGGCGATCGTTTTGATGCCAGCAGCTTGAAGTCGCTCTATGTACGGAGCCGGGTTTCCTGCCGACAAGGAGACGACCGAGACCTTTTCTGAAATCGCGAGATCAATCAGTGCTTCCGTATAGGGAGACACCCGAATCGCGATATTCAAGGCAAATGGTTGATCCGTCAGCATTCGTGTCTCGTGGATCCGCGACGCCACTTCATCGACCGACAATGTCCCGCACCCGAGCGTTCCGAGTCCTCCGGCATTCGACACCGCTGCCGTGAGTGCCGCATGACTAATGTTACCCATTCCTCCTTGGATCAAAGGATACCGAATTTTAAAGATCTCACAAATCGGAAACATGTCTTCCCTCCGTTCTCGCCTTCACTCACATGCTATACTTACATGGAATGAATAGTAATTCATCTTATTATAGAAACGAGGTCATTCTGTTATGAAAATTCCGTATCAATCGATTCATCCGAACGTCGCCTCCGATGTATTCATCGCTCCTGGTGCTTATCTGATCGGAGACGTGACGATCGGTTCCGAGTCTACCGTCTGGTTCAACGCTGTCTTACGCGGTGACGAAGGACCGATTACGATTGGGAAACGATGCAGTATCCAGGACAACGCGACGATTCATCTATATGAAGGGGCACCCGTCGTCATTGAAGATGAAGTGACGGTCGGACATAACGCGATTTTACACGGTTGCAAAATCGGACGTCGTTCGATCGTCGGAATGGGTGCAACCGTTCTTGATCACGCAGACATCGGTGAAGAATGCATCATCGGGGCGAATACATTAATTCCGTCGGGAAAAGTTTTCCCACCCCGTTCGCTGATCATCGGCTCACCCGGTAAAGTCGTGCGTGAACTAACAGAAGCAGATCTCGCGATGATTCAGGAGTCGATTGATTCTTACGTCGATAAAGGATATGCCTTCCGAAACATCCTCGCAGAATCAGCTGAACAGAATACATCTGAATGACACGAATGCGGGGCGGATCAACTGATCCGTCCCGCTCTTTCATGTATTGTTCTTATCGCTCCGCAAACAGCGGGTGTTCCGCTGCGTCGTACGAAGCACTGCGTTGTGACACATCGTGCGTCTCTTCAAAGATTGATTCGAAGAACCGACTTGCTGGCTGTGCGAGCAATCGGTAATACTGTTCGAACAAGAGCGCCGCATGGTGTCCGCTCCAAGCATCTGGTAACAGTTCCTGCGGTAATCCCGGATCCGTGAAAAGGAACTTCCGGTACTCATGCACGAGCATCGTCCGTTCGACGAAACACTGTTCATCCGTCATTTCTCCGAGTTGGAGCTGACTCTGATGGACGATGTATTGTCGACTGTAATCCGTGATGAACGTCTCGTAACGTTCCTGCAATTCCTCTAGCGGAAACGCACGCTCGACGAGGGATTGGTCCTGTTTTGGACCATGGTATTCACCGACAAAGAAATCGACATACTCTTCGATTTCGTATGCTTCAATCAATCGTTCCGCCTCTTTTTCAAGCGGGTTCGGTGAAATCCAGACCCCGTTCGATAAGTTGCCAAACCCACTCCACGTCAGTTCTTTACGAAGCTCGTCGCGAATTTGTCGCTTATCCTCGGGAATCGTGTACATCAGCGTCCGCCACTTCCCGTCCCAGTCGTGCGGTGTTGATTTATAGATCCGGCGCGCGGCTTCCTCCATCCGCTCCACTCCACGTGGCGTCAACGAATAGAAACTTTTACTTCCTTGCTTCTCAGAGACGAGCCAGCCTTGTTTAACCATTCGGGATACCGCGACCCGAACGGCTTGTTCGTTATGTCCGAACTCTTTGACGAGTCGAATTAAACTCCCGACCCAGATGTGATTGCCGTAATGCCGGATATAATCGCCGTAAATCGTAAAAATCATTGATTGGGTGTTCGCACTCATGGTATTCACTCTCTCTTCAGTCGTTCATAGTGTGTATCGTTAGTATACGGGTTATTTCAAACGTCGACCATCCTCATCTTCCTTCAAAGCGTGGTGCCCGTTTTTCAGCGAAGGCTTGTAGCGCTTCCTGACGATCTGCGGTCGGGATGACGACTTCATAGGCTTCCGTTTCGAGCTGTAGTCCTCGTTCGAGCGAGACATCCCGCCCTTGATCAATCGCTCGCTTCGCTTGACGCAAGGCGATGGGACCGTTTTGTAACATTTGATTAGCAAACTCAAGACAGGTTGTCATCAACGCTTCCCGGGCGACGACAGCGGTCGCGAGTCCGTAACGTTCTGCCGTCATCGCATCGATTTTTTTCGCTGTGAAGATCAATTCCTTCGCCCGTGTCTCCCCAATCAGTCGCGGCAAGCGTTGTGTTCCGCCAGCCCCAGGAATGATTCCGAAGCTAGTCTCCGTCAACCCGACGAGGGCATCCTCGACGAGAAAGCGGAAATCACAGGCAAGGATCCATTCAAAGCCACCACCGAGCGCGTGCCCATTGACGGCAGCGATTGTCGGTTGGGGTAATTGTGCGATCGACGTGAAGACGTTGCGAATCGCAAGGACATTACGTCGGACTTCTTCTTCATTCAACTGCACGCGTTCTTTTAAATCGGCGCCGGCACTGAAAGCTTTACCGGTTCCGGTGAACAGGACGACCCGCGCTTCCGAGTCGACCGACAACGCATCGACTTGTTCCTGCAAGGCGACAAGCGTCGGGTAATCGAGACAGTTTAAGCGTTCCGGGCGATCAATCCGGACGATCGCGATATAGCCTTCTCGTTCTAAGTGAATCATATGAGTCCCTCCCGATCGACGACGAGGGCAATCCCTTGTCCGACTCCGACACACATCGTCGCAAGACCATACGTCCGGTTCGTCCGGCGCATCTCATGCAATAATGTCGTCAAAATCCGAGCACCACTCGCACCCAGTGGATGACCGAAAGCGATCGCTCCGCCATTGACGTTGACTTTTTCTGTCGGTAGACCAAGTACTTCGATACAAGCAAGACTTTGAGCCGCAAAGGCTTCGTTTAACTCGATCTGATCGAGCTGTTCGACCGTCAACCCTGCCCGCCGGAGGACTTTTTTTGTCGCGTCGATCGGTCCAATGCCCATGATGGCCGGTTCGACCCCTGCTGTCGCACTCGCTCGGTAATACCCGAGAGGTGTCAAACCGAGTGCCTTCGCTTTTTCTTCACTCATCAATAACAGCGCCGACGCACCGTCGTTGACGCCAGATGCATTTCCCGCTGTCACGGTACCGTTCGGGAATAACGGACGAAGCGTCGACAGTTTTTCACGTGTCGTCTCAGGACGGGGATGTTCATCGCGGTCGAAGACGCTGACGTTACCTTTCCGGTCCGTCTGCGTGACCGCAACTAGTTCCTCAGTAAAGCGATTTGCCTCGATCGCTTGTTTTGCGCGTTGCTGGCTCTCAAACGCAAAGTCGTCCTGCGCTTCGCGTGAGATCCCGTACTGACGGGCGACGTTCTCAGCTGTTTCCGGCATCGAATCCGTTCCGTATTGATCTGCTAAACGATCATTGACGAACCGCCAGCCAATCGTCGTATCGTACATCGTCTGATTGCCACGTGGGTTGGCTTGATCCGGCTTCGCGAGAACGAACGGTGCACGCGTCATGCTTTCCGTTCCACCAGCGATATAGATATCGCCTTCACCTAAGGCAATTCCCCGCGCTGCCGCGATGACAGCATCGAGTCCTGATCCACATAAGCGATTGATCGTCGTACCGGCGACTTCGACCGGTAGACCAGCTAGTAGTCCAGACATCCGGGCGACGTTACGATTGTCTTCTCCCGCCTGATTCGCATTGCCGAAAATGACTTCCTCGATCGTCTTCGGATCGACTTGTGGATTACGTTCAAGCAATGCTTCGATGACACGTGCTCCTAAGTCATCTGGACGAACCTGACGCAACGCGCCGTTATAGCGACCGATCGGTGTCCGAACGGCATCGATGATAGCGACACGTCTCATGATGTCACCTCACGATTCGTATAGTCATAGACGCCACGACCTGTTTTACGACCGAGTCGACCCGCTTTGACATACTGTTCGAGTAGTGGTGCCGGACGGTATTTTTCGCCGAGCTTCTCATGCAGATACTTTAAGTTATGGAGTCGAGTATCGAGTCCGACCAAGTCCCCGAGTTCGAATGGTCCCATCGGATAGTTTAAGCCGAGTTTGATTGCTTTATCGATCTCTTCTGGTGTTCCGAGTCCTTCTTGTAACATGTAGAACGCTTCGTTTCCGACGAGCGCACTGATCCGCGAAGTCACGAACCCCGGAAACTCACGGATGACGACCGTTTCCTTCTGCATCTGACGCGCCACCTGCTCAAGAGCTGCGACCGTCTCATCCGACGTTTCAAGACCACGAACGAGCTCGATCAGTGGCATCAGATGGACCGGATTGAAGAAATGCATCGCCATGACCCGGTCCGCGCGGTTCGTAAAGGACGCGATTTCCGTCGGACTCATCGTTGACGTGTTCGTCGCAAAATAACAGTCCGGTCGTGCATGTGCTTCTAACGTTTCAAAGACTTGCTGTTTGATGCTCAGTTGTTCCGGTACCGCTTCAATGACGAGATCCGCTTGTTTCGCTGCCGTTGCCAAATCCGTCGACAGACTCAGCCGATCGAATAGTCCCTCGACCTCGTTCGCGGACATCTTGCCTCGCGTGATGCCTTTCTCTGCGATACGTTCGAGTTCTTGATACGCACTTTCAACATACGCTTCTTTGATATCAACGAGTGTCACCTGAAATCCGCGGTGTGCGGCAACATACGCAATGCCACGTCCCATGACGCCGGATCCGACGACGACGATTTGTTCTACCATCTAATTTCCCCCTTATCCCCTGTGCTGTTAAAAAAGGCTGGACTTCCCGACGGAACTCCAGCCTTCCCTCTTGCTTATAGTCCGAACGGATTGAGTGGACGACTGCCGTAATACGACAAGATACTCTTCGTTTCTGTGTACAGATCAAGTGTTTCGATACAGAGTTCACGACCGAAGCCCGATTGTTTATAGCCACCAAACGGTGTACCCGGGAAAGCAGAGAACGGACAGTTGACCATGACGATCCCGGCTTTGATTTGATTGGCGACACGTGTCGCTTTCGCGCCGTCTTTCGTCCAAACGGCTGAGCCGAGTCCGAACGACGTATCGTTTGCTAAACGAATCGCTTCTTTTTCATCTTTGAACGGCATGACGACGACGACCGGTCCGAAGATTTCTTCATTGACCGCTTTCATCTCGTGCGTGACGTTGGTGATGATCGTCGGTGCGTACCAGAATCCTTTTTCGTATCCTTCTGGTGCTGAAGCGTGACCGCCTGTGACGATCGTTGCCCCGTCCGCTTTCGCCGACTGGACATATCCATCGATGACATCGACTTGTTGTTGGTCAATGATCGCTCCAACGTGTGTTCCTTTATCGAATGGGTTACCGAGGACGAGTTGTTTTGTCTTCGCGACGAACTGTTCCATGAATGCTTCGTAGATCTCCTCGTGGACATACAGGCGCGAGCGCGCTTCACACGATTGACCGCTGTTATAGAAGATCCCGAACAACGAACCATCAACGGCTGCCGTTACGTCTGCATCTTCAAAAACGATGTTCGGTGATTTTCCACCGAGTTCAAGTGTGACTCGTTTTAGCGTCTCCGACGCACGTCCCATGATGTCTTTTCCGACTGGAGTCGAGCCCGTGAAGGCGACTTTATCGACGTGAGGATGTTCGACGAGATGGTTGCCGATCTCGCGTCCAGATCCCGGGATGACGTTGACGACACCTGCTGGTACACCAGCCTCTAGACAAATCTCACCGAGAATGATGGCTGTCAACGGTGTCAATGTCGCTGGTTTGACGACGACCGAACAACCGACCGCAATTGCTGGTGCGACTTTCCAAGCTGCCATCATCAACGGATAGTTCCACGGAATGATTTGCGCACAGACACCGACCGCTTCCTTTTCAGTGTAGTTATGGAATTGTCCCGGTACGTTATTGACGACACCGCGGTGACCGACGATCGCACCTGCATAGAACTCGAAGTCTTCAATCGCTTGCGTGACTTGCCCTTGCGCCGCAGCCAGTGATTTCCCCGTATCAAGAATCTCCAGTTCGACGATTTCGTTGAAACGGGAACGCATGATGCTCGCAATCTTATTCAAGATTTGTGCCCGACGTCCGACCGGCCACATCTTCCACTTTCCGTGATCAAACGCATCGCGTGCCGCTTGAACGGCACGATCGGCGTCTTCCTTCGATGCTTTTGCGACATCCGCAATCACTTCGCCCGTTGCCGGATTATATGTTTTGAACGTCTCGCCTGTTGCGCCCTCAACTTGTTCGCCGTTGATGAGCAAGTGATAGACGGACCGTTTCATTTCAAGTGTTTTTTCATGTACTGTCGACATTGTATTCACTCCTGTTCCTGTTGATTGAAAATCGGTGATCGTTTTTCGAGAAATGCTTGCATGCCTTCTGTTTGATCGGCTGTCGCGAACAAGAGATAGAAGTTACGGCGTTCGTGCTCCATCCCATCCTGTAACGATAAATCGACAGCTTTGTTTGCCGCATCCTTGATCAATCGTAACGCCATACTCGGTTGGTTCGATAACCGCTCTGCCATCGCCAGCACCGTCGCTTCGACGTCAGCCGTCACCCGGTTGATGATACCGAGTCGTTCCGCTTCCTCTGCCTTCATCCGGTCACCGGTGAAGAGCCACTCGAGCGCCCGCGTCCGACCGATACATTTCGTCAAACGCTGCGTTCCGCCTGCTCCCGGCATGACGCCGAGTCCGACTTCCGGGAATCCGAACTGCGTCTCCGGATCGGCGTAGATTAAATCACAAGCGAGTGCCAGTTCGAAGCCGCCGCCAAGGACGAAGCCGTGGACACCTGCGATGATTGGCTTTTTGATTCGGCTGATCCGGTCCCAGTCCGCGAACGGATCGAGGAGTTCCATCGAAATCGGTGTCGCTTCGAGCATCTCCTCGATATCGGCACCTGCTGAAAACGATTTTCCGTTTCCCGTCAAGACGATGACCGTCACCCGATCGTCGCGGTCAAACGCCTCCATCGCCTCGACGATTTCCCGGACCATCGTCCGGTTCAGCGCATTGTATCGTGCCGTCCGGTCGAGTCGAATCCGACCGATCCGATCGACCATTTCCGTCTTAACGTACTGTTGTGTCGGCATGGACATCTTCACCAATCATCAATGTGACGAGATCCCCTGCAAAGCTCATCAAGTCTTTCCCGGATGCTTTTCCTTCGAGCGAACGCATACCTGCTTGCATCGCTTCCTGACTTTCATAGACCATCTCGCACATCAAGTAATACTTTCCGTCTCCGCCCATTGGTGAGCCGACGATTTTTGTGACGTTCATTTCTTGCAGTCCTGGAATTTTTGCTGTCAATGGACCATGGACCTCAAAGTAGTGCTGATCGAATGCTTCCTTGTTTTCCGGATGTTTGTAAAGTGCGATTAATTTTGCCATATTGATTACCTTCCTTCACATGAGAGTAGAGACGGGTTTCATCGCCTCGAATGGATTTTTACACGATTTACAGTAGAGAATACTCCGACATGCCGTTGGTCCGAATAAGTTTTCCATCGTCACATACGTCGATCCACAATACGGACAGTCAATCTCCCACTTCCCTTGTTCAAACCGTGGGGGGGCAATGCCGAATGCCTTTAATCCTTGCATGCCTTGTTCCGTGATCCGGTCTGATGTCCACGGTGGATCAAACCGAAACTGGACGTCGACCTGTTCGACGTTCGGAATCACCTGCAAGGCGGATTCGGTATTTTTTTTGATGATTTCAAGCGCCGGGCAACCGAGAAACGTCGGGAGAAGCGTGACGCGCACTAGGTAACCATGCTCCGTCGCTTCCGCGTCCATCGTCTCGACCATGCCAAGATCTAAAATACTGACGCTATCAATTTCCGGATCCTTCACCCCGTTCAGGGCTTCTCGGATCGCATGATGGAGTGTCGTCGTCATGCTTCCCTCTCCTTTCACCACGTCGCTGTCTGATCGATCAAGTAAACTTCTCCGAGCGTTGAAAGCGCGTCATTCAAATCTTCCGTGTGATCGCCGTCCCGCCCGTTACGCGTCATCTGCATTTCTGGAAGCGTCACGTTCAATTCGACGAGTAACGGTGTGATCGTCTGATACCAACGATCGAGTAAAATCCCTTGCCCTTCGATCAACCGCATCTCTTCGATTACTTGACCGTGTTCGCCATAATCGAACATGTCACCGAAGTCATAGAGGACTTTTTCTAGGGCTGCATCCATCTTCTGGCGTGCCGTCTCCGTCGATTGATAAAGCTGAGTGAACCATGTTTGCCAGTGCAGCAAATGATAGTACAGTTCCATGTTGATCTTGACGGCAGCCGTAGCGAGTGGCTCGTAACTGCTCGATTTCAAGGCATCAATCCGGATCTTTTTCGCGACCGTGTAGCAATAGTTCCGCACGACGGCGAATGCCCAGTCATATTCAGGTTTCTCCATATAGTAGCCAGGTCCGTTGACACGTTCGACGAGAATCGAATTCTTCCGTTCATGTGCTAGTCGGACATGAGCTAATGCATCAGCATTCCCTTCGCCGAGTTCCTCGAGGAGTTGGTAGTACATCGCTGCGTGTCCCATCGAATCTTGTGCGATCGAAGACGAAGCGACATCCTCTTCGATATGCGGTGCGAGTCCGAGCCATTCCGAACCGCGGTACGCGTAGAGGAAATCATCATCCGCGAGTTGATAGAGTAAGGAGGCGAGTGCCGTCCGTTCTTGTTCCGTCATTTGGAGTCGCCTCCTTGCCAAGACATGATCTCTTTTTCATCGAGCATCTGTTGCTCGTAATGCCGCCATTTCTTCTTCAAGTAGCCGTATCCTTTCGTCGTCCGGTAGTCCTTATTATCAAGACGTTGCAACATCTGCTTCTCATCCGGTGACAAACCACGGATATCTTCGCGTTTGACGACCCAGATGTCGACGACCGGTTCCCGGCGCATGAAGTTTTCTTGTGCCATCAGTAGCGCCATCTCCTTATTCGGAGCGAGCAAGCTGAATTGATGGGTGAACGCCGCGTTCGACGTCCGTTTGCTAAAGACTTCGAATTCGTGATAAAACGTCTCATTCATCGTGCTTTCCCCTCTCATGCCTTCGTTTCAGCGAGTGCATCCCGTACCCAGGCGTTATTTTCATAAGATGTCCGGCGCAGTTCCAGTCGCTCCTTCGAACGTGGTCCTCCCCCTTGGATGATCGTCTTGAATTTCGTCCAGTCTGGTTGTGCATATTCCCATTGCCCGGTCTCTTCATCAAAACGTAACGTCGGATCCGGAATAACGAGTCCAAGAGAACGAATCCGTGGCACGTACTTCGTAAAGAAGTTTTGCCGGAGCTCTTCGTTCGTTTTCGTCCGAATCTTATAGGCGATCGTCACGTCCTGTTTTGATGTCCCGGTCGTCTCTTTCGAGGCTGGTCCAAAGAACATCAACAAGGATTCCCACCACTCGTCCAGTGATTCCTGAATCATCGCCCGCTGTTCCGGTGTTCCTTCTGCGAGTGCCATGATGATCGACTCTCCGTGTTGCGCGTGGAAGACTTCCTCTGCACAGATTCGTTGCAAGGCACGCGCGTACGGTCCGTACGAAGCACCGAGCATGTTCGTCTGCGTGATGATTGCCGCCCCATCGACGAGCCAACCGATCATCCCGGCATCAGCCCATGACCGTGTCGGCATGTGGAAGACGTTATGGAACTTCAATCGTCCGGTAAATAAATCGTCCATCAAATCCCCGCGTGTCTTGCCATATGGCTTCATCAAATCCTCGACGACACGAAGCAACAGTTGCCCGTGTCCCATCTCATCCTGGACCTTTGCCATGATGCCAAGCTTCCGGCGAAGCGATGGTGCTTTTGGAACCCATTCTTTTTCCGGAAGCGCACCCATGATTTCACTGATACCGTGCATCGAAATCAATTTGATTAGCGTATCCCGGTAAAAAGCAGGCATCCAGTCATCAGCTTCAATCTTTTCACCTTGCTCAATCCGTTCCTTGAAGCGTGCTAATTTTTCTTCTTCCGTCAGTTGTACGGGTTCGAACAGTTGTGTTGCATCATACATGCTAGTTCCTCCTTTGAATCAGACGAGTGATGTCGAGCGTCGATCAACGATCCGAACGGCTTTCCCTTCTGATCGTGGTAACCCTTGATGCGGGTGACAGACGAGATCAATGGAAATGAGACATTCCGATTTGATGGCGTCACATATCGAACGCATTTGTCGCTCCGAGATGTTTTCGAATTCGATATGTAGCTCAACGGCATCGAGTCCGGCTTTGCGCACAAGATGGATTTGATAATGCGGCGTCACGTCCGGCTGTTGGAGTAAGACGCGTTCAATTTCAGATGGGAAGACATTAACGCCTCGGATGATCAGCATGTCGTCCGTCCGACCTTTGACACGTGACATTCGTGTCGTCGTCCGACCACAGGCACACGCCTCATGCGTGATCGATGCTAAGTCACCCGTCCGGTAGCGAATTATTGGAAGCGCTTTCTTTTTTAAGCTTGTAAAAACGAGTTCCCCGACCATACCATCTGGTACCGGTTCCCCCGTAACGGGATCGACGACTTCCGTAATGAATAAGTCATCCATGATATGCAGACCTGCCTGCTCCTGACACTCCATCGCGACACCTGGTCCCATGATTTCACTGAGTCCATAAATATCGAATGCCTGTAGATTAAAGGTTTGTTCGAGTGTCTGACGCATCTCTTCCGACCATGGTTCAGCTCCGAAGATGCCGTAACGCATGCTTGTCTTTCGTGGGTCGATGCCTCGTTCGATCATGCGTTCTGCTAGTCGTAAGATATAAGAAGGTGTCCCACAGATGCCATCCGGTCGAAAATCCTCAATCAACGTGATTTGGCGATCCGTATTGCCGCCGGAAATCGGCAAGATCGTCATGCCTAGTTTTTCTGCCCCTGCGTGAAGCCCGAGTCCCCCTGTGAACAGTCCGTAGCCGTATGCATTGTGCAATAAGTCAGCTGACGAACCACCGGCTAAGACTAAGCTGCGCGCCACGGCACCTGCCCAGTCGTCTAAATCTTCTTGCGTGTACCCGACGACGGTCGGTTTACCGCTCGTTCCAGACGAGGCGTGAATCCGGGTGACCTGTTCCCGTTCGACGGCGAATAGCCCGAACGGATAATGATCGCGTAAATCTTGTTTGCGTGTGAAGGGAAACTTCCGTAAATCCTCGATCGTTTGAAAGTCATTTGCTGTCATCCGCAGTGTCTGCAGACGTTCTTGATAGAACGGGACGCGTGTGACGTGCGCCATCGTTTGACGTAATCGCTCCATCTGTAGCTGCTCCCGCATTTGCGCATCCATTGTTTCCTGATGTTGATCGTACATATCTGCACCTCCTCATCATGCATACAATAATTAAACGGTCGTTTGTTTTTAGTTATACGTTTAACGTACGATACGTTCACAATGTTGTCAATCTTGTTTTGTTAAATGCTCCCAAACGATTCTTACTTTATCACTTCAACGCACTTTGTCAGTAAATCAATTGGCTTATAAAGCTGATTTTCATAATTGAGAGTCTTTTTTTGGAAAATATTTCTGAAATGATTTGCTCATTTTGTAACGGGTTGATAAAATATCGTGTGACAAGTGTTATACTATTTTTGGTAAGACCACTTGATTGAATGAGGATTCGTTGTAGTGAAGGGGGATCACGATGAAACCAGGTTTAGCTGTCGGGGATACAGCAGAGATTCAAGCGGTCGTCTCGCAAGATATGTTTGCACGGTTCGAAGGTCAATTGGTTCATCCGGCATACTCCACCGTTTCGATGGTCTACCATATGGAATGGGCAGCACGTCAACTCATTCTGCCCTACTTAGAGGCAGACGAAGAAGGCGTCGGGGGTGCGGTTTCGTTGAAGCATCTCGGGATGGCAGCAGAAGGCGCACGATTAATCGTGACCGCTACAGTAACACGCCTCACGGCACGTCGTGTTGACGCCGACCTCGAAGTCCGGGATGGACACACGATCATCGGTACAGGGGAAGTCACACAATTCATTTTGGAAAAAAGCCGAATTCAAGAAAAATTACAAAATAATGTTTCAACAAAATGAAAGCGCTTACTTATATTTGATAGAGGAGGACTCTACTATGAACACGTTAAACCCATCTACGAATCCAACGCTCTCGATCATGGAAAAAATCGCGGGTCACGAACAAGTCGTCTTTTGCAACGATCCGGTATCAGGCTTACAAGCGATCATCGCCATTCACGATACGACGCTCGGTCCCGCTCTCGGTGGATGTCGTATGGCGCCTTACGCTTCTGTCGATGAAGCACTTGACGATGTCCTCCGCCTGTCGCGCGGCATGACGTATAAATGTGCTGCCGCTGACGTTGATTTCGGTGGTGGTAAAGCCGTCATCATCGGCAATCCAGCAACGGATAAATCACCGGAGCTTTTCCGTGCCTTTGGACGTTTCGTCGATTCGCTCGGTGGACGTTTTTACACCGGAACGGATATGGGCACGACGATGGATGATTTCGTTCACGCTAGTCGGGAGACATCACGCATCGTTGGCATTCCAGAAGCCTTTGGTGGTAGCGGGGATTCATCGATCCCGACGGCTGAAGGTGTCGTCTATGGACTTCGGGCGACGATCGAGACGTTATTCGGTTCAGACGATTTGAGTCGGGCGACTTACGCGATCCAAGGACTTGGCAAAGTCGGCTTCAAGGTCGCAGAGCAACTGTTACTCGCCGGTGCGACGATTTATGTTTCAGACGTCAATGAAGCCGCGCTCGCAGCAATCGTAACTCAAGCCGAAATGGCACCCGGGACAGTTCGCGTCGTCTCACCTCACGAAATTCATCTGACGGATGCTGATGTTTTCGTTCCATGTGCGTACGGTGGTGTCATTCACGCTCAAAACATCGCCCTCTTACCGTGCAAAGCCATCTGCGGTTCGGCGAACAATCAGCTTGCGGATGAACAGCTCGCTCACGTCTTGATGGACCGCGGCATCTTGTATGCACCGGACTATATCGTCAATGGTGGCGGATTGATCCAAGTCGCTGACGAACTGTACGGAGCAAATCACGAACGGGTCCTCCTGAAGACACGTCACATCTATGACGCAGTACTCGAAGTCTTCAAGGAGTCGCAAGCAGAGAACATCACGACGGTCGAAGCCGCGAACCGAATGTGTGAAAAACGGATGCAAATCCGAGCAAAACACAACAACATCTTTACGAATACGACAAAACCAAAATGGGATATCCGTAACCACTGAAGGAGGGGCTGACATGGAGCAACATTTTCCGATTCAACGCATCATCGATGAAGAAGGTCGTATCATCGACGCATCAAAAGAACACGATTTGACAAAAGAGCTCGCCCTCACCCTGTATGAACAGATGCAACGAATCCGGACGTTTGACCGAAAAGCGATCAACTTACAACGCCAAGGGCGCCTCGGCACTTATGCACCGTTCGAAGGACAAGAAGCAGCGCAAGTCGGTAGTGCACTGGCGTTGTCCGATCAGGACTGGTTATTCCCGACGTACCGAGATCACGGTGCGACGTTGACGTTCGGTGCCGACATGGTTCGGACCCTTCTTTACTGGAACGGTCGTGTCGAAGGTTGCGTGCCATCTGAGAAACACATCTTCCCTCCTGCCGTGCCGATTGCGACGCAAATTCCGCATGCTGTCGGCGCCGCATGGGCGGAAAAACGAAAAGGAACGACGAACGTCGCGGTCGCTTACTTTGGTGACGGGGCGACTTCTGAAGGCGACTTCCACGAAGGGATGAACTTCGCCAGTGTCTTCCAAGCACCGGTCATTCTGTTCAACCAAAACAATCAATTCGCGATCTCTGTTCCGATCGAAAAACAGATGCATTCCGAAACGATCGCCCAAAAAGCGATCGCCTACGGGATGCCGAGCGTCCGGATCGACGGGAACGATGCGTTTGCCGTCTATTTCACGATGCAAGCAGCCGTTGCGCGTGCCCGATCTGGCGGCGGACCAACATTGATCGAAGCCGTCACGTGGCGGTTTGGTGCCCACACGACAGCTGATGATCCAACGAAATACCGCGATCAAGCTCGTTCACGTGACCGGGTCGATCCACTTGATCGACTCGAACAGTTCTTAAAACACCAAGGCTACTTCGACGAAACATGGATGCAACAGCTACAGGAACGGCATCAGGCAGAAGTTGAAGCGGCAGTAACTGCGATGGAGCAATTCAAGGCGCCAGACGTCAATGACCTGTTCGACCATACGTACGCGACCTTACCGGTTGATGTCCAGCAACAAAAAGAAGCGTATCTGCTAGCAAGGGGGAAATGAGATGGCAACACCAATCAATCGTCAAACGGAGATGACACTCGTCCAAGCTGTCACAGATGCCTTACGAACGAAACTGACAGAGGATGAGACGACGCTCGTCCTTGGAGAAGATGTCGGAAAAAATGGTGGCGTTTTCCGGGCAACGGACGGCTTACAAGAAGAGTTCGGGGAAGACCGGATTGTTGATACACCGCTCAGTGAAGCTGGCATCGTCGGTACGTCGATCGGCCTTGCCATCAATGGCTTTAAACCGATCGTCGAGATTCAATTTCTCGGCTTCATCTACCCTGCCTATGAACAAATCATGACTCACGTCTCCCGTATTCGGATGCGGACGATGGGACGGTACAGTGTGCCGATGGTCATTCGTGCGCCTTATGGTGCCGGTATTCGGGCACCGGAAATTCACTCCGACAGTACAGAAGCACTCTTTACATCGATGCCTGGTCTTAAGGTCGTTTGTCCAGCGACACCATACGATGCAAAAGGATTATTGATTGCTGCGATTGAAGATCCAGATCCCGTTTTGTTCCTTGAGTCGATGCGCAGTTACCGTTCATTCAAGGAAGTCGTACCGAGCGAATCGTATACCGTTGAAATCGGAAAAGCGCGCTGCGTCAGCGAAGGGACGGACGTAACGTTGATCGCCTGGGGAGCAATGGTTCAAGTATCCCAAAAGGCAGCAACGGCTGCTCAGGAACGCGGAATTTCTTGCGAAGTCCTCGACTTACGGACGCTTTATCCACTTGACCGGGAAACGATTGCTGCTTCCGTTCAAAAGACGGGTCGTGCCGTCATCGTCCATGAAGCCGCAGCAATGGGTGGTCTCGGTAATGATCTCGTGACGTTGATTAATGATACGGCGTTCCTTTATTTACGGGCACCGATTGCCCGCGTGACCGGTTTTGATGTTCCGGTCCCGCTGTTCGCCCTCGAAGACCATTACATTCCGACGCCAGAACGTGTCCTTGCGACGATTCAGCGTACGGTCGAGTTTTAAGGAGCTGAATGCCATGATCGAAGTTAAATTACATGATGTCGGTGAAGGGATGACAGAAGGTGAGATCGCCCATTACCTCGTCCAAGTCGGAGACCATGTCACGACGGATCAACCGGTCGTTGAGGTCGCGACTGATAAGATGGTCGCCGAACTACCGGCTCCCGTTTCCGGAATCGTCAAGGAAATCATCATCCCGGTCGGTCAGACGGTGCAAGTCGGTACGACGTTGTTGCATATCGAAGCAAGCAACGCTTCTGATATGCCAGTCACTGTAGCACCTGAAGCGTCGCGCGTACCTGAATCAGTACCTGTCGCAGTCCCACCTGTTCAAGCATCTCCAACAAAACGTGTCCTTGCGACACCATATACGCGAAAAATCGCCCGTGATCACGGGATTGATATCGAAGCTGTAACGGCTTCCGATCCGTCAGGTCGAGTCTCGGAGGACGATGTGCTTCGCTTCGTCCAGGCTGCTACTGCTCCACAAGAGACAGCTGTACCAATCCTTGAAGAGGTTACGTACCAAGAGGCATCACCGGAAACGATTCCGTTCCGCGGCATTCGCAAGCAGATCGCGAAAAAGATGACCCAGTCGCTGTATACGATTCCACACGTCACCCACTTCGAGGAAGTTGACATGACACGTTTGCTCGCTTTACGTGCCGAATGGAAAGCCGCTGGACGAAACATCAACATCAATGCTTTCTTCATCAAAGCCTTGATCGTTGCCTTAAAAGAGTATCCTGTCTTTCATGCCAAACTCGATGAAGCGAATGAATGTATTCGATTAGAGCAGGATTTCCACTTTGGCATGGCAACAGAGACACCGGACGGGTTGATGGTTCCTGTCATCCGTCATGCCGATCAGCTCTCGCTGACGGAACTGCATGAACAATTGGTCGCCTTGCAACAACGTGCTCAAAACGGTGCCTTACGCGCAGCAGATTTAAAACCAAGTACATTCACGATGAGCAATGTGGGTCCGCTCGGCAGTACGGGAGCAACACCGATCATCAATTATCCGGAAACGGCACTGATTGCCTTCCATAAGACGAAAAAACGAGCCTGTGTCGATGAAGACGATCAAATCGTCGTCCGCTCGATGATGAATTTGTCGATGTCGTTTGATCATCGTGTCGCGGACGGGGCAACGGCTGTTGCCTTTACGAACCGCTTCGTGTCACTGATTGAACATCCGACTACCCTACTTTTGGAGTTGATCTAACATGGTTGTTGGCGAACTTACACAAGAACGGGATCTCCTGATCATCGGTGGAGGTCCCGCAGGTTACACGGCAGCGATCCGCGCAGCACAAGGCGGTCGAAACGTCACCTTGATCGAACAAGATGAACTCGGTGGACTGTGTTTAAACCGAGGCTGTATCCCGTCCAAGGTCTACGCGCATACGGCAGAAGAGATGTTACGCATGCCGCATCTTGAAGACCTTGGATTCACGGTCCCTGCTGTCCATGATTTCAGTAAAATGAATGCTTACCGGAATCGAGTCGTGCAGCAATTACGTCAGGGAGTGGTCGCCCTCTGTCAGGCGAACCAGATTGAGCATATCTCTGGTGCAGCCTCCTTCCTGTCAGAAGACCGGATCGGCGTCGAGTCGGGACATCAGTTCGATACGTACCGGTTCCGGGACGTCATCATTGCGACCGGCAGTCACAGTATCCAGCACGAGGAATCGTGCCGTTTGAATGCCGAGCAGCTTTATCAACTCGAGCAGCGACCAGAGAGCTTATTGATCATTGGATCCGACACGTTAGCACTCGAAGCTGCTGCTTGTTTCCATGCACTTGGGACAGAGGTGACGTTGTTCGCGGATCACTTATCACTCGAACCAAGCCTTGAAAAGGAACTGAAGCGGACATTCAAAAAACAAAAAAACCGTCTCGTATCGGATGTCGTGACACGTATCGAGGCTTCATCAGACGCGACCGTTACCGTCATGAAAAACGGAGAAGAAGTCGCCTATCAGGGTGCCTATCTGTTCCAGTCCCTTTCCCGGATCCCGAACAGTTTGACACTCGGTCTCGAACGGATCGGTGTGACGCTTGCAGAAGACGGAACGATTCCAGTTGACGCATATGGACGAACGAATCAAGCGCATATTTACGCGATTGGTGACGTGACACCGGGTCCCCAGCTCGCCATTCGTGCGATTCACGAAGCGAAACGGACGGCAGCTCACTTGTCTGGTCAAGACGTCGATCTGACGACACCTTACTACCCAACGGTTCTACGGACTTTCCCACCGATTGCTTCGGTTGGGATGACAGAACAAGAAGCGAGTGAAGCCGGACACACGCTCCAAACCGGACAGTTCCCACTGAATGCAAACGGAGCGACGACGATTGAAGGTGGCAGTGGGTTCGTTAAGGTCATCGCTGACGAGCAAACATCACTAATCCTTGGTATTCATATGATCGGGGACGATGCCCATCGTCTCGTCGGACAATTTACACAAGCACTGGAACTGGCAGCGAAACGGGAGGATCTTCTCTTCCCTGTCATGGCTCATCCGAGTCGAGGCGAAGCCCTGACGGAATCGATAGAATCCTTATTCGGTCAATCGATCCACCTGCCACCCCGTCAACAGGTCGGTTCGCGCGCGTAATCTAAAAGAGGTGCCTCTGCGTCAGAAGCACCTCTTTTGGATTCGTCACTTCATTTCGTGTAGAAAGGAAAACATGTCATGGAACTGTACTTCACTCGTTTGCACTGGAATACGCATACGTTTCCGGTCGCCGCTACAGCAGATGGTCTCTGTTATGTCGGCGCTTGGGATGAACCGGAGGATCTATTCGACGACTGGTCGCGAAAACACTTCCCCCGAGCCGATCGGATTGCTTCTGACACCGCGCTTGCTCCGTATACGGAGCAGCTACTCGCTTATCTGAATCAGCAGTCGACGACACTGTCCTTTCCGCTTGCGCCTGTCGGTACCCCGTTCCAGCTTGAAGTCTGGAATGCTTTACGCGCGGTACCGTACGGTCAAACCGCCACCTACTCTGATATCGCGGAACGTCTCTTTCGACCGAACGCGACTCGCGCGATTGGCACGGCAATCGGAAAAAATCGATTACTGCTCGCGATTCCGTGTCACCGGATCATTGGCAAAAAAGGCGATCTTCTCGGCTATCATGGCGGTCTGAATATGAAGCGGACGCTACTCGCGCTCGAGCAACGCCTCTGATTCTCGTCCCTCTTCGCTGAAAGATAGAGCAAAAAGAATCCCGAACGGATCGCGGACTTGCGCATACCAACCTCCAAAGTCTGCTACAGCAAGAGGTGTGACGATTTGACCGTCTGTCGTTAATCGCAGATACACTTGCTCGAGCTCTTCAAGCGACGTAAAAGTCAACAACAGATGGAGTGAAGGAGAGATCTCCGGTGCATCACTCTCGTCCCAGAGCATCAATTCGAACGCTCAGTTTGATAACTGTGCGTGATAGACGGTGTCTCCTGTTTCGTCCATTACGAGACGGCGACGTGTCATCGCAAATATGTTTTCGTAGTAAGCAATCGCCTGCTTGGCTTGTCCCGAAAAAACGAGACAAGGAGTAGCGGCATACTGCATGGAAATCCCTCCTTAAATTATGATTTAGTATCACCTTTCGCACTTTTCTTCCCGATCTCCTTCTATACACAAAAAGCCCCAATTTCCTATCCAACCGGACACGGAAAGCGGGGCTTCTTCGAATCAATCAAGATATTACACCAAAGCGATAAGCTGTTTTCCAGTGATACGCCTCACCGGGTGACAACAGGATTGATGGAAAATCAGATTCATGGACTGCATTCGGATGAACTTGCGTTTCAAGGCATAAGCCAAGCGATGGCCGAGCCGAAACCCCATGAACCGTATAATCGGTCAGCAGTTGCGTTCCGGTATAGAGCACGACTGCTGGCTGATTTGTTGTCACGTCGACGAAGCGACCGGATACCGGATCTTCAAGTCGGAGTGTGTCAGCCCGCAAGACGAATGGATGATCGTAGCCGTTTCCGACAGCAATCGTCTCGGGATGTTCCAGCGTAATCCCGTCACGAATCGACTGACCGTTACGGAAATCAAACGGGGTTCCGGAGACATCCCGTTGTTCGCCCGTCGGCAAGCCATCTGGCTGGACGGGTAAGTAGTAGTCACTTGGTAACGTCAAGACGTGATCCAACACATCCCGCTTCGCATTTCCCGATAAGTTGAAGTACGTATGATTCGTCAGATTGAGGGGTGTCGTTTGATCCGTTACAGCCGTCATCTCAAGCGTCAGTGTCGTATCGTCTAGGCGATAATACACGTCGAGCGTGACCGTTCCCGGATAACCTTCTTCTCCGTCTGGACTGTTCAAGCGCAAGTGGAACAATCTATCCGTCGCTTCAATGACATCGAACCACGCTTGATCGAATCCGTGAATCCCACCATGTAGATGATTCGCACCGTCGTTTGCGACGAGCGGATAGACGTCTCCCGCTACTTCGAAGCGCGCCTGTCCGATTCGACCAGCGACGCGTCCGACGATTGCCCCGAAGTAAGGCGAGTGCTGTTGATAATCTTCCACCGTCTCGAGGCCAAGGACAACACTCTCTAAATGACCATCCCGATCGATCGTCCGGATATCTTGGATGATGCCGCCGTAGTTCCAGAGTGTCACTTCGATGCCTTCCTGGCGTAACGTATGGCGGATCAACTCTTTCTCAAGTAGTCGTGTCATCGTTGTTCCTCCACCGGTTGGCGCGTCACGAGTTGAATGAATCGTCCGAACGCTGCCTGACCGTCTTCCGTCTGCTTAAAGACGCCACAGTCCTCGAGACCACGTACGAATTTCGCGGCGACTGCTTGTTCGACGTACATCGTGACATCTTGACCGTCATACGCTTGTTTTAGTTCCTCTGCCCAGTCAGCATGAGCAACTGCCACTTCGTCGATTTCACCTGTGATGAATCGTTCAACCTGTTGCAACTCTTGGAGCAAACGTGCCGGTAAGACTGCCAGTCCCATCACCTCGATCAAACCGATATTTTCCCGTTTGATGTGATGAATATCGGCATGTGTATGAAAAATACCGTCCGGATGTTCTGCTGACGTCCGGTTATTCCGCAAGACGAGATCGAGCTCGAATTGTCCGTCGCGTTGACGAGCGATCGGCGTCACGGTATTGTGTCGCGTCTCGCCTGTATGTGAACGGATCTCTTGACTCTCATCCGTGTACATCAACCATGTCTCATAGACGGTCGTCGCAGCATTGAGTAATGCCGACGCATCTTTACTCTTCAGACGCAACACACTCAGTGGCCAGTGTAATGTCTCCCCAGTGACTGTCGGCTGATCCGGGAACGTAAAGGATGTTAAAGCGTTTGCTTGGTCCATCGCAAACGTATAGCGTCCGCCCTGATAATGATCATGCGTCAGGATCGATCCACCGACGATCGGCAGGTCAGCGTTCGAACCAGCGAAGTAATGTGGAAACTGCTCAACGAAGGCAATCAGCCTTGCAAATGCATCCCGATTGATGACCATGTCACGATGTTCCTGCGACAGGATGATGCTATGTTCATTGTAGTAGACGTATGGTGAGTATTGCAGTGCCCACGATTCTTCCATCAGTGTCAGCGGAACAACCCGGTGATTCGCACGGGCCGGATGATTCGCACGACCCGCGTAGCCGACGTTTTCGACGCACAACAGACAGGTTGGATAGTTCGACGTCGTCGGTGCTTCCGTCCGAGCTGCTGCGATTTCACGCGGATCTTTTTCCGGCTTCGATAAGTTGATCGTGACATCGATCGTCCCGTAAGCCGTATCCGCTTGATAGCGTTTATTTTTAGCGATCCGCTTCGTTTGGATGTAGTTACTCGCTTGGCTCAGTTGATAGAAGTAATCTGTTGCCGCTACCGGTGATTCAGCGTACAGACGGCGGAATGCCGCCGTCACGTCAGATGGACGGGCAACGAAAATGTCCATCACATCTGCTGCGAACTGCTCTTTGTCTTCAAGACGCGCCGGCAACTGCCCACTTACGATCAACACTTCAATTATGTCGTCCAAAATATCGGGAATTGGGCGAGATGGTACGTCTGCCTGTTCTTCAAAATCGGCTTGACCGATTCGCGCTAGAATCCGGTTCCGGGCGTAGATCGCATCTTCCGGTTCAATCAAGCGTTCCTGGATCGCTTGCGCTACTAACTGTTGGATGAGTTCATTCATCGCCGTCACTCTCCTCATTCTGTCTCTCTATTAACGAACGCTCGTCCGGTACCCTTCTGGATTGTGCGCATGCCAATTCCAAGCATCACGGATGATCGTTTCGATGTCGGTACGTTGTGGTGTCCAGCCGAGAACTTCTTTTGCTTTGGCAGATCCGGCGATTAAGATACTCGGATCCCCTGCACGACGTTCAATGATCCGTTCTGGAATCGGATGTCCCGTCACGCGACGGGCTGCTTCAATGATTTCCCGAACGGAAAACCCTTGGCTTGAACCGAGGTTAAAGACCGTACTCTCGTTTCCATCAGCCAAATAATCAAGTGCTCGCATATGGGCGTCGATCAAGTCCTCGACATGGATGTAATCACGAATACAGGTACCGTCAGGCGTTGGATAATCATCGCCATAGATCGAAATTTCTGACCGTTGTCGGTTGGCAACTTCGAGGACGAGCGGGATCAGATGGGTTTCCGGCGTATGATCTTCCCCGATTTCTCCTGTTACGCGCGCACCGGCAACGTTGAAGTAACGTAATGCGACATAACGTAAGCCATATGCTTGTTCAGACCATCGCATCATCTTCTCCATCATCAACTTCGTCTCACCATAGGCATTCGTCGGACGCGTTTCCGCTGTTTCGAGAATCGGCATCTGCTCCTGTTCACCGTATGTGGCTGCCGTCGAAGAAAAGACGATCTGTTTAATGTCATGGGCAATCATCGCTTCGAGCAACACTTGTGTCCCGTAAACGTTGTTATCAAAGTAGCGTAATGGTTCTGTCATCGACTCGCCAACGAGTGAAAAAGCAGCGAAATGGATGACCTGCTCAATCGTCTCTTCCGTAAAGACGCGATCGAGAAAAGCACAATCGCGTATGTCTCCTTCATATAGACGTGCTTGCGGGTGAACCGCTTCACGGTGACCGGACTGCAGATGATCGATGACGACGACATCCTTTCCGGCATCAATCAATTGATAGACAGCATGGGAGCCGATATAACCAGCTCCACCTACGACTAAAGTTGCCATTTAGATGACCTCCCGTTCGATTTCACGTGCTCCGTCACCGACCGTCGCTGTATAGAACGTCGCTGGGTAACCGATCCTTGCTTCATATTGTTCGCCGACAGCTTGTTTGAACGCGTCGACTGCCTCGTCTTCAACAATCGCAATCGCACAGCCACCAAAACCAGCACCTGTCATCCGTGCGCCGAGCACACCCGGTTGCTCCCAAGCGGCTTCAACGAGTGTATCGAGTTCAATCCCTGTCACTTCATAATCTTCCCGTAACGAGACGTGTGAAGCATTCATCAACTGACCGAACGTCTTCAGTTCTCCCGCTTCGAGTGCCGCTAGTGCTTGAAGTGTTCGTTCATTTTCTGAAATCGCGTGTCGGGCACGACGCATCAAGATTTTGTCTTCCCATGCGACTTTCGTGAATTCTGACGTCGTCCATTGTCCAAGCGTTTCCCGTGATGTGAACTGATTGAGATAAGCGAGTGCTGCCTCACATTCCGCCCGGCGTTCATTATATTTCGAATCTGCCAGTTCACGGCGTTTGTTCGTATTCATGATGATGATCGTATATCCCGTCAAATCGAGTGGGGCATACGTATAGTCGAGCGTCTCACAATCGAGCAACAATCCCGCTCCCGCTCTCCCCATACCGATCGCAAATTGATCCATGATACCACTATTGACGCCGATATAACGGTTTTCGACCTGTTGACCAAACCGAACGAGATCAAGACGTGGAATGTCTAATCCATACAATCGATCGAGCAAGACTCCGATGACAAGTTCAAGTGAAGCGGATGACGAAAGACCGGCTCCGTTCGGGATGTCACCTTGAATCAAGATGTCGCATCCTGTATTGATCTGGTATCCTGCTTCCTGTAGGACTGAAATCATACCCTTCGCATAGTTCGTCCAACCGTGCGTCGCGTCATACGCCAGTTCTTCGAGTGCGACTTCGATGATGCCGTCCTGCTCAAAATTCAGCGAGTAGAAGCGGAAACGTTGATCGTCTCGTTTTCGCGCAATCGCGTGTGTACCGAACGTTAACGCGCACGGAAAGACGTGACCGCCATTGTAATCCGTATGCTCACCGATTAAATTGATTCGACCTGGGGCAAAAAAGCGATGCGTCGACGGTGAGCCAAACCGCTGTTCAAATTGTGCTTCTAACGTCTGGTTTGTCATACGATCGTCTTACCGTCTTTCGTTTTCGTTTGTTGCTCGTCTTCGCCACCACAAGCGGCGAGGAATGCGGATAATGTTAGGACTGATGCTGCAGCAACGAGTTTTGTTTTTTTGAATTTCATGTAAGAGCTCCCCTTTTATGTGTAAGTAGTCAAGCGTATCGTCTAGCGTGTTCCCCTTCGATTAGTGCTTGTCGGCACCATTCTTCGATCACCTTCGCCTGAATCGGCATTCCCTGTAGCTGAATCAATACACGGGCGATCAATCGAAGACGGTATGCCAGCGTATCGACGTCCGGTCGGACGAAGAGATATAACTCTCCACCGAGCGTC
This sequence comes from Exiguobacterium sp. s168, assembly GCF_018619035.1. Classification (NCBI taxonomy): domain Bacteria; kingdom Bacillati; phylum Bacillota; class Bacilli; order Caryophanales; genus Exiguobacterium; species Exiguobacterium sp. s168. The sequence goes on along the minus strand of NZ_JACSNE010000013.1, from coordinate 4,838 downwards.
AAACAACCGGCAGAGCGCATGTGTTGCATGAGTGCGCGTAATTCAATGTATCCGCTCTCATTTTTTCGAATGTGTAGCTCGGATGAACGGATCGTCAGGACCCCTTGTACCGATGACATCCGGAATTGAAACACACCGTCACGTCGTGGTCGGACGAGCACGATATCCTGCTCGTCTGTCGGGACATCGCCTGGACCCTGTTCTGTCATCTGTTGCGTTGACCGATGAAAATAAAAACCGCGGATTGCTCCGTAACGCCCGAAAGCTTCACGGTACGAAACCCATGGATCGTGTGGTTCCATTGCGCGATGCCTCCCTTTCCTGCTTCAGCTTGATTAGCCCCTGCTAACCTGCATCCACCTCCACTTAGTTGACCACGAACTTAGTAAATTAAATTTATTATCTAACTTTATATCGACTATAGCACATCGGTTTTTAACTTGTAAACGGTTTCAAAAAAATTATTTTTTGAATAACAAGGGGCTGACTCAAAAGTCAGTCTCTACAAAGATAAGGGTGGCAGAATGATGATCTGCCACCCTTATCTTTTAACAAAAAGAATGACGCGTTTCGCGCCACTCCTACAGGAAAAAGCGCATTATGCGCTGTCAGAGACAAACAAGACCCGCTTTCCTGCTTGAATGAAGCAGGAAAACTGGCTTGTGTCTCGCCTGAGGAAAGGGCGTGAAAAGACGCGTCATTCTTTTTTTTGAGTCAGCCCCCATTAAATCGTTTGAAATAAACTATTTGTCGCAAGGGCAGCCGCACTGAGTGCTCCTTGTTTTTCACCCCACGGGACCATCTTGACATCGGTTTCACGTGAAGCAGCGGTCAACGCCGTGTGCTCGACCCGTTCCTTGATTTGATCAACGATCGTGGGTGCGAGCTCAAACATCGGTCCCCCAAGTAAAATCCGGCGTGGATTCAGGAGATGAATCGTATTCAAGACACCGATTCCGATATATTCCCCCGCCCGTTCATATGTACGAACTGCTTGTTCATCGCGTTCGTTTAACCGTTTGCGCAAATCAGCAATCGTCATGACTTGCGGATCCATGACAGCATAATCCCGTAACAATGCTTTTTCGCCTGCTAATGCTTCTAGGCATCCTCTGTTCCCACACGAACAAATCGGTCCATCGAGATCAAGACGCATATGTCCGACCTCTCCCGTAATATGATGTTGTCCGTCGACAAGCTGTCCATCGAGCACATAAGCACCCCCGATGCCTTCCCCGGCATAGAGATAAAAGAATTGTTCGACCCCAACACCTTCACCGAATAATAGCTCAAACGAAGCGAGTGCTCGAACATCGTTTTCGATGAAGACAGAATAGTCAAAGCGTGCTTCAAGTTGTACCTTCAACTCAACGTCATGCAGGTGGAAACGTGGTGCAAACAAGATGACACCTGTCTCCGGATTGACCATCCCGTGGACGGAGATCCCGATACCGTGAATCGTTCCCCGTCCTTGTGTCTGTGCAATCAAGGTCTCGCATAATCGACCAATCGCTTCAATCAATTCTTCATTCGTCTCAAAACGTCCCACGGCTTCGGACTCATGAATCGTATTACCACTTAAATCCGCGACGACTCCGATGAATTGGTGACTCGTCGCATCGATGCCGATGACGTATTGCTCTGTTGCGACGAGTTCGAGCATGATCGGTTTTCGTCCCCCATTTGATATCCCAAGCTCTCGCTCCGTCACGAGTTGTTCTGCAATCAATTCACTGACGATGTTCGATACCGTCGGCTTCGTTAAGTTCGTCCGTTGTGCTAACTCAACCCGCGAAATCGGTTGATGCATCCGAATCAGTCGCAAGACGAGTGCCCGATTATAGGAACGCATCCATTTAGAATTACGCGGTGTTTCTTTCGCCATGTCCCCATCAACCCCTTTGGTCTGTCTCTTTACTATCTTCGCATATTTTGTAAGGGATTTCACGGTCTCACTTAAAAACCGTTCATCTGCTGAACGGTTTTTGTGCACTTTCATGCTTCGTCATATGGTTGTTCTAAAATCAGGACGCGTGAACCGTCCGGATTCTCGGTCAGTTCGATCTCAACGATTGCCTGACCGACGAGCAAAACGATTGGTAGAGAGGGATCATTCTCGCGAAAGAAACCGATTTTTCCATGGTGTGCGTCCATATAGTCCGCATATAAAAACGTTCCATTGACGTGCAACTCATCCTTCATTCGATTGAACGACAAGCGCGGGACACCATACCAGGCTTCCCCGTTCAAATAAAGCAAGGGACGCTCGCCGACCGATTCATTCGTCGCCCGCCGGACCTCGATTGCTCCCGTCGTATCGTAATACAATCGATCTTGACCACGTGTCGCGATAACGATCGGATGGTTCTGATACAAGACGACTTCTAAAATTTCATCCGCTTGTTCGACGAAATAACCAGTCTCATCCGACTGGGCAAAACTAATCGTATACAACTGCATCCAGGAAACGATATCCGTCACTTGAACCGGTTTATGAAAAAGCGCAGAAACAAGTAGTGTTTCTTCCGGGGTGACAAACAGATTGACGGAGATATCCGCTAAGCGGATCGTCCGGATTTGTGTCGAAGGATACGTATGGTCATAACTCGGTACAAGCATCGCTTCATAGTGATCATCCTTTTCGACCAATTCAATCGATGGCATGCGTCGATCAAAATCCGCAATTTGAATTCGTTTCATCCGACATCTCCTCTCACTTTCACTAACAGTCTCACGCAAGTCATTACCCAATATCTGGTTTTCGTGCACTCCCCTGAATTCAAAAAATCGGAACGCATGCGTTCCGATCATTGTACGTACAGATCATATAGTAGATATAGAATGCCTCCCACGATAACCAAAAATGAAAAGATGCCCGCTTTTCCAAAAAAGACGCGATCGATGGTTTCATCCCGTTCGAATTTTGGCTTTGTCATATAGTACCGCTCCCTTTAACAAGCTCGTAGTACTTTTTTATTTCAACGTCCTCCATTTTATCCCTTGTTACGATCTGTCATTTCAATCCATTTGCAAAATAGATCAATGTTTCGGTTTCGTCTTCCGTCAACGATCGTCCTGTCTCTTCTGCATATAAGATCCGCATATCCTTCAGTCGTCCTCCGGTCGCTTCCGTTACACGAATGGCTCGACGCAACATGTTGACCTCTTCTTCAAATTCAGACTTCGGCATCGCTTCTCCATGCGACCAGACATAATAATCGACTTCTAAACGATCGATTGCCGCTAATAAGCGCTTCGTCCGTTCGACCGTATAATTCCACTTCGATGAAAAGATATCCGCATACATCGCGTCTCCTAAGAACACGACGCGTTCTTCCGGAATGTAGACGAGTAGGCTACCAGGAGAATGATCATTTTCGACTTCAATCAGTTGGCACTGCACGCCACCTAAGTCAATTTCCAATTGTCCAGTAAAGCCAATCGTCGGTAAGACGACTTCAATATCGCGTGTCGTACCAAACTCGAGCTTGATCGCATCCGCACAAAACGGAATCTCGATCCCTTGATCCATTCGTTCTTGTAACGCTGCATCCGTCCAAGCGTATGGTTGCATCTCTTTCATGCGGGTGATTGTTTGCTGTGTTGCCATCGATGGCAGACGGAGATGTTTCATTCCAAAAATATGATCCCAGTGCCAGTGGGTCAATGCCAATAAGTCAGGTGATCCAAGATTGTGTTTTTTCATTTCTTCTAAAAACAAAGCGGCATGGGCTGACGAGTTTCCTGCGTCAATCATCAATTGATGCTTCTCCCCACGCACGACGGCGAGAATCGGGCGATCCGTCTCGCTGACCGGTGTCTGATACCAAATCCGTGAAGTCAGTCGTTTGAAGTGTTGCATGTTCTACCTCCTTATACTCTGCTCTTAGTATACGTCATGAAAAAACCGGATTCATCTAGTGAACTGAGCCCTACAGTTTGGACAGTTTAATAAAAGCACCCTTAACGTTTTAAGCTGCTATGAGATGGCTTCGGTATTGTACCGGAGTCATCTTTTGTAGTTTCCATTGTCTTCGTTCGCTATTGTAATAATCAATGTAAGCATCGACCATGGCACAGACCTCATCGAGGTCAGATGCTAATTTATAATCGACATAATCTTTCAAGTGCCCAAAGAACGATTCCATCGGGGCATTATCCAGGCAGTTTCCTCTACGAGACATGGATTGAAGCATTCCCATCTCACGGATGCGTGTTTGATAAGCAGGATGCGTATAATGGAATCCTTGATCGGAATGTATCATGGCTTCCGGGTGTATATTCCCTTGAAGGCGTTCTGCGAGTTTATTCGTTGTATGAAGGACGAGTTCCATATGGAGGCTTGTAGATACATGATGTGCCATAATTTCACGTGTAGCGATATCCTTCACACAAGAGAGATAAACAGTTTGACCAGATCCAATACGGAGATAAGTGATGTCTGTGACGAATACCTTACCAGGCTCCTGCTGATCGAATCGACGGTTCAAGTGATTTGGTACAGTCTTATGTTCATATGTCGCTTTAGCGATTTTACGGTAAGCGTTCTGTCTACGGATTTTTGTCACGATTCCAAACTTCCTCATGATACGCAAAATACGTTTATGATTCATCGGTCCCCCGATAAGATCAAGCATCTCCATGTAAAGACCACGATAGCCGATTTTTCCCTTATGACGATCATGAACACGTTTCAGAAGAAGGTAGTCCGCATAGTCGCGTTCTTCCCGAAGGGACATACTATCTGTGCGTGCGAGCCAGGCGTAATAACCGCTGCGGCTCACTTCAGCGAGCATACATAGATCCGTCACGAACCGACTCGACGATTGTTTTCGTAA
>NZ_JACSNE010000012.1:0-83444 GCF_018619035.1 Exiguobacterium sp. s168 | reverse complement strand
TGAAGGTGCGTCTGTTCATGAATAGTTCTCCCGTCTAAATTGAATAGGTACAGTATATCGATATCTTTAAACACAAAAAACCCCGAATGAGGTCTTTTATCAAGTGTCCACCATTCAGGGTTCAGTTCAGATACCAACAAGCGTACTGTCGCAGATACAGGAGGAAATAGTTTAATAAGGGGAATCGAATTGATTGGTATACATGAAGCTTCAATGACGGAGGAACTAGGAGAGTTTATAAAAATATTAAACAAATTAAATGATTTTCCTGACGTTCAGACAGTCAATGTAAAAATTGAAGATTTACCAACTTTTGAAGACAGTAGAAAGTTTAGTTTTTTAGATGATGGAATCACAAGAAGAAAATATGCTTTAGGAAGTGTTCAACTTTTTAATGGTCATCATTATTTCATTGTGGAAATTGAACGTGAGTATAAATCTCTCGCGATGCTTATTTTAAAAGCCCAACAAAGAACTCGGTGGGATATCGTTATTGAGCAATTACTAGAGAATTTGATCAAAGATAGTGGTGCATGGTTGAAAAAGTCTTTGAAAGAGATTGAAGACAAAGGCGTTACTGTGCAGAAGGCGAAGCATAGTAAGAAAAGTTATAGACATTGAGCCTCATTAATTGCTAAGAAATTCACTTAATTTGTAAATAAAATATACTATAATAGAAACAAGAAAAGTGAAGACATGGGGGATATAAAAAAGTGGGTTATCAGTCAGAAGCACAGCTAGAAAAGCATTTAGTAGAACAATTGCAAACACAGGGTTATGAGGCTGTACAGTTATCAGATTACACAGCTGTATTAGCTAACTTTCGTACACAATTAAATAAATTTAATGAAAAGAAACTAAACGGGCAACCATTAACAGATAAAGAATTTGAGCGTGTACTTGTTGCAACAGAAGATAAAAGTATTTATGAATCTGCTAAAATTTTGCGCGATAAATTACTTATTGAGCGTGAAGACGGGACAGAATTATATTTAGAATTAATGAATATAAAGCAATGGTGTAAAAACCTATTTCAAGTGACGACTCAAACGACGATGTTTGGAAAGTATGAAAATCGCTATGATGTGACAATTTTCATCAATGGATTACCGATTGTTCAAATCGAGTTGAAACGACGCGGACTTGATTTCAAGGAAGCTTTTAATCAAATCCAGCGTTATCGTCGCCATTCATTCCAAGGATTATATCATTTCCTACAAATCTTTGTTGTGAGTAATGGTGTCGATACGAAATACTTTTCAAATTCTGATTATGATATTCAATTTGGCTTTACTTTCTTCTGGTCAGATGAAGAAAATAATATTATTACGAACTTGCAAGATTTTACAAAAGCATTTTTACAACCTTGCCATCTAGCAAAAATGGTTAGTCGTTACATGATTATTAATGATACAGACAAAGCATTAATGGTTATGCGTCCATATCAAGTGTATGCCGTAGAAGCTTTAGTAAAACGTGCGAATGAAACGAATAATAATGGCTTCATTTGGCATACGACTGGCTCAGGGAAAACATTAACCTCTTTTAAAACAGGGCAAATATTAGCGAATGAGGAGAGTATTAAAAAGGTATTCTTCCTTGTCGATCGACAAGATTTAGATAGTCAAACAACTGCAGAGTTTAATAAGTTTGAAAAAGGCTCAGTGGACCGTACAGATAAAACAGATGAATTAATTAAACAAATTAAAAATCCAATGAAACGTTTCATTGTCACAACCATTCAAAAAATGAGTAATGCAGTTAAAAATCCACGTTATGAAAAAATTATGGAGCCATATAAACAAGAACATGTGGTTTTCATTATTGATGAATGCCATCGTAGCCAGTTTGGCGATATGCGTAAGGACATCGATCATCATTTCCAAAATGCACAGTACTTCGGTTTCACGGGTACGCCACGTTTTGAAGAAAATAAAAGCCAAGATGGTCGTACAACAGCAGATCTATTTGAAAAATGTCTACACAATTATTTAATTAAAGATGCGATTCGTGATGGAAATGTCTTAGGTTTTTCAGTTGAATATATTAGTACATTCCAATCAAATGCAGATGAATTGGATGATACGAAAGTAGAAGGCATTGATACAACTGAAGTTTTGCAACACCCTACACGTTTAAATATGATTGCAGATCATATTATCGATAATCACAATCGTCGTGCGAAAAGTAAAGGATATTGCGGTATCTTTGCAGTTGATTCGATTCAAACGTTAATTAAATACTATGATTTATTTAAATCGAAAAATCATAACTTGAAAATTGCAGGGATTTATTCATTTGGTGCGAACGAAGAAAGTGATGGTACAGAAGAACATTCACGTGAAGCATTGGATCGGATGATTGTCGATTATAATAAAATGTTTGGTACAGACTATTCAACAGATACATGGGACCGCTATTTCTCAGACGTATCGAAAAAGATGAAACAAGCACAAATTGATATTTTATTAGTCGTGAATATGTTCTTAACAGGATTTGATAGTAAGCCACTAAATACATTATATGTAGATAAAAACTTGCAATATCACAATTTATTACAAGCTTATAGTCGTACAAACCGTGTAGAAAAGGCGACAAAGCCATATGGGAATATCGTTTGTTACCGTAATTTAAAAGACCAAACAGATGATACGATCCGCTTATTCTCTAAAACAAACTCTGTCGATGATGTCTTAATGCAAAACTATGATGCTTATCTAGCAAAATTTAAAGAAGCATTAGAAGGTCTCAAAAAAGTTGTAGCATCGCCTGAACAAGTAGATGTACTTCAAACTGAAGAAGACCAACGTGAATTTATTGTTGCCTTCAAAAACGTCACGAAAATGCTTCAACGCTTGCAATCATTTTCTGATTTTGAATTTGATGAAGATGAATTGCAAATTACAGAGCAATCCTATGAGGATTATAAAAGTAAATACTTCAAAATCCATGACCGCCTAAAAAAAGAAGATCCTCGCAAAGAATCAATTCTACAAGACATTGATTTTGAGCTGGAGTTAATGCATACAGATCGTATTAATGTTAGCTATATTATGAATTTGATTGCTAATTTAACAATGGATGATGAAAAAACACGAGATCAAGAAATTAAATTAATCAAACAAGAGTTAGAACATGCATCTGATGAAAAATTACGTTTAAAAGTTGAATTGATTCATAATTTCTTAGATAAAATTGTGCCACAGCTAGGTAAAAATGTGTCGATTCTTGATGAGTATTCAAAATATGAAGAAGAAGTAAAAGAAGAAGAAATGAATATTTTTGCAATTGAAGTAGGGTTAGAGCAATCTGTTTTAAAAGAACAAGTAGCGACTTATGAATATGCCAACATCATTGAAGATAGTACCATTATGGATCGTTTATCAGGTTCATTCTTAAAGAAAAACAAGGCAATTAAAGCGATTAAGAGTTTTATTCATGAGCAAGTAGCAAAATATGGAGCGTAGGAAAAAGAGAAGGAAGCTCCTTCTCTTTTTTATGTTATTTTAAAAAATATCAAAAAATAAATATGATTTAACTTGATATTATTTAAAATATCATTTAATATAAGATTCAGAGAGGAGGTCATGCGATGAAATTAAGAGAATGTGCAGATGTTACACAAGGCGTCTTCACCAATCGAATTGAAACATCGAATCTGAGTGAAGATAGTGTCCAGATGCAGTTAGTAACATTAAAAGAATTTAATCATTTACTTGGAATCGATTATCGGATTTCTCAAGAAAAAGATCGATCGATTTATGTAAATAAAGAGAAGATTAAACAAGAAGTATTAACGGATACGGAAAGCCTTGTATTGCATACATTAACACAAAAGGTTGTCTGGTTTCCTCCACATTATCAGGGCCTATTACTTACGAATAACTTTATGAAAATAAGCTTTTTTGAAAAAGTAGATGTTCATTTCATGGAATGGCTATTTAATGAGCATCCCTCCATTCAAAAGCAAATTGTATTATTTACAGAAGGAAGTATCATTTCTTCACTGAAGTTATCGAATGTAAAAGAAATTGAGTTTGTCCTCCCAAATGTTGAAAAGCAAAAAATACTAGGGAAGATTGCACAATTAAAAAAGAGAAAGACAGCACTTTTAAAAGAGAAGGATAGATTAGAACAATTACTGCTTCACCATCAAATGGTGGAGATTATCGATCAATTAGGAGGTCAACAACATGACAACAAGTGAAAAACAACGCCAGCAGCAAGCTGAATTACATAAGAAGCTATGGGCAATGGCAAATGATTTACGTGGCCAAATGGAAGCATATGACTTTAAAGATTATATTTTAGGATTAATCTTCTACCGTTACTTATCCGAAAAAGTAGAATCACGTGCGAATTCATTACTTGCAGAAGATGAATTGAGCTTTGTAGAAGCTTGGGAAAGTGAAGAATATCGTGAAGATTTGCAAGAGTATTTAATTAATGAATTAGGGTATGTGATTACCCCTCAATATTTATTCTCTACATTCGTTAAAGAAATCGGATTAGGCGCTAATGGTAACTTCGATATTGAAATGCTTCAAAATGGTGTCAAAGCAATTGAGGCTTCAACAATGGGTGCTGATAGCCAAGAAGACTTTGAAAACTTATTTGATGACATGGATTTAAACTCATCAAAATTAGGACGTACTGTCAAAGCTCGTTCGGAGTTAATTGCAAAAATTCTTGTCAACATTGCAGATATCCCATTTTTGCAAGATGACGTCGAAATTGATGTGTTAGGTGATGCTTATGAGTATATGATTTCTCAATTCGCCGCAAATTCAGGCAAAAAAGCCGGTGAGTTCTATACGCCACAACAAGTATCACGCATTTTAGCGAAAATCGTGACAGCTGGGAAAACAGAAATCAAAGATGTATATGATGGTACATGTGGCTCTGGTTCATTACTATTACGTGTAGGTAAAGAAGCAAAAGTTTATAACTATTATGGTCAGGAAAAAATTTCAACAACATATAACTTAGCACGTATGAATATGTTACTACATGACATTCCATATCAACGTTTCGATATTAAAAATGCTGATACGTTAGAAGAACCTCAGCACCTAGATAAACGTTTTGAAGCAATCGTTGCGAATCCACCATACAGTGCGAAATGGAGTGCGGATGATAAATTCCAAGATGACGAGCGTTTCAGCAACTACGCGAAACTGGCACCAAAATCAAAAGCCGATTTCGCATTCGTCCAACACTTTATCCATCATTTAGACGATAACGGTACATTCGCAGTCGTATTACCACATGGTGTATTATTCCGTGGCGCTGCAGAAGGCGTGATCCGTAAATATTTAATTGAAGAGAAAAACTATTTAGATGCGGTCATCGGTTTACCAGCGAACATTTTCTTCGGTACATCCATTCCGACATGTATTTTAGTATTCAAAAAATGCCGCAAACACGATGATAACGTCATCTTTATTGAGGCATCAAATGAGTTTGAAAAAGGCAAAAATCAAAACCACTTATCAGATGAGCAAGTTGAAAAAATCGTCGCAACTTATTTAAGCCGTGAAACGATTGATAAATATTCATATGCAGCAACATTAGATGAAATTCGCGAAAACGACTATAACTTAAACATCCCACGCTACGTCGATACATTCGAAGAAGAAGAACCAGTAGATCTTGCCGAAGTCGCAAAACAGCTCGAAGCCATTGACGCCGAAATTGCGAAAGTGGACGAAGAACTCGCTGCCTACTTCAAAGAATTGGGGGTGTAAGGTGTGAATACTAAATTATCTCTTGATAGAATTGTAAGCTTTGAAAAAACATATTCTTTTTCTAGAGCTATTGAAGGTGAAGGGAAATATTGTCACATACATTATGGTGATATCCATACTAAATTACCTTCAGTTATTGAAGATTCTAAAATTCTACCTAAAATTACAGAAGAGAATGAATTTCAAACTATAGAAAAAGGGGACATTTTAGTAGCAGATGCCTCAGAAGATTACAAAGATTTAGGTAAAGCAGTTTGTTATATGGGAGATGATAATAAGGTTATTGCTGGCCTGCACACTCATTTATTGAGATGTGATAAAACATTTGTTAATCCGGAATATTTAATTAATCTATTTCAAACTAGTCGCTACAAAAAATTTGTTTGGAGAATGGGGACAGGAGTATCTGTTTTAGGATTATCTAAGAATAATTTAGGTAAGTATGAAATTTATCTACCAACATTAGAAGAACAAAATCAAAAATCTAGTTTCTTTAATTTATTAAATAAAAAAATCCAACTCCAACAACAAAAAATTGATTTGTTGCAAGAACAGAAAAAAGGATTTCTTCAGAAGATGTTTCCTAAAGCTGGAGAGACACAGCCAGAGATGCGGTTTGAAGGATTTACAGGGGATTGGGAACACCGTGAATTGGAGGATTATTTCACAGAGCGTTCTGAAAGGTCAAGTAGTGGTGAGCTAATCTCCGTCACAATTAAATTGGGTGTCATTCGTGCAGCAGACCTTGAACGTCGTGATAGTTCAAGTGAAAATAAATCTAATTATAAAGTTGTAAAAGTTGGTGATATTGCCTATAACTCTATGCGTATGTGGCAAGGAGCAAGTGGTTATTCACCATATGAAGGTATCCTCAGCCCTGCCTATACTGTAATTAAGCCTAAAGAAGACGTAGATACTCAATTTTTTGCATATATGTTTAAGCGGTATGATATGATTCAAACATTCAAAAAAAATTCACAAGGATTAACATCAGATACTTGGAATTTAAAATTCCCTACATTAAAAAGAATTAAAGTTAATGTACCGCACTATGAGGAACAGCGCAGAATTGCAGAGTTCTTCAAACAACTAGATAATACTATCGCTCTACAACAGCAAAAATTAGATATTTATAATGAACAGAAAAAAGGATTTATTCAACAAATGTTTATTTAAGGCTTAAATGTTAAACACTTTATTTGCTGTTATCTTCAATAGATGGAGGTGTTTGATATTTTTTATGGCACCAGATTTTTTTATAAATTTTTATATTTTATTACTGCTATGACACCAGCCTATTTTTTATTCTTACTTCAAATAGATGATAAATTTCAACATCCATTCGATACTACTATTTTCAAAGTGAAATTTGATGTTTATGGATGGTGCGGAATTTTATTTTTGATTTTATTTGTATTGGCTCTATTTTTAAAATGGTTATTAATCAACCAATATAAAAATCCTTCTACAGATCAAGTTCTAAATAATAAGAAAGAAAAATTTAAATCAAATAACTTAGAGGAAAGAAACGGAAGTGTAATCTCTTTTCTTCTAGGTAATATTTTACCGGCTGTTTTAATTATTGAAGGTAATTTATTGGTAGCTATTTTAACTTTTATTATTATTCAAATTCTAATTTATATTTTAATTATGAAAAGTACAGATATTTTTCCGAATATTTTTCTGATAATATTTGGTATAGATTTATGCAAAACAGAAGACGATGATTATGTATTTACATTTAAATCGAAAAAATATGAAGAATTTAAGGTTTACCACATAGGTGAACCTTTGAAATCAAAATTATATATTACTATGTATGAGAAGTGAGGTTTTTTATAAATGGCATTAGAGAGAATTTATGTGTGTACATCAAAAAATTCTAAGTTGTATAGAATTTATCGACTGCAGACAGGAGATGCAGAAAAAAATATGATATACGATACCTTCGAAGACGATTTAAATCAAAAGAAGGAAGCAGAAAATGATATGGAAGTTTTAAATGGGAATGCTTTAATTGAAGATATACCATATTATATGGATTTCGAAAATATTTTAGAAGAAAGTTATTTATTCAATTTTAAATCAGAGATAGAAAAATTATTGAATAACCAAACTGATAGAGTTATTCAATTTTCGTATTTTGGTAATAAACCAGAACACATAAGAAATTTTGAAGAAAATGAGGGGATAAAATTTTTAATTGTACAAGATGAAAATTCTCTTTATTTTCTATCGATTGCAAGAAATGCTGTAATTAAGAATAAGCCAATCTTATCATTTTCAGTAACACAAAATACTACTGTGGTCGATGTGCCAAAAGGGATTCAAATTCCTCCTGCTGTCACAGCTCGTTTAGAACGAACTACAAAAAGACTTTTTGTCTATGATGTAAATAGATTTGAAAGTATGTTGACCTTAAACGAAAATAGGAAAGCTAAGTCACAAGCTACTATTAATAAATTTATTCAAGGGGAGTATACTATTTCCGCAGATAAATATAAATTCTCAGGTTTAGAAAATAATTTGGTTTCTCAAAAATTAAGCAGTAGTGCAAGGGCAGTACGAAGATTGTCAAAATATAATGCTCCTGAAACTAGCTATTCAATAGCACAAATTAAAGAAGCTGTGGATAAACTTGATGAATCTCTAAGGGTCATTTTTGATGATACCAATAAAACAATTACTGTAACACCAGAAACAGCAAAAACATTTGTAGGTATTATTCATAACAGCATTGTACAACGCTTGATTTCCGGAGAGATTGAAATAGCTATTTAGTTTTAATCAATCTTTTTTATAAAAATTAAATCTGCTTAAATATGAAACCCACGTATTTTGATCAAACTTTATTTCAAACCAACAGAAAGTTAAATTTTAAACGAGTGAAGTCAGAAATTTCTCTGGCCTTACTCGTTTTTTTATATATTTATACTCGATTCTTATATATTGACAATTTAATGATCTTCTTTTATTTTAGTTATAACTAATATGTAACTAAGTGATAAAATAGTTATAAGAGGAGAGATTCGAAATGTCAATTTTCATGTTGCGCAGTAAACCGCATAATATTGAACGTATTGATCATTTTTTAACAAAAAATGAAGTAGCTATTGGATGGAGCGAAACTGGTGATTTAACTGGTTTTAACAAGGAAGATATCCGTAATGTTTTATCTGATTTAGGCTATCAGGGACAGTCGTTATCAACCAACTTAGGGTTAGTAAACTCTTTTATTAATGAAATGAAAAATGGTGATGTTGTTTTAATTAGAGAAAAAGAAATAGTACATGTAGGATTTATAGGTGATTATAAATGGAAAAAAGAGTATGAAGATAAGTTCATGACTCATACACGTCCTGTTGAATGGAAAGTAGATATTCCGTTTAATGAACTCAGCGCATCTATGCAATCATTATTAAAAAATATTCGAACGATTTGTAAATCGAAAGAAAGTTTAGAGGAGTCCGGTTTAGTTCAACATTTATCTAAAGATTATCTAGAGGAAGAAAAAGTTTCGATGAAATTAGACAACGATGAGATTTTAAATGAAGCCATTGATGTGTTAAGAACTCTAATGAAGGGTTCTGAGGATGAAACGATAAGATTAGAAGCTACAAAAGAATTGTTAAGACATTTAAAATAATCATTATCGATTTTAACTTGTTATTTTGATGTTAATCACTTCAAAGTGAATCATCCAAACGGTAGTAACTTTAAACCTCTACCGTTTGGAGTTTTTTATATGAGAGGAGAATAAGATGAACCGCTGGATCACCGCATTTCCTAAGAGATATGAACAGGACGTTCGGGTCGTTAAAGCGTGTCTACCGTTTGGATGGACACGATTATCACCAGGGACAATCAAAGTGAAAGTAGAGCAGGAACAGATACAGATTCCGATGCGTTTGTATTTATCAGAGGTCGACTCGGAGCGGATTAAGCAGCTAACATCGACGCAACAGACGATGTTATATTGCCTTTACACCCGTCACCATGATGGTCATGTTCGTGAGCAGTATCTTCAGCAGTTACTTAAAAACCATTCACGCGACGGATGGGTTCTCGCCTATCTCATCGAACTCGCTAGTGAATACGTCCGTGAAATCGTCGACATCATCGTACCCGCAATCGAGCAATGGGATCTGGAAGTGAAGCGGCGATTCGTCTCCAATGATCCGGCATACATGAAGCGGATCGAAGACCGGATGATCAGTTACTGGAATGCTTATTACCGCTCAAATAGCGAACGACGATCTGAAGCGAACTACCCTGGCTTTCAGATTATAAAATCGTTACGGGAGAATACTTCGGTGGAGGAAGTGTGAAGAGATAAAAAGGAGATGCGCGCATGATCACAAAATCAAAGGATCTGTACTTAGAAGGACCCGGACCTGCTGTTTTGCTGTTACATAGCTTTACCGGGAGTGCGAACGAGATGCGGGGACTAGCTCGTTTTTTACATGCAGCCGGCTATACCTGTTACGCGCCTAATTATGCTGGGCACGGGGAATCGCCGGAGCGCTTGTTTGCGACGACGATCGAAGACGTCTGGCAGTCCGCGCAAGACGGATGCGCCTTTTTACATGAGCAAGGGCACAAAGACTTCTTTTTGATTGGGCAATCACTCGGTGGGGTGATGGCTCTTCGACTGGCAGAACAGTCAGGATGTGCCGGACTCATCATACTCTCGACGCCGATTCTTGAGCGGACGATTGCCGGACTCGAGCACCGCGTCCTTCGTTATACGGAACGGTATTTTCAATTTGACGATCGTTCGCCGGAGTGGATCGCAGACTTTGTCGACCGTCATTTTCCACGCCCAGAAAAAGACTTACGAGCACTGCAACAGTTCATCCTCGACACAGGAGTCGTCTTGCCGAAGATCACACAGCCCATCGCTCTATTCCTTGGCGCATTAGATGATGCCGTCTATCATGCAAGTCTCGAGCGAATCGAAACGACAGTGCCGAGCCGAGATCAGAAAAAGGTCCTTCTTCCGAACAGTAAACATCTACTGACACTCGATCGGGATAAACAACGTTTGTTCGAAGAAATCCTCATCTTCTTGAAGACGCATCCGGTAGAATCCTTGAAACCATCATCTGCTGTGCAGTAGGCTAGATAGGTAAGCTAGACGTGAAAGGGGAAGGGATCATGCGAATTTTAGTAGTAGGAGCAAGCGGAACGATTGGGCAGGCAGTCGTCGAACGGCTGAGTGAGCGTCATGACATCATTCGTGCCGGACGAAGCGGAGCGGATGTGCAAGTCGACATCACATCAGAAGAAAGCATTCGGGCGATGTATGAAACAGTCGGTTCTGTTGATGCTGTTATCAGTGCCACAGGTGGCGCTCATTTTGGTCCATTGACGGACTTAACACCGGAGCTTAATCAAATTGGAATCGACAGTAAACTAAAAGGTCAGGTCAATCTGGTCCTACTTGGTTTACCGTCAGTACGAGACGGAGGAAGCTTTACGCTGACGACCGGCATCATGATGGACGATCCGATTCGCCAAGGCGCATCTGCTGCTCTTGCGAACGGTGGGGTTAAAGCGTTCGTTCATGCAGCAGCAATCGAGATGCCACGAGGTATTCGAATCAACAGCGTCAGTCCGAACGTACTGATTGAGTCGCTCGAGAAGTACGGACCCTTCTTCCGTGGTTTTGAAGCCGTTCCGGCGTCACGTGTCGCGACCGCGTTCGAAAAGAGTGTCGAAGGGGCGCAGACGGGGCAAAATTACGAAGTCTATTAAATAAAAAAGCAGGTAGCGAAAAATCGCTATCTGCTTTTTTACAGACCGGATAGGACATAACGTTCGATCCCGAATAGTAATAGAGTGATCCCGAGACAAATGAGTAAGTTGCGTACGAACCAGCGACGTGTCATCGTCCGGTTCATGATCAGTTTCTCCAGTGTCAGATTGACAAGAAGCACACATAAGAAGATGACGCCAAACCAAATCATCCAGACACATCCTTTCCTTCTTCTTAACGAATCCAACAGCTAAAAAGTTTCGCGTCTGTCAGGAGCAGGAAATCATTCAGATGAACGGGAAGGAAACAAGTAGTCGATTTTACAAGGAGGAACATGACGATGAAACAAGCGGTCCTAGTGATTGATTTTCAACAGGAACTCGTCGACGGAAACACGGAAGAACGTCCGGTATACTTAAAAGAACAAGTCGCGCATGTCATCGAAGCAGTCGTACTTGAAGCAGACGAACGGAACATCCCGATCGTCTTCATTCGGGATCTGGACGTCGCTGGCGGAATTGGACCTGGGTTTGCAGTCCATGACTCGATTCCCGTTCCAGCGTCGAGTGTCACGTTTGATAAAGCAGCAACGAATGCGTTTCATGATACCCCCTTGCTCGATTATCTAGACCAAGCATCGATTGAACATCTGATCGTCTTAGGCTGTAAGACGGAGCACTGCATCGATACCGCAGTGCGCAGTGCGACGGTGCATGGCTTTGATGTCACGCTCGTCGCAGACGGGCATACGACGAACGGCTCCGATGTTCTGACGCCGGAGCAAATGATTGCACACCACAATCAAGTCTTGCACGGTCATTATAACGTCGAACACTTTGCGATCGTTCGTCCGTCGACGGAAGATGTCTTCACCCCAACCCACAATGACTACCGGACATGAAGAGGAGAATAAGATGATTGAATTACGAAAAATAACAACGTCTGATTACGAACGCAACGCAACGCTCGTTCAAGACGAACGTGTCATGCGTTATATCACGGAACAGGCATTAACAGATACGGAAACGAAACAACGCTTTGACCGAATCCTTGAACAACAGCAGCACGACCGACTAGGATCGTATTTGATTTATGCCGAAGAGACATGGATTGGAATCGGGCACATGACCCGGAATCAAACTCAACCGTTCGAAGCAGAGCTCGGTTACATGCTACTACCCGATCAGTGGGGACGCGGATACGGCACAACCATTGCAGAGCATCTCTTACAGTTAGCGACAGAAGAAGAGTTACAGGTCGTCACAGCGACGATTGATCCAGCACATGAAGCGTCGCGCCGTATTTTGATCGGATTAGGTTTTGAATCGACCTATGTTGGACCGATTGACGGTCTACCAGGTGAAACGCTACAGAAAATATTGGGGACGACAGAATGACGCGAGACGAATGGATTAAACATTTTCAACTCGATGTCGCAGCATGCGCGACCGTCGACGAATCGTATAGTTCTGAAGTCGATCGTCTCGTTTTAGCGGATGGTCAGGTCGTTTTCTTGAAGCGCCCGTATACGGCTGAAAAGTGGTACCGGGAGCGTGGCTGGATTCATGCACTAGAAGGGTTTATACCCGTGCCGCACATCTTAGCTGAAGCAGCTCCTGGGCAGACGACCGGGGCGTTCGTGCTTGCTGCCTTACCGGGACAGGCACCGATCACGATGACTAAAAAATTGGCGTCCGAAATTGGTCGAACGCTCGCAATGCTGCATACGTGTACAGGAGAAGCCTATGGCGAGTATACGGAAGATGGATTTTATGCCTATCCGGTTCAGGATTGGCGACGTTTCCGAAATGAAAAACTCGATGGATTCATGCCGTTCATCACGTCCGAACTCGATCCCAGTTTTTTAGAGAACATCCAAACAGAGTTAGTCAGACGAGAACAGTCGTTACCTGAGCCTTCACGTCCTGTTGCCACACATTGTGACTTCCGCCTAGCGAATTTACTGACGGTAGGTGATCAAGTCACAGGGGTGATCGATTTCGAGACGACCCGCTATGGGGCGATCGAGATGGACTTCACGAAGATCGTCCGTAATCTCAATACGTTCGATTCCATTTACGTAACGGCATTTCAAGAAGGATACGCGACGCTACACCCAGACGTGCCAATCGAGACGTATTTGGCATACTATCGTTTGTGGGAAGCACTCACGGCCGTCGGGTGGTGCATCAAACGTGGACTAGAAGAGCACCAGGCGTTCTTTGAGGAGAACATCGTGCTCATCAAGCAGGAATTACAGACGACGAGCATATCGGACGGGTATTGATTCACCCATGTCTTGGAAGAAACCTCTATACTTAGGGAAATGAGGAATATGAGGGGGAAGCAAGATGACAGGGAAACGAATCGGAATCATCGGCGGTGGACTCGCCGGGATTTTTGCGGCACGTCAATTGCAGGCAGCAGGACATGCTGTTGAAATCATCGAAAAAAGCCAGAGCGTCGGGGGGCGAATGGCGACTCGTCGGATTGATGAAGGAACAGCGGATCATGGTGCCGTCTTCTTCACGGTCCGGACGGAAGAGTTAGGACGCGAAGTCGACGAATGGCTTGAGAAGGGATGGGTTCGTAAGTGGTTCGGCACGGATTTTCCACGCTATGTCGCGACGAACGGCATGAATCAACTCGTACAAGCGATTGGTCGAGGGATTCCCGTCCAGTTGAATGAACAGGTCACGCATATTACGGCAATGGAGGACGAACTCGTCACACAAGCGACGGATCATCAAGGTGTGTATGATGCGTTACTTGTGACGGCGCCTGTACCGCAAGCATATGAACTGTTGCAGGCTTCTGATCTGGCGCTCGGAGAGGACGATCATGAGCAGTTACGCCAAGTGACGTTCGAGCCGACATTCGTGGGTCTGTTTGAAATCGAAGAGCGACTGACGATCGGGGAAGTTGGCTTACAAGACGAACAACTCGTCGATGGGATGTTAAAGCTCGTCAATAATGCCGAGAAACAGATTTCGAAGACGACACTCCTGAGCGTCTATATGACAGCTCGCTTCAGTGAAGACTGGTACGAGCGCCCAGAAGAAGAGACACTCGCGGAAGTCGAGCGTCTGTTACAACAGCAACTCGGACCGGTGACGATTATCTCCCGCCAGCTCAAGCGTTGGCGTTACGCTCAGGCACGCGCAGTTTACCGGACACCGCATTTGAAACTGTCGTCACATCCACTTTGGCTTGCTGGTGATGCGTTCCTTGAAGCCGATGATGCGTCAGGACGGACGCGCGTTGAGAGCGCTATCATCTCCGGATTACGCGTCGCAGAAGCGATCGACACCCACTTACGTCAGACGGTAACAGTGACGGAATGAACGAAAACATGCACTTCTTTTCTGACTCGAGAAGAAGCGCATGTTTTTGTTACTCACGATCATTTCACCTGAAAGTGTTGTTCACTCCAGGCTGCCATGTGATCAAGAATTGGTAAAAAACTATGACCAGCATCCGTTAGAGAATATTCAACACGAGGGGGAACTTCGCCAAAGACGTGCCGTTGAATCAACCCATCCGCTTCGAGCTCACGTAGCTGACGTGTCAATGTTCCCTTAGAGATACCTGTTAATTGTTGCAGTTCATGAAAACGATGTGTCCCGTGTGTCAGGTGCCACAGCAAGATGATCTTCCATTTGCCAGCGACCATCTGTTGGACTCGAGTGACTGGACAGGCAGTGCGTTGATTGGTCGTTGTATCGAATACAGCCACGTTCATCCTCTCCCATTGGTTCGTTTTGAGGGACCTAGTTTCAGATAAGTGCCTACTTTTTTTAGTGTATCACCTAGCGTATCATGAAGAACAACATCAAACTTCAAAGGAGTGGTTTCATCATGAAATGGTTA
This sequence comes from Exiguobacterium sp. s168, assembly GCF_018619035.1. Lineage (NCBI taxonomy): Bacteria > Bacillati > Bacillota > Bacilli > Caryophanales > Exiguobacterium > Exiguobacterium sp. s168. Next base: position 68,069 of record NZ_JACSNE010000012.1, on the reverse strand, counting down.
ATTACAGGAGCAACCGGAAAATTAGGCGCGCGGATCGTGCAGCACCTCAGTGAACAAGTCGGCAACGAACATGTAGCGGTTAGTGTCCGCGACGTCGAAAAAGCAACAGCGCTTGTAGCACAAGGAATCGATGTCCGATACGGAGACTTTGATCAGCCCGAAACACTCGGACAAGCGTTTCAAGGAATTGATCGATTGTTGATCATTTCGACAGACGGTGAAGAAGCAACACGGATTCGTCAGCACCAAGCCGCTGTCACGGCAGCACAAGAGGCAGGCGTCAAGCTGATCGGCTATACGAGTATCGCCAATGCAGCACACAGTACAAACGGACTTGCTCGAACGCATCGTGTCACAGAGGAATCGATTCAAGCGACAGGTATCCCGTATGTCTTTTTCCGTAACAACTGGTATCTCGAAAATGAACTTGGAACGATTGACGCCGTCGCGCAAGGCGCAGACTGGTTAACGGCAGCAGGTGAAGGGAAAGTAGGGTGGGCGTTACAAGATGAGTATGCGTTAGCCATTGCGACGGGACTGACGCTTGAACATCCAAACCCTATCTATGAACTATCGGGTCCGTTGCATACACAAGCAGAACTCGCGACTGCAGTCGGAACAGTGCTTAACCGATCGGTCGCTTTAGATGAAGTGGATGAAGCGGCATATGGTGAGCGGATGCAAGCAGCCGGCTTACCTGACTTCTTGATTCCAATGTTGACTGGCATCCAGGCAGATATCGCAGCAGGGACTCTGGCAGTAGAAAGTACTGATTTTGAAGCATTACTTGGCCGTCCCGCGACGACACTTGAAGAGGGAGTTCGACTTCTTTTAAAAAGATAAGTTCATCTGAACGTTTTCAAGGTGAGTGAGTTGGGTAAATCCCCTTTAGAAGCAATTAAAGGAGGAGTCCTACCATGAAACTGTCATCCTATCGTGTTAAAGAAGGCGAGCAAGTCTCGTTTTCGAATTACCCGACATCAGAAAAACATGAGATTTCGGAAGCAGAATTGCGAGAGAAGTGGATTCCGAAAAGTGTTGAGACGTTAAAAGAGTTACACTGGCGTTTGCATGCTGAAGAAAAGAACGGTGTCCTCGTCATCCTGCAAGCGATTGATGCAGCGGGGAAGGACGAGGCGATCAGCTATATCTTTTCTAACTTGAACGCACAAGGACTCCGAACGATTTCCGTTAAAAAACCGTCGGATACGGAGCAAAAACATGACTACCTATGGCGGATCCACGAAGGACTACCAGAAAAAGGTGAAGTCGGCATCTTAAATCGCTCCTATTATGAGGAAGTCATTGCCCCACGAATCCATGATTTGCTCGAGGAGGAAGAAAAGCCGGATGAGGGTGACGTGTGGCAGATGCGCTATCGTCAAATCAATGACTTTGAACGCTATCTCGTCGAGAATGGCTTCCGGGTCGTCAAGTTCTTGTTCCATGTCTCAAAAGAGGAGCAACGGCAACGGCTGTTGACTCGTCTGAAAGATCCAATGAAAAACTTCGAATTCTCGTTTAATGACATTGAAGAACGCAAGCATTGGGACGAATATCATGAGATTTTTGCTGAGCTCGTCTCAGCGACATCGACATCACATGCACCATGGTATATCTTACCGGCAGATGACGAATGGTATTCTCGCTATATCGTCACCGAAGTCATGAATGACGTCCTGAAGGAAATTGATCCGCAATATCCAAAGCTATCGGAAGAGGATCAGGAACAGCTGGATGAAGCGATTAAACGACTGGAAGAAGAAGCATAAAATATTTAAATACACCAAAAGCGATTGTTCTCTTGCTGAGAAGAATCGCTTTTTTAATACACTTAGAGTTGTATGAAATTCTATTTACTCATCATGATTTCTGAACTTCTGAACATCTCGGGACAAATGTCCTGTTCAAATCAGATGGACTCTCGTTAAATGAGAGTATCATGGAACAAGAGAGGAGTATGCATATGCGTGGTATCTTATTTGCGATTGCTGGTGGCTTTTTCTTAACGCTTCAAAGTGTCGCCAATGCCCGGATCAGTCAAACGATCGGGACGTGGCAAGCGGCGACGATCACTCAGATGACCGGGTTCATCGTTGCGATCCTCTTAGCGGTCGTCTTACGGGATCGTAGTTTTTCAGCGATGCGCCGTGTCAAACCGCTTTATCTAGCAGGAGGTGCCTTTGCGGCGATCATATTATTCAGCAACATGACGGCGGTCCACCGGATGGGTGTGACCTTGACGATTTCGCTCTTTTTATTAGCGCAATTAGCGCTGGCACTCTGGATTGACGGAAGAGGCTGGTTCGGCGTCATGAAACGCCGACTGCGGGGGCCGCAGATCATCGGCATCTTGATGATGGTTGCAGGCATCTTCATCTTAAAGAGCTAAGGAGGAGAAGAAGTGACGGACATTGTGAGCTATTTGGAACGGTATCAGTTAACGCATGTCTTTGATGTATCGCTACGCAAGGCGATGCACATCCAGACGTTCGCACCGGGTGAGGCTTTATGCCGACAAGGCGATGTTGCGCATGAACTGTACCTGCTCGTCGAAGGGAAATTGAAGATTACGCATATGTCGGCAACGGGGAAACGTCTCGTGTTGTCCTTCAAGCATCCGTTTGATCTCGTCGGCGATATTGAGTTTGTCCGAAAGATTGATTTGATGAACACGGTTGAGGCAGTGACACCGGTAACCGTCTTACGCATCGCCTATGCGGATTTGGAAGAGGCACGTGTACATCATTCTGCTTTTCTATTATTTTTACTCGAGACGATCACGAAAAAGTTTGAATTAAAATCGCATACGCTCAGCTTCAATCTGCTGTATCCGGTAGAAGTTCGGCTAGCCAGTTATTTGCTGTCGATGACACCTGATACGGATGCTTTTGCGAGTAAGGAACTGGTCGATGCAGCAGATTTGATCGGGACGAGTTACCGTCATGTCAACCGTGTCTTACGCCAGTTCGTCGACGATGGGTTGATTCGCCGAACGCAGCATACGATTGAGATCGTTGATCGAGACGGATTGATGGAGCGCGTTGGAGAAAGCATTTACGAATGAAAGAGGTGCGACATGGTTACGGGAATCATCCTTGCCCTTTGTGGGGGTATGCTCGTCTGTATTCAAAATACGTTTAACGCAAAAGTCAAAGAACATGTCGGTGCTTGGGCGACGACGACGTTAGTCCTTGGACTCGGGTTCCTCGCTTCACTGACGATTGGTCTGATCGTCGAAGGGTCACAATTGTTTGCACTCGAACAGGCGCAAACTTGGTTTTGGTTCAGTGGGATCATCGGTGTCGGTGTCGTCCTCTGTGTGACGCAAGGGGTTCAACAACTCGGACCAAGTCGAGCGATTTCGATCGTCATGGTGTCGCAAATCTTGTTTGCTTTACTGTGGGATACGCTCGGTTGGTTCGGGCTACAAGCCGTTCCGTTTACGTGGACGAAAGCACTCGGTGTGTTGCTGATTGGTGGGGGAGTACTGTTATTTCAACTGGGCGGGAAAACAACAACTGTACGACAAGTACGTAAAGGAGCTTGAGGATGTTTTATAAAACAGTATTATTCGATATTGACCATACACTACTTGATTTTGAAGCGACGGAACGGATTGCCTTTCGACGTCTGCTTGAGCAACAAGATCTAACGTGGACGACTGAGCGAGAAGCGCGCTACAAGGAAATCAATTACGTGCTCTGGAGAGCACTCGAACGGGGTGAAGTGACACGGGAGGAAGTCATTCACTCGCGATTCGTGACGTTCTTTGCGGAAGAAGGACGAGAAGTCAACGGACGAGAAGTTGACGAAACGTATCGCGGATACCTCGCGCAAGGGACGGAATTGATTCCGGGTGCGACTGCCCTGTTAGAGCAACTAGAAGGGAACGTCGAGATGTACGTCGTCACGAATGGGATTTCAAAGACGCAACGCGCGCGACTTGATGGCGCTGGATTAACGCACTTCTTTAAAGCGATTTTCGTTTCAGAGGAGACAGGTTTTCAAAAGCCGATGGCAGGGTTCTTCAATCATGTGTTTGCACGGATTCCGCAATTCGATCCGACTCGAACAATCATCGTCGGTGATTCCTTATCGGCTGATATTGCAGGTGGGAACGAAGCCGGTATCGCAACGTGTTGGTTTAATCCAGAAGGAAAGCCGGCAAAGGATATCAAGCCCACGTTTACGATTACCTCTTTAGCCGAACTACCTGCAGTGCTTGAAAAAGCAGCAGTCCTTCAACAATGAATCAAATCAGTCGATAGGAAAGAGAAGGAAAGGGGGCGATCACCGTGCAACGATGTGATCAACAGACGCTGGAGGCAACTCCCGTCTAATTAAAAGGGGAAATGAACATGATTCAACTTGTACCGGTAACAGCAGAAAATTGGGAAGCTTGTTGTGAGCTGACGCTGACAGCAGAACAGCAGGACTTCATGGAAGCGAATGTCTATTCAATCGCGCAAGCGAAGTTCGAACCAAGCCTTGTCCTTCGGGCGATTATGATGGACGATACGGTTGTTGGTTTTGTGATGTACAACACGGAACTAGAAGAACTCGACGGTTACTGGATATACCGCATCATGATTGATCAGGCGCAGCAAGGGAACGGTATCGGGCGATTAGCGATGCAAGCCCTGATTGAAGAGATGCGAATGTTACCCGCAGCAAAACGAATCGTCGTCGGTTATCGACCGGATAATCAGGCGGCACATCGTCTGTATGCGAGTCTTGGCTTCATCGACCACGGGGATCGATTCGGTCGGGAAATGGCAGTACGATTAGAAGTATAAAACTTGATGAACCGTCGATTAAACAGGAGACTCCTGACATGCTGTCGAACTAGAATCAGCATGTGAGCAACAAAGGAGTCTGATGAGATGGAAGTACGCCAAATGACAGCGGACGATTACGAAGAAGTCGTCCGGATCTACGAACAAGGGATAAAGACGGAGAACGCGACGTTTCGCACGGAAGCATTACCGTACGAAGAATGGACGAAGCATCACCACGAACACAGCCGCCTCGTTGCGATCGAAGACGAGCAACTGCTCGGCTGGGTTGCGTTAAGTCCATTCTCTTCGATTCCGGCATACGCCGGTGTCGCTGAAATCAGCCTCTATATCGCGGAAGACGCGCGCGGCAAAGGTGTCGGCACACGCTTGATGGAAGACGTCATTCAAGCAAGTGAGGCAGCCGGAATCTGGACCTTACAATCGCAAGTCTTTCCGGAAAATCAAGCGAGTCTACGCCTTCATGAACGATTTAATTTTCGGGCAGTCGGTCGCCGCGAACGGATTGGTCGGCTCGGAGGCAGATGGCGCGATACGGTATTGCTCGAGCGACGCAGCACATATCTTTAAAAACAGGCAAGTGGACAAGCGGTTCACTTGCCTGTTTTGTATTGAAATCAAGAAATAACGGGAAAAGACAGGCAGCAAAAGAAGGGGGAGGGATCACGATGGATGATTTTTTTGGTGAAGGACTTGAGACCAATCAACAAAAGCGGAAACGCAAACTAGAGGAAATCTTTGATCAGTCATTTGAATCGGAGCGACGGGATTTTAATCAATCGTTGGAGCAGGACGTGACAGTTGCTCTGATCGGAGACGTCAATGCAGGAAAATCCTCGACCTTGAACGCGATTCTTGGTCGTGAAGTCGCAACGGTCGGAGCGCGCCCGGGTGAAACGGTCCGCATCGATCAAGTCAGGCAGCATCCGGAAGACAAAGTCATCTTCGTCGATACACCGGGATTAAATGATGCCAATACACAGAACTCGGAAGCGACGTGGACGTACTACCAAAGTGCCGATGTCATCCTTTACTTTTTAAATGCGGCAGGTACTGTTTTATCCGAAACGGAGACGAAGAATTTCCGTAAGATTTATCAACATAACCAAAATGTCTTGATCGTCGTCACGAAGATGGATGCGACGGATGATGTCGACACGATTGTCCAGCATATTGCAGAAAAACTACCAGGACCAAAAATCATTCCCGTATCAGCACGAGAAGGAACGAACATCGATCGGCTCCGCCGGGAGGTCCTCGATATCTTAAAAAAGTTCGACAAGGATAATGTGTTCGTTCGCCAGATGGATCCGACCGTTCGCGGGAAGATCGCCAACAACTGGATTGTTGGTGCCGGAACAGCCGCTGGTGCGATTGGTGCCGTCCCGTTCCCGGGAGCTGATATCATTCCGTTGACCTCGATTCAAATCGGCTTGATGCTCAAGTTATCAAATCTGTATGAACGTCAGTTATCCAAGGAGAGTGCCAAGGAGTTGCTTGTCGTGACGATCGTCGGAAACTCCGGAAAGACTGCTTTTCGGCAAATAGCGAAGCTGGTTCCAGGGTATGGTGCCGTCATTGCCGCGGGCATCGCTTCGACTGCTACTCTTGCACTTGGATATGGAACGAAATATGTCTATGAGAATAAACTCGAACTAACGCCGGAACAACTAATGGGATTCGTCAAACGATTCCGAAAGAAGGCGGAGGAGTCTTCAGAAGAGACAAACGAGTAATCTCCTTGCTATTCCATACAGCAATGAAGGGGGAGAACATATGACACGACTACTCGAAGAAATCAAACAGTATCAATCGAAATTCCGACAAAAGGCACCTGCTGAGAAACAACGGTTGATGGCGGAAGCAACAGCTGAACTGGCTGCTTCTGGAGTCGCACAAGGTCTAGGCCACACTTTACATTACCCGATGTATCTGGAGAGCCAGTCGCAATCGAGACATTACTCGAGCAAGGTCCTGTTATCTTAACGTTCTACCGGGGTGGCTGGTGTCCGTACTGCAATCTCGAGCTTCGCGCGTACGAACGGGAGATCGAACGGATTCGCTCACTTGGTGCAACCGTTGTTGCAATCAGTCCGGAGACACCTGATTTTGCTGAGCAAACGGCGAACAAGAATGAGTTAAGTTTCCCTGTCTTAAGTGACGTTGATTTATATGTATCCCGTCAATTTGATTTAGTGTTCGATTTGCCAGATTATTTGATTGAGATTTGCAAAGCATCGGGACTTGATGTAGCGAAGCACAACGGAAATGAGGATTGGCAGTTACCGAAACCGGCGACGTTTATCATTGATACGAATGGTGTGATTAGTTTCGCAGAAGTACCGTCCGATTATACGAAACGCGTTGATCCAGAACAAATCCTCCAAAACCTTGAACAGAATAAAAAGTATGAAGATTGACTTAAACAGTCTGGCTTCTCTCTACTTGTTGGGAGAAGTTAGACCGTTTGAAGTTTCCCTTTATTTTGTATCAAGAAGTACTTGTCTCAGCCATTCTTGAAATTTGAGATCAGTCTGTTGCCAATCCATTGCCCGTGCAAAATGATGAGCGGAGATGCGAATGGCTTCGTACTCCTCTAAATCTCGAAAACAAGCTCGCATTTCGGCAGCGAGTGCACCAGGTGTTTTGTTTTTAGCCATGTAGCCTGTCATGCCGTACTGAACGGCGTCTCGGACACCAGGAGCATCATATACGATGGATGGTGTTCCGACCGCCGCCGCTTCAATAATAGAAAAACCTACGCCTTCACGTATGGAAGGGAAAAGGAGAGCGGTGGCACGACTCATCATGCGGCGCGTTTCTGTTTCAGTGACTGAATCGTAATATGTGATAGCCTCCTTCACTTCTTTAGGAAGGGGAAGTGTAAGGTATTGCAAAAGATGAGAGCTGTTACGGATACCAATCAGCCAGAGGCGTGTCTTAGGAAACTCACGTTGGACCATGAGGAATGCCCCAATCGCATCTTGAAGTTCTTTTTCGTTCAGACGGTTGATATATAGAAAGGTTGGAAGGAGTTCTTTTAGCTCCCACTCTTGTTCAGACCACGGAGAAAAAGAAAGTCCTGGCGGTAACATCGTGATATGACTGTTAGTAAAACCAGCATTTTGCAGTTCATCTACAACAGAGGGGCTGATAGTCAAGGCATGACTATCTTTATACCAGCTTAACCGTCGAGTCTCTGTCCATTCGCCAAGCTTTGAAAAAGGAAACACAAGCGTCGTCGACCAACGTTCACGAATCAATTGATAAAGAAATAAAGTTCGTTTATGACGTGGAACATAAAGTGGTGTGAAAAAATGAAACCCATTCAAATGATCCAGAACTAAATCAATCGTTTTAGCATATGACCAGTAATAATAAAGTGCATATGGAATAAGAGAAGCTGTCGTACCATAACGGAGGTAAGTGATACCATCTCGATACTCCGTCGGTAATCCGCCCTTAAATGAGACGGACAAATGGGTGACTCGATAGGTAGTACTGACACGCCGCAACATTTCATGAATAAAAGTTTCAGCTTCTCCAGCTTGTGGATGTCGAGCATCACGCCAAGATAAAAAAAGTAGATGAGGCTTCATGTCGTACCTCCTTTGCGTAGAAAAAATTGGATCCGAAAGATTGGTTCTGCTACTAATCTTCTCTACAGTAGAAGGATATTCCTAGAAAATCCTTCAAATCAAATGACTTCTGTTTCATCTATGATGTGCTGAAGCGTTAAGTATAAAAGCTTTTGGGTAAAGAACAATAACGAAACGGGTAGGAGGAAAACGCATGAAATGGAAGGGAAGAGAACGAAGTTCAAACGTCGAGGACCGGCGAGGAATGGGTGGAAAAGGAATCGCCGGTATCGGCGGTGGTGTCGGGATCATCCTGCTGATCGTCATCACTTTGATGGGTGGGAATCCAACTGAACTACTCGGAGACTTAACCGGTGGGGATCAGCAAAATACGACGTATGAAGAAACGGCACAGGAAAAAGAAGCAGCGGACTTCGTTTCCGTTGTTTTAGCCGATACGGAACGGGTCTGGACGAAAGAATTCAAAGAAGATGGTAAGACATATAAAAAACCGAAGCTCGTCTTATATACGGATCAAGTCAGTTCGGCTTGCGGACAAGCAGGGAAGTCCGTCGGTCCCTTTTACTGTCCCGGTGATCAGAAATTATACATCGATTTAAGTTTTTATGATGAACTACAAACGAAATACGGGGCACCGGGCGATTTTGCGATGGCATATGTCATTGCGCATGAAGTAGGACATCATGTGCAGACGTTACTTGGAAAATCGGATGAGATCATGCCACTTCGAAAGCAAATGAGTGAGGAGAAGTTCAATAAATACCTCGTTCGATTCGAACTACAGGCAGATTATTATGCCGGCGTCTGGGCGCATCACGCGCAAGGCGAAAACTTGCTCGAAGAAGGCGATCTCGAAGAAGCGTTGACGGCAGCGAATGCTGTCGGGGATGATACGTTACAAGAAAAAGGTCAAGGATATGTCGTGCCGGAAAGCTTTACCCACGGCACATCGGCGCAACGAGAGCGTTGGTTCCAAAAAGGTTTTGATAACGGAACGATTGAAGGTGGAGACACATTCAAAGCGAAAAATCTGTGAGGCGGATCAACGATACTCTTTCTGAAACATCTTCCAGCTATTTCCGTAGATAAAGATGAGAAATTCAAAGAGGAGTGTCGAAGTTGAAACAGATTAGTTTGTTTTTATTGCTCTATACGGCTGTCGTTGTATTGACGTATATCGTGTCACGATTTGCACCAGATTTATTGCTCTACATGGTCTATATTGCAATTGCGTCATTAATCGTCATCACAGGCTACTTGCTGAAGCGACTCGTGATCAAACGTTAGAAATCAAAAAAACTGTGTTCTGCTTAAAAGCGGGACACAGTTTTTTGCTGATATGAACTTACCTTATGAACGGAACATCGTTGGATCATCCGGAACATTTTCAAGATACGCAATCCGTCCGTTTTCGTCGAGACGTGCGATATCTTTTCCGTCTTGTGTGAAGACACTACCGTCTGCCCGTTTCCCGCAAACTGCCCATCGTGTTTCATATGTTCCAGGTGTTGTCTCTTCCCATCCTGTATACATGTGCTTAATATCCTGATTCACTGTAAATACGTAACGGACAAATTGTTTCCAGGCTTCAATGCCGTGTTGTGGTTGTCCGTTTAAAACGAACGTGATGTCTGACGTAAACAAGGATACGAGATCCTCGAAAGCTTGTGCATCCGTGCGTGACGCGTCGAATAAGTCAAAATAGCGATTCAATACCATAGTAATAACCTCTTTCTGTTCATTAAAGTGCCATCATCCGATCTTTGATTAACATATGAAGCCGTTCTAAATGTTCTGGTGGACAGGAGGCATCTATGGCTTGACGAATCGAGCTGATGGATTCACGTTTCAGTGTCGATTGCCACGCATCTTCTGCCTCTGTCATCAGATTCGAGAGCAGACCGATCTCCTGTTCCTGAATCCCCATCAAATCTTCAAAGACACCGCTTGACGCGTACAACGTCTGTTTGCCCTCAATGGCTTGATAGACATCGAAGATTTGAATTTCTTCTGCGGAACGTCGTAAGCGAAAGCCCCCTTTGACACCTGGTACGGAATACAACAGATCCGCCTGAACGAGTTTTCGTAAGAGCTTTTGGAAATAGGTCGGTGAAGCACCAAGTTGTTGACTAATGAACTCACCGGACAAAACGGCGCGCTCTGGCAGGAAGGTTAAGAGCAACATTGCATAAACGGATTGCTCGACTCCTGTTTTCATTTGCATAGAAAGACTCCTTTCGTTAAACGTGGATAATATATATCCATAATGGTTCGATGATGAAAAATTGTCGAATGATATGCTCTCACAAAACCGTCACACCTTTTCGACAGCATCTGCATGGCATCCCTGTTCCGGATTCGGTATACTAAATATACGATATGTGAAAATATTCACTAAAAGTCGTTCACACTTTGTGAAAGGACGTTTGTATATGAATCCATTAAAAGGAATCGTCCAGATTCCACGTAGTATTCTCATTCAATTCATAATTGCGGCTTTCTTAATGGGGGTTGCGGTCGTCGGTCAGTCATATGGCATCGTGTTGACGGTCGATCGCATTTTCTTAAAAGAACAACCGTTTGAAGCCGTCATTCCGTTACTACTCACCGTTCTCGGTATGCTGTTGCTCCGGGTCGCCGTGACGTATTGGAACGGTCGTCTCGGTACGACGTTATCGGCACACATGAAGCAGGCACTCCGGGAAGCGCTCGTTGCGAAATACACAGGTCGCTCGGTCGAGATGATGCTACAAGGGCAAGCGGGACAGAAGGTCAGTGTCTTGCTCGATGCCGTAGACGAGATGGACAGCTATTACAGTCAATACTTGCCGAAAGTCGTCCAGACGACAATCGTTCCCTTGATGGTCTTGATCGCGGCATTCAGCTATGACTGGATCACCGGTCTCGTCATGATGATCACGGCACCGTTCATTCCGTTGTTTTACATCATCATCGGCATCATGACGCAAAAGCGGGCCGATGCTCAACTCGAGAAGATGACGGCGTTCTCAGGAATGTTTCTTGATACGTTGCAGGGATTGACGACCTTGAAGTTATTTGGTCGCGCGAAACGACAACGTGACGTCATCGAAAAAAGCAGTCTTGATTTCCGGGATGCGACGTTAACGGTCTTGAAGCTCGCTTTCTTGTCGTCGCTGATGCTTGAGTTCATCTCGATGCTCAGCATGGGAATGATCGCACTTGAGGTCAGTCTGCGCTTGATTCTGTTCCAAAGCATCACCTTCATTCCAGCGTTCCTGATGCTCGTGTTAGCACCAGAGTACTATCTTGCCTTAAAAGAGATGGGGGCTGCCTTCCATACCGGACGCGGTAGTGTCGCGGCAGCGAAACAGATCGCAGCCGAACTGACGGCAGACGATCGTCCCGTTGCCTTCGGTCAATCAGAACTTTCGATGAACCGTCCATCACGAATCGTCTTGGATGAAGTTGATTTTACGTATCAAGAAGGACGTTTTGCCTTACAAGACGTGACACTCGCGATTGAACCATATCAAAAAGTGGCGTTGATCGGTCGCAGTGGTGCCGGTAAGTCGACTGTCTTACAGTTGATTGCTGGACTCGCGGATCCAAAAGAAGGACGGATTCTGCTCGACGGGATTGAGCGCAGTCAGGTGGCGGAAGCAAGTTGGTTCCGTCAGTTGAGCTACATCTCGCAACATCCGTATCTGTATGCCGGAACGCTGGCAGAAAATATCGCGATCGGTGAACTCCGTCAAGCGACACCGGAAGAGATTTTCGAAGCGGCGCAGGCGGCAGGGCTCGAGGAGTTGATTGCGACGTTACCTGAAGGAATTAATACGGTCATCGGAGAAGGCGGACGTGGTCTATCGGGTGGCGAGAAACAGCGCGTTGCGTTGGCACGCGCATTCTTGAAGCGACCGAACGTCATCGTCTTTGATGAACCGACGACCGGACTCGACGTCAAAACAGAGCGACTGCTCCAACAAGCGATCGAACAGCTTGGACAAGCAGCGACGGTCATCACTGTCGCGCACCGCCTGCATACAATCGAGCGCTCAGATCAAATCGTCTTCCTCGACGGCGGACGAATCGTCGATCGCGGCACCCATGATGAACTGCTTGGACGTGATTCGGAATATGCCCGGATGCGGAGCGTCCAGAGAGGGGAGGAAACACGATGAAGGAATTACTAGGAGTCTTTCGGTTGATGGTGAATCAAAAACGCGATATCGCCTGGTCGATCTTCTTCGGTGTCCTCGCCGGGGTGACAGCAGTTGGGTTATTCGCAGCAAGTGGTTACCTGATTTCAAAGGCAGCCTTGTTGCCACCAATCCAGACACTCGCCGTCCTGATTGCCCTGCAAAAAATCTCGAGTCTGACGCGTGCTGTCAGTCGGTATGCGGAACGTTATTATTCGCACCGAGCGACGTTTACGATCCTCAGTGATATCCGGACGTCGTTCTACCGGAGACTCGAGCCGCTTGCACCCGGTATTTTCGGGAAGTACCGAAGTGGGGATTTACTTGCCCGAATCGTTGGGGACGTCGAGAGTCTGCAAAATACGTTTTTACGTGTCCTTTATCCACCGATCGTCTTGTTGCTCGTCTTCTTCTGTACGATCTTTTTCGTCAGTTTCTTCTCGTGGACGATTGCAGGGATTCTATTGCTTGGTCTGATTCTGACCGGTTTCTTGATTCCAGGTTGGTTCGCGTACCGCGAACAACGTTTCGCACGTTCGGTCCGTGTCCGACGCGGTGATCTGTCGACAGAGGTGACGGAGTTGTTCCAAGGCTATCGCGACTTAAAGATTTACCAGCAACTTGATCAAAAAGAACAGGACTTGAATGCCGTCGCAAAACGGTATGTCGAAGAAGAAAAACGGAATGGGTTACATGCCGTTTCGAACCTTGCCTTGAATACGATGGTGACGCTGATCATCTCTTGGCTCGTTCTGGGTGTCGGTGCCTATCTCGTCGCGAGTGGACAACTCGAAGGGGTATTCCTCGCTTTACTCGTCATGACATCGCTGACGGTCTTTGAGAATGCGGCACCGATGGCAATTTTACCAGGCTTTTTCGAAGATAGCCGGCATGCTGCGAAACGACTCGATGAAGTCGTGACCGAACAAGAAGAGGCAACTTACGACACGTTCGTTCTCAATCAGGCACCATCCTTTGAAACGAACGCGTTGACGTTCACTTTCCCTGATGCACCGCGTCCGGTTTTACGTGACGTCACCGTCTCGATTCCTGCCGGCAAGAAGACGGCGATCGTCGGGGCGAGTGGTTCCGGGAAATCCACGTTACTTCAATTGATGTTACGGATGTATCCGACAGACGGATTAACGATTGCTGGTCAAGACAGTCAGACGGTTGATCCGGAAGGACTTTGGCAACACGCAAATGTTGTCTTGCAACAAAATCATTACTTTTATGGAACGCTTCATGACAATCTATTGCTTGCGAACGAAGCAGCGACGGACGAGGCAATGCGTCAAGCACTCGATGATGTCGGATTAACAACATTTGAATTGAACGACCGTGTATTTGAAAAAGGCGAGAACTTGTCTGGAGGAGAAAAACAACGCTTAGCGATTGCCCGTGTGCTCTTGCGCGAAGCGTCGCTTTACTTGCTTGACGAACCAACGTCTTCTGTTGATGCTTTAACGGAACAGATGATTCTTACACGGCTCTTCGAACGGGCAACGGATGCGACACTTGTCCTTGTCAGCCACCGATTAGCGGGTCTTGAAGCGATGGATCAAATCATCGTCATGGATCAAGGTCACGTCATCGAAGTCGGAACGTATGCCGAATTGATGGCGCGACAAGGAGCGTTCTATGAATTAAAACAAGTCGAACAGTCTGTGTTTGCTCCAATTGGATAAAAAATATGGAAGGCGATGAATCAAGTAGGGTTCATTGCCTTTTTTATTTAGCGTGGAAGAACTGAAAAGACATGACAGTCCACCTCTGAAATGGTAAAGTCTAGAAAAAGTGCGGAGGGATTTCATGCATATCGAACAATCATCCATCGTCGTCGATCAGACGACCATTTCGTATGATCATTTTCAAATGGGATCCAAACAGATCTGCTTCTTGATTTCGGGAGCATCTTACTTGTACGATCATCCTTACTTCTACTACAGCCGGATGGCACTACTCGCTCGAGACATCGATGTCATCTGTATTCACTATGTGACGGAAGAGCTCTTTTCGATGACGGACGCAGAATCGAATGCCTGTATGACCCGTCGAGTCGACGCTGTCGTCTCAGAAGTGCTTGCGACGCATCCGTACGAAAACGTTCAGTTCATCGCAAAGTCGTTAGGAACGATTCCGCTTGCCGCGTTACTTACAAAGTCGAGTCTACAGACAGCACGCTTCGTCTTTTTAACACCCGTCCTGAATGAAGTGGTCGAACAAATTGCCACATCGACGCAAGATGGACTCCTCGTCATCGGAACAGCCGATAAGTTTTATGATGAAGCGGCACTTGAAACGTGTCGGACATCACAACTAAAGATTGATGTCATCGAAGGAGTGAATCATTCACTGGATCAAGGATTCGAGGTCGATTCGTCACTTGCAGTCCTTGGACATGTCGTTCGGCAAATCGAAGCGAGTTTTTTCGAACCGCTACATAAGTAAAAATCCGTCCAGCAGAGAGTCTGCTGGACGGATTTTTTAGTATGGACGAAGTAAGGCACGAACGGGACTACCGTCGCCATCGACGAGCGGGAGCGGGACGGCGTTGAGGTGGTAATCACCAGGCGTGATCGCATCAAGGACGAGTCCTTCGAGAATATGGACTCCATGCTGCGCCAGTGCGTGATGGGCTGCCATTTCCTTACTATCGATTGCATCGACGCTTGGTAAGTCGAGACCAATCAGCGAAATCCCGAGTTCCCCAAGACGTTCAGCAAGACTTGGCGTCAAGACGGGAATCGTTTCTGGGAAAGTTGATTTGTCGATCCAACCATCCGTTTTGATGATCAAGCGCTGGACGTCATTTAGCTCAAAGCCATCTAAATCAGCGGCTGTGATTTCCTTACGACCTGGTAAGTAAATGACGCGCGCATGTCCGATATAGACATCTGGATCAAGGTCGATGATTTTTTGTCCGGCATCGTCAAAATGAAACGGCGCGTCGACGTGAGTGCCGGTATGCAGACTCATCGTTACTTTACCGACATTGACGGAACCGGTGTCTGCCTTATTCCATGTCAGTGTCGCTTCAAATGGTGTATCGCCCGGCCACGTCGTGACGTGGCGATCAAGTGGTTGTGAAACATCAATCCATCGTGTCATCGCTGCATCCTCCTCATAATGTCGTGCGGACCGACCACAGTTCCGGGAAAAATCTATGGTCAAGCACACGTCGTAGATAACTGACACCAGACGAACCGCCTGTTCCTGGCTTTTGTCCGATGATCCGTTCGACGGTACTCATATGGTTAAAGCGCCACATCTGTTGCTGGCTCCCGATATCGAGTAGTTTTTCACCGAGTTCATACAAATCCCAGTACTGATCGACATCACGATAGACGGTCGCCCAAGCTGCTTCGACACTTTCATTCGGCGTCCAGTCCTGCGTGACATCATGCTCAAGGACGGATTCGTCGATGGGTAGCCCATGGCGCGCCATCGCCCGGATCGTTTCATCGTAGATGCTTGGTGTCTTCAAATCTTCCAGCAACATTGGATAGAGTGTTTCGTCATGCGCATAAACTTTTAGCATCTGCTCATTCTTGAAGCCGAGCGCGAATTCGATTTGGCGGTTTTGATACGACTGAAAACCGGATGAGTGACCAAGCGCGTCACGGAATTCAAGATATTCGGCAGGGGTCAAGGTCGACAAAACATTCCACGACTGAATTAGCTGGTGCTGAATCTTTGAGATGCGTGCGAGCATCTTAAACGATGATTCGAGATCATCGTTTGCGACGGCTTGCGTCGCTGCACGCATCTCATGCAGGATCAGCTTCATCCAGAGTTCGCTCGTCTGATGAATGATGATGAAAAGCATCTCATCATGATGCCCCGATAAGCGATGTTGACTCGAAAGCAATGGATCTAGTTGCAAATAATCCCCGTAGGACATATCTTTCTTAAAATCCGTTTGAATCGATGCTTCAATAGACGTAGGATCTGTCTTTGTCATTCCCGTTCATCCCCTTTATCGAATTAATTCAGTTTTCGTTTTTCAGCGGTCTGTGGTTGTTCCGGATGCGCCCGTTTCCAGAAGAAATAGGCGATCGATAAGAACACTAACCACGGTACACCAAACTTCAAGACGATTTGGAAATCTGTGAACCATGTCGTTAGTACGAGTGCGGATAACAACAATGCACCGAGGGCAGTCAGATACGGATAGCCCATCATCCGGACCGGTAACGTCCGTCCACCTTCACGTTCCCATGCTTTACGGAAGTACAGATGGGAGATGAAAATCATGAACCACGTGAAAATCGCCCCGAACATCGAAATTCCCATCATGAATGGATAAGAAACGCTCGATTGACTGCTGATGATCCCCGCGAGAAAAATCCCGAGCGTTGATACGGCGAGTGCGAAGAGTGGAACACCTTTTCGATTCAAACGACCAAATACTTTTGGCGCATACGTTGCCTTCGATAAGGAATACATCATCCGTGTCGAAGCATACAGCTGACTGTTCATCGCAGACAGCGCCGCCGTCAGGATGATGAAGTTCATGATGCCGCCTGCATACGGAATCGATAGCATCTCCATTACTTTGACGAACGGACTTTGATCGACGCCGCCCGCTTGTTGCCAAGGGACGATCATCAACATCAAAGCAATCGTGATGACATAAAACGTCGAGAGACGGAAGACTGTCGCTTTTAATGCTTTCGGTACGGCGACGTCCGGGTCCTTCGCTTCACCAGCAGTTACGGCAATCAATTCCGTTCCGAGGAAGCTGAACAGAGAGATGAAGATTGCGATCCAGAGACCCGAGAAGCCGAACGGCATGAAACCACCGTCGTTCGTGAAGTTTTGCGGACCAATCTCAGGACTTGGGCTACCGATGACCAAGTAGGCACCGAGCAAAATGAATAGCAAGATGGCACTGATTTTAATGACGGAGAACCAGTATTCGAAGGTTGCGAATGTATTGACTGTCGTGGCATTGATGTAAATCAACGCGGCAGCGAATACGAGAATCCAGACGACCCCGGGAACGTCCGGGAACCAGTATTTCATATAGATCGAAATCGCACTGACTTCAACGCCAATTGCAAGAACGTTTGCGATCCAGTACGAATAGCGGACGAGAAAACCCGCATATGGACTAATGTATCGTTCGGCAATCGTACCGAACGAGCCAGATGTCGGATGGGCGACCGTCATTTCAGCCAGACAGCCCATTAAAAGTAAGACGATGAAGGCACCGACTGCGTAACTGATCAAAACGCTCGGTCCGGCAAGCCCGATCGCGAGCCCACTTCCGAGGAAGAGACCAGTTCCGATCGCACAGCCCATTGCAATCATCGTAAGTTGACGTGTCTTGAGTTCACGCCGTAGTTCAGTAGGTTGTTCCATGGTGTACTCCTTAAGCAACGACTTCGCGTTCATTTGCGAAACGTTCGTATTCTTTATCTTCCATGATTCGTTTGAGTGTCGCGACGACGTCATAGACATCGGTAAACGTATTGTAGAGCGCGACGGGTGCTAGACGAACGATGTTCGGTGCTCGGAAATCGGGGATGATTCGATTTTCCTTGAGTGCTTTACAGATCCGTGCCGCTTCCGGGTGCTCGAGGCTGAGATGCGCCCCACGGCGTTTATCGTCGATCGGGTTTCCGATGACAAAACCGTACGGTGTGAGCTCCAGCTCGACAAGTTCCATCATGTACTGTGTCAGCGCGAGTGACTTCGTCCGGACGGCTTCGATACCGACTTCGTCAAACATCTCTAATGCACCGATTTGTGGAGCGAGACTTAAGACGTGTGGTGTCCCGATTTGGAATGCCCCGGCATGCGCCGCCGGTGTCATCGTGTGATCCATGTCGAACTGCTTATCCTTACGCGAACCGAACCAGCCCGTCAGACCAGGCAACGTTCCAAAATGACGTTCGTGGACGAACAATCCACCGACCGTTCCAGGACCACCGTTCAAGTGCTTGTAATTACACCAGTAGGCAAAGTCGACACCCCAGTCATGGAAAGCATGGGGAACGGCTCCGACGGAATGACAACCATCAAAACCAATCAGGATGCCACGGTCGTGTGCCGCTTTCGTTAAACGCTCCATATCGAGAATTTGTCCACTTCGGTAAAGTACCGCCGGCAAGACGATCAACGCGATATCGTCCGTCATCGCAGCGATGATGTCGTCTTCTTCTAAAAAGCGACCGTCACGACTTGCTACTTGGACGAGGTGTGTCTCCGGATCGAGTCCACGTAAGCGAAGTTGGCTTTGAAGGGCATAGATGTCCGACGGGAATGTCAGCGCATCCGCTAAAATCTTATCTCGTCCTTCCGTCGGTTGGAAGAATGTCGCGACGAGTTGATGGAGATTGACGGTCGTCGAGCCGGTGACCATGACTTCTTCTGCTTGTGCGCCGACGAGCGGAGCGTTGAGAGCAGCGAGACGTTCCGATAATTCGAACCAAGGATGACGTCCTTTCATCCAGCCATCGATCCCGAGTTCTTTCCAGTCTGATAGCGACTCAAGCAACGTCTTCTCGGCACGCTTCGATAATAAACCGAGCGAGTTTCCGTCCATATAGATACTACCCGGTTGCAGATAAAACTCATCACGATAAGCAGATAGTGCATCGTGCTCATCCCGAGCAACAGCATCGGTCCGTTTTGCTTGCAGTGTCATACGTCATCCTCCTCAAATGAATGCTCAATCAATTTTGACAAAAGCGTAGCAAACAAGTTGACATTGTGTCAATATTATCGAATAGAGAAAACAAAAGGAGTGAAGGACATGTCATCTTCTCAACCAGAAAAAATCGATAAACGTCATCTGCGTACGGTGCGGACACGCGAGAAACTGTTGAGTGCGGCACGTGACGTCTTCTTAGAACAAGGGTTTCAAACGGCAACGATTTCACAAATCATTAAACAAGCTGGCGTCGGTTACGGAACCGCTTATGTCCATTTTGAAGGGAAAGATGAGCTACTCGTTGTTTTAATGGAAGATGTCATGAGCCGTTTCCATGCGATCGCGGAACGAACATTCGAACCGGCGACACCGATGGAGGCAAAGGAACGCATCGTGACCCAAGCAACGGATTTCTTACGTCTCGCGGAAGAAGAACGAGCGATGCTACGGATCGTCGAGCAAGCAATCGGCGTGTCTTACATCGTCCGTGCAAAATGGAAAGCGATTCGGGAACGGTTCATCGATCGGATCAGTCAGGATATCCAGTACGCGCAAGAGACAGGACTTGCACGGCAGGATGTCGACCCGAAACTCGTCGCCCGTGGTTGGTTCTTCGCGAACGAGATGTACTTATTCGAAGTCGTCCGTGAAGAGGCGACGGCCACGATTGAAGAGATTGCACACGTCTTAGCGACGATCTATACACAAGGACTCTACCGGATCGAGGATTGATGAACGGACGGGAAGGGAACGTTTCGAAGTAGAAGGGAGCGTGACCGGGATGGCGTTTGATTACGATCTCGATTTCAAGACAACGGATTTTCGTAAGGAGCCGGAAAAGTACAGGGTTGGACGCGGGGAGCAAGGGGTCTTACTCGTCGAACCTTATAAAAGTGAGATTTTGCCGCATTGGCGTTTTAAGACACCGGACATCGCGAAGGAATCGTCCGAGAAAATTTATGAGATGTATTTAGCTTATAAAGAAGACGGAGACTTCGTCGGCATGGATATGGCGCGGAAGTTCATTCAAATGGGGCATACGCGCGCACGACGTTACGCGAACTATAAGGGTGGACGAAAATACAAAGATAAAGAGAAAAACGAATTGCACACACGCGAGATCGACGAAGAAAAAGCGAAATCCGCTGCGATCTTCCAAGAAAAATGGGATTTGATCCGGGCGGACGAAGAGTACCTTGAACTCAAACGTGCGCATCAAAAGCAGTACGGATAAGTCATTTCAAAATAAAGGGAATCAATTCAAATCATGCGATACTGAAAAGAAAACGGGAGGGATCGGTATGAACCGTTGGTGGGTTCCGCTGTATCCGATCGGTCTGTTTTTACTGGTCGATCACTTTTTCTATAATATTGCAGTGACGTGGCTTATCATGCTGGGTGTCGTGAGCATCCTGTTGAGTGTACGTCCGAATCGACCGTCCTTTTCTTCGTATCGTCCATTAATGATTGGGACACTTTTGATTGGCTGTGGTCTGATGCCGTGGTTGACGCTGGATTTTACAGGAGTCGTCTTCGTCTTCTTGTTAACAGAAATCGTCGCGAAACTGCTCGTGTCAAGAACAGAGGAACAATATGTATGACGAACGAATAGGGATAAACGAAATAGCCTCGATTGCTCTGTCCGATGGGAGGGAGTAATCGAGGCTATTTTTAATACGTTTAAGAACTCTGTTCGACCTTGGCAATTAATCGTGCTTGACGTTTTTGCCAGATGAACGATCCGATGAACGTCATGACGAGGAAGATCAGACCAAGTGCGAACGGATAGAGAATGTTGACGTCATACAGGATACCTGCAAGCGTCGGTCCGAGCACGTTCCCAATGCTCATGTAGGCGTTGTTCATTCCCATAGCAAAGCCCTGCTCATTACCAGCGAGCTTTGAAATCATCGTATTCAAGACGGGACGTAAAATTGACGTCGCGAGGAAGATGACGAGGGTGATCGCAAAGAATCCACCGTAACTTGATGTCAATAATGACAACAGGAAGCCGAGCGCTGCGATGAACAGGAATAGGTTCAAGACCTTTCCTTCTCCGAGACTACGTGACAGCTTATCGACGATGAAGATTTGAGCAATGACGCTGATGATACCAGTCGACGTCACCATGATCGCGATGTCTTTCGGTGAAGCGCCGAATTGATCATCGACGAATAGACCGAGTACTGATTCGTATGCCATGAGACCAAAGCTCATGACGAGTGTAATGACGAGTGGGACGAAGTACGGTTTCTTAAACGACGTCCCGAGTTTCTTGAGCATCGATCCTTCATCGGGTGCCATTGCTGTTGCATCGTGTTGTTCGCTTTCTTGAAGCAATAAGACGCTGAATAGGACGGCTGCCCCTGAGACGATCGCTGAGACGAGGAGTGGCAATTTTAAGTCGTATTCGGCAAGGAATCCACCGATTCCAGGACCGATGACGATTCCGAGTGACATCGCAGCTGAGACGTAACTGTTTCCTTTTGCGCGTTGATCCATCGTTGTGATGTCCGCGACGTAAGCAAAAATCGCTGGAATCAGAAGTGCAGCACCGGCACCGCCGATTGCGCGCGAGATGTAGAGGACCGTGACGGAATTGGAGAAGTAGAAGACAAACATCGAGAGCGTCAAGCCGATCAATCCATAGATGATCATCTTGCGACGACCGTATTGGTCCGCCCATTTTCCGGCAATCGGTGACATGACGAGTTGTGCTCCGGCAAAGATGGCGATCATTAACCCAGCCGCCGTCCCACCTTGTCCAATCGAAGCTAAGTAAGCGGGTAGAATCGGAATGATGATCCCGAAGCTCCCGACCGCAATAAACATATTGATCATGAGGACCGTTAATTTTTTTCGTTGATCCGCGTGCAAGGGGACCCCTTCTTTCGACCCGCTTTCTGTAAGCGGTTATTTGTTTCACCTTCATTATCTTAGATTCAAGCTAAAGGACCTGTCAATGTAGACGAGTCGAGGATTCAAAAAAGACTCCATCCTTTGAGAAGGATGAAGTCAGTTCAGACTTATTGTTCTTTTTTTAATAACCATTTGATGTTCGGTGACAGCAACGGTCGGAAGATTGTCACGACGGGGCGACTCGACAGCAACCAGACGAATCCGGTAGCGAGCAAGAAGGACAGTCCGATTAGTAACAGTGGCGACTCCGTAATGGCTGGTGGAACCGAATCACGGAACAACCGGACGATGAACGAGTGAATCAAGTAGATCGCTAGCGTCTGGATGCCGATCTGATCGAATCGATCTCCAAATGACCGGTGCGGCACGAGCAACAAGACCGAGAAGATCATGATCGTACTGACGGCATAGAGGAACAATTGAATCGCTGCTCCCTTCAGAAGCGAGACTTCAAATTCCCCATAGGTGTCGCGGTAGAAGAGCCAGACCGTATCAAATCCGTTTTTCGTCCAGACAATCATGAAGACGACAATCAAGAGCGAGACGATTAGTCCGGTCAGTCGACCGATCGGTGCCGTCATCTGCTTTCGCCAGCCGGCGTCAGTCAGCCAACCGCGCTCTTTGACGAGGTAACCCATCAAAAAGAACGGATAAAAACTGACGACTTTTTGTAACGACAGGAAGTTCGTGATTGAATCTGGGTTGGCATTGATCAATAACGCAAATAAGACACTGACGATCAGCGGGAAACGCATCACCTGGAATGCCGGTGTGACGGTTTGCCAAATGATGATCCCAAGCAGATACCAAAGCGTCCAATTCGGAACGAGCGGATGGAGTAACCCATCGAGCATCTCACGTAAGGAATCATCCTGCGTGTAGGACAAATAGATTTCGTGAATCGATTGCCAGATGAAATACAGGGCAACGAAGGCGAGGATGCGTTGAGGTCGAACTTGTTTGAAAAAGTAGCCGCTCATGAAGATGAAGGCGGGCATGTGCAACAAGTAAATGACGTTATACGCCATCCTCACACTATCGTTTCCCGGTAAATCACGGAACGTCTCGATCAAATGACCGAAGACGACCATGAAGATGAGTAAGACTTTATAGTTCCCAAGCCAATGATCGTACGTAGGGGTAGTCACTGGTTTGATAGGAGCAGTCATTTGTTCTCACCTAGCAGAATTTGATCAACGAACCGGGCACTCGATTTCCCGTCCTGATGTTCAAAGAAATATTCTGCGAATGCTTTGACGTTATGCATTTCAAAGTCTTTGTTTTTAATCCGTTCAATCAACTCTTCCGATGTTTTGACGATTGGACCCGGAACGAATTCTTCGAAGTCGTAATAGAAATCACGTTTTGAGATGTAGTCCTCAAGGTCATACGCGAAGAACAACATCGGTCGATTCAATAGGGAGAACTCGAAACACGTCGATGAGTAATCCGTGATCAAGATGTCTGAGACGAACAGCAACTCATTGATTTCACGATGATCCGTCAAATCGAGGAAGAAGTCAGCGTAGACTTTTGGAATCTCCATTCGGCGGCGGATGAATGGGTGCAGTTTCAGGACGAAGACGTACTCCTCATGAAGTGCCTCGTATAGCGCATCGAGATCAAGTTGATCAAAATCATAATAGGCACTCTTCGCACCATTTCCTCGGAACGTCGGCGCGAACATGATGACTTTCTTTTGTTTGAAGATTGGATATTCCTCATAGATACGTGCTTTCGCTTCCTCGATGAACGGTTGATCGAAGAACATATCCGTCCGCGGAATACCGGTCGCGATGACTTGATCTTCGCGTAAACCGAATCCTTCTGCGTAATGACGGGCGACATTATGGGAGCTGACGATGGCTTTCGTATAGTTCCGGTGACTAAGCGAGTTCGCGCTTGGACCACCTGGTTTTCCGAGGCGGCTGTAACCGAATGTCTTGAAGGCACCAACGGCATGCCAGACTTGAACCAGATCACTGCCTTTACGAATATTCAACGGATAGATCATCGGATAGAAGTCATCGACAAGAATCGTCTTTGCTGTCGCTAAGTGGTACGGCAACGTAAATTTATCGCGCCAATCGCGACGAGACTGAAGGTTCGGCTTGAAGAAGGTCTTCACATCGAGATCGAGATTGCGACGCTCGACCTCATCTAAGATATAAGCAAAGTTCCCACTGATATCACTCCGAGAATCCGAAGCGAGGATGACTTTATTCTCTTGGATCGGTTGCGTCCATTTCGTGACGTTATAAATCGCCTTAAAGGTAAAACGACGGAACTTGAACGCGCGCTTCTTCATATTCTTCTTCCACTTTTTATAGCGATCGATGACTTGGATTAGACGTTTCGATTCGCCTTTCTTTAGGGAATGGAAACCTAAAGAGTTGCTGTATTCCGAATACTGCACGACAAGTTCGTATTCAAGTAAGATCAAGGCGTTACTATGTTTTGTATCGACGCGGTAAGCGACGGGGATTAACGAACGCGTATCACCAAAAGGCGCTTCATGTAAGATCGTCTTTCCTTGGACGATGGCGAAGAACGCATCAAAATAGCCCATTGGCAATGGACGACCTGTCGGCGTGATATGATTCAGATTCAATTCGCCTGTAAAGGACTCTTCCGTCCAGTCTCCTTCGAATGGAAAGCGGCAAATGAACGTTCGTTTGTTTCGTTTGTTACGGAAGACGATGGCACGTTCGAGAGGCACCAACGCTTCAGCAGGTTCGGACTGGATGTAATCATCGCCCGGCTCCTCAAGTTCAGGTTGCTGTTGCGATACAGGATTTTCAAATAATGTTTGTTCGGCGCGCAAAAAATCAGTCAACCCGCTCAAACGTGCTTCGAAACGAAACGTCGTTCCAGCTAACTCCAAGTAGGTGACCTCTGCTTGTAAAGTAGGCGCAAGTGTCTCTTCTGTCAAAACCATCTCTCCTCGCTCGAATAATTACATTACATTTACACAATACTGATAAAATTTTAAAATTCATGTGAACGTAGTATAGTGAAACTAGAAATCACCACTCATTATATCGTGAGACATTGAAATTAATAGGGATTTCTTTATTTTTTTGTGTTTTTGTAAAATAACACTTCAACACAAACTGCATCATTACACATACCCTGAACGATAGGGAGAGAAAACCGAAATACGATTATTTCATAAGGGAGGGAAGCAGGTCGTCTCGTTTGAAGGATTCAACGAGACACTGCGTCAGAAGATGATTTATGCAGCCATTTTAGCTGGAGGAAAAGGAACACGAATGGGGAACGTCGATCGACCGAAACAATTCTTATCGATCGGAGAACGTCCAATCATCGTCCATACAGTAGAGAAATTCCTATTACATGAGGATTTTGACCGCATCATCATCGTCACACCGACTGCTTGGATTAACTATACGCGCGATATTTTGGAGAAATACATTGGAAAAGATGAACGCCTCGTCATTACACCGGGTGGGCAGGATCGAAATGAATCGATCATGGCAGCGGTGAACTGGATCGAAGAGAAAAACGGTCTGTCTGAGGAAGATATCATCGTCACACACGACGCTGTCCGTCCGTTCTTGACGCACCGCATCATTAAAGAAAACATTGAAGCAGCGCAAGAATTCGGTTCATGCGACACAGTCATTTCAGCAATCGATACGATCGTCGCGTCAACGAACGGTAAAACGATCACGGATATTCCGGTTCGTGATCAAATGTATCAAGGGCAGACACCACAAAGTTTTCAGATCACGAAGTTGAAATCGCATTATGAGTCGCTTTCAACGGAAGAACGAGCGATTTTGACGGATGCGTGTAAGATCCTTCTTCTGAAAGGGGAAGATGTCGCGCTCGTCACAGGGGAACTGTTCAACATTAAAGTGACGACACCATACGACCTACGGATTGCGAATGCTATCTTGAAGGAGCGGATTCATCAATGATTAACCAAGTCTATCAACTCGTCGCCCCGCGTCAAATCGAAGTGACGTATGATGAACGGTCATTGAATACCGATCGTGTCGTCGTGCGTCCGACCTATTTGTCGATTTGTCACGCGGATCAACGCTACTTCACGGGTAGCCGTAGTGCGGAAGTATTAGCGAAAAAATTACCGATGGCCATGATTCATGAAGGCATCGGAAAAGTCGTACATGATCCGAGTGGAACATTCAAGAAAGGAACACTCGTCGCGATGGTGCCGAATACGCCGACGGAAGAAGATGACATCATCGGTGAAAACTACCTGCGTACGAGTCGTTTCCGTTCGAGTGGGTACGATGGCTATATGCAAGACTATGTGTTCTTAAAAGCAGATCGCCTTGTCGAGGTACCGGCTGATCTTGATCCTGAAGTCGCGGCATTCACTGAGCTCGTCAGTGTAGCGGTCCATGCCTTGACTCGTTTCGAAAAGATTGCCCATCCGCGTCGGGAGACGTTCGGAGTGTGGGGGGATGGGAACCTTGGCTTCATCACAGCACTCTTGCTACGTAAGTTGTATCCGGAAGCGAAATTACTCGTCTTTGGCAAAACACAGTCGAAGCTTGATTATTTCTCGTTTGCAGACGAGACGTACCACATCGACCAGATTCCAGCCGATGTCTCCTTCAACCACGGTTTTGAATGTGTCGGGGGAATTGGCAGTCAATATGCGATCAATCAGATGATCGACTACATCATTCCGGAAGGCACGATGGCGTTACTTGGCGTATCAGAGGATGCCGTCGCGATCAACACGCGGATGATTCTTGAAAAAGGACTTCGTGTCTACGGTTCAAGTCGGAGTACACCGGCTGATTTCGCACGGACGATGGAATTGTATCAAGCACATCCTGATATTCCAGCTTATTTATCGAACCTGGTTTCAGGCGTATTCCAAATTCGACAAATCGAAGATATTCATAAAGCGTTTGAAAACGATTTGACGAACCGGTTCGGAAAGACGGTCATGGAATGGTGCATGTAACGATGTGCGCTGAAAAAGAGGAGAATCGTCTATGAAACAAAAAATTCGGTTATTGCAACGACGGACGGTTCACTATCTGCTTGCTATGACGTACTGGTTGACGAAACGGTTACCGATTCAACCGAAAAAAGTCGTCTTTGCGACGTATCGTTCCGATCGTCTTGTCGATAACTTTCGTGCCGTCTACGATGAACTCGAACGACGCGACTTAGGGTATGAATACGTTTTTTTGTTAAAGCGATTCCCTCAATCGTTGGCGGGGCAAATCCAATACGTCTTTCATATGATGCGGGCGACGTACGAATTAGCGACTGCTCGTTACTTCATCATTGATGACTATTATTACCCTGTCTATGTGTCGTCCTTACGGAAAGGAACAGAAGTCATTCAGCTATGGCATGCTTGTGGAGCCTTTAAAAAGTTCGGCTATAGTGTGCTTGATAAGTCCTATTCGCCGGATGACGATTATTTGAAGATGGTCCAGATTCACCGGAATTATAGCAAGGTCTATGTTTCCGGTGAAGCGTGTGTTGCACCATATGCGGATGCTTTCGGAATGGAGCAGAAACGGATCTATCCATTAGGAGTTCCACGGACGGATCAGCTACTGAACACAGCACGCCAAGCCCGTGTTCGAGAAAAGTTGTATGACCGATATCCAGAATGGCGCAAAAAACGAATCATCTTACTCGCGCCGACGTTCCGAGGAAATGGACAGACAACGGCACATTACGATCAAGAGCTCGATTTTGAGAAGTTCCGTCGTGAGCTTGGACCGGATACAGTGCTCTTGCTTCGCATGCACCCGTTTGTTCTCAATCCACCCGTCGTACCGGACGCGTATGCGGATCAAATCATTAACATGACAGACTATCCGGACATCAATGATTTGATGCAAATTGCGGATATTCTGATTACGGATTATTCGTCTGTCATCTTCGAGTTTGCCTTGTTGCAGAAGCCGATGATTTTTCTCGTCAACGATCTTCAGTCGTATAAAGCAGAACGCGATTTCTACTTCCCATATGAAACGTTCGTACCGGGACCAATCGTGTCGACGTTCGAAGACGTCATTGCTTGGATTAAACGTGGGCAATTCGATACACAGAAAATCGAGACATTTGCGAATCAGTTCTTTACGTATCAGGACGGAGAAGCGACCAAACGAATCGTCGACCATATGTTATATGACACGATTCCAGAGGCGCCTGTCTATACGAAAACACCAGTGTGAATACAGAAAAACGTTCCGATTGCGTCTCCGTTTGGGGAGAGAGACGTCATCGGAACGTTTTTATTTTTGAATTGGGGCTTGATTGGCGCGAGCAGGGGTAGCTCGCAGAATGCGCACCTCTTAAAAGTGCGTCAACTTGTCCTTTGCGGACGTTCTAGGTTTGACAGGTGGAACGATGGCAGGCCAGCCGATTTGAATGACGCCGAGAACGCGTTCGTTTTCAGAAGCGTCAACGAGTGAGGCATACTCTGGTGTGAACCAGTGTTTTCCGCTCTTCCAGCAACACCCAAGACCTCGTTCTGTTGCTACTAACTGCAGATTTTGAATCATCGCAGCTGTTGCAAGTGTATCCTCTAGCTGTTGATCCGGTGTCCCTTGTACCTGACAAAGTACCGTTAAATAAACCGGGACTTCCCGTAATTTTTGTTCAGCCTGTTGACGTTGTTCAGACGTTTTCGTCTCGAATTGACCACGTGCTGTCAGCAATTCCATCAAGGCATCGACATACCGTGTTTGTCCGTCTTCGATTGCGAGAACAAAGCGCCAAGGCTCTCGTAATTTATGATTCGGGGCATAAATCGCCGTGTCGAGTAATGCTTCTACCAATTCGACCGGAACGGGTTGTTCCGCATAGGACCGGATCGACCGGCGTGTTTCAATCACTTGTTGGGCATGCATCCGTTTCATCTCCTCACTGAGTACTTTTTCACTATAAATGATAACGATTATCATTGTCAATGTTATTTGTCAGAAAACAAAAAAGACGATTCCCAAGAGGAAATCATCTTTCGTTAGATTCGGATTAAGAAGCTTTTCGTTCCTCGTCTTGATCTTGAGCAACAGTCGTTAGTTTCTTTTTCATAAGACGAATCCGGTATAGGGCAAATAGATAATGGGCGAAATAGATCGTAAAACCAAGGAAAATCGTCAGTGCTACATGAATTTGAACGCCGGGAACAGCATGAAGCTGAATGAAGAGCAAGACAGCCATTGCCATCGTATAAAGCACCATTTCCACCGATTGTGGCATGACGCGTTGACGTTTTAAGAAAAAGGAACGCATGAGTGGCAGGACGACGAGACTGACGAGACGATCAACCAGTCCGATGACGAGGACGCTGATCACCATCGCTAAACCATTTTCAAAAGCGATTAACCGTGGGAAGACAAGATAAGTGACGAGTAATAGTGGTCCAACTAATAAAAAGATTGAAATCGAGGCACGTGCGAATACGAAGAGCCCGTTGACACTTGTTAAAAAGGCACGAACGATCTTTTGTGACCAAGGGGATGGTCGACCAACTTGCCAAGCAAAACAACAAGCAAAGATGAACGCATAAAATTGCAGAAAGGCAACCATAAAGCATCTCCTTTAGATATGAAACTCATTGTCCCTAGTGTATCGATTTTAAGGCTGAAGTGCAAAGAAGAACTTTTCGTAAAGTATAAGAAAAGACCAGCTGATAGGACATCAACTGGTCTGTCGTCAATCAATCCAGATTCGGTTCTTTTTTTCCGTGCAAGAAGAAGGACAGAATCAGTGCAAGCGCAGATAAAACGGTCGCAATCCAGAACGCATCGGTGATCCCTTGGATTGTTGCTTGTTTCGTCAGCATCGTAAACCAACTCGTCGAAGCGGCTTGTGAGCTACCCAGCTGTTGTCCAAGATCGTTTAAATGTTGCGAAAGCGTTGGGTCGAGCGTCGTGAACTGATTCGCGTCGTCTGCCAAATGAGCCGTCGTTTGACGGGTCATGACGGTGACGAGAATCGCGGTTCCGATAGATCCAGCGACTTGACGGAGTGTGTTTTGCGTCGCGTTTCCGTGTGGGATCATCTTCATCGGTAAGGCATTCATACCGGCAGTCATGATCGGCATCATGATGAACGCCATACCGAATGACCGAAGCATGTAGATCCCCATGATGGAGTAATACGACGTATCCATGTTCAATTGCGTCAGTTCCCATGTTCCGTAGGTCATTAACGTCAAACCGAAGATGGCAAGTGGACGAATACCGAAACGGTCAAATAACCGACCGGCAATCGGTCCGGTGATTCCCATGATCAGTGATCCGGGTAAGAGGAGCAGACCGGAGTCGACCGGTGAAAAACCGCGAATGCTTTGAAGGTAAATCGGCAAAAGTAACATCCCGCCGAACAAAGCCATCGTGACGATGACGTTGATGAAGAGGGTGAACGAAAATTCCGGTACCTTTAACACGCGAATATTCAACATCGGATCTTCCATCGACAGCTCACGCATCGCAAAAGCGGCAATTCCAATTAAGCCGATGACGATCGTGCTGATGACGATCGGGCTATCCCAGCCGTCATTCCCGGCTTCACTGAATCCGTAAAGGAGACTCCCGAATCCGATCGTACTGAATAAGACGCCCAGTGCATCAAAAGAAGGTTTCGAGAGGGGCTGTGTCAGTCGGAACCAGGCAGCACCAAGTAACAATGTCACTAATCCAAAGAACGACATCGCGTAAAACATGACGTGCCAATCATAGTTTTGGATGACATATCCCGTGATCGTAGGTCCGACAGCAGGAGCGAGAATCATCGCGATTCCAAGCATCCCCATGGCAGCTCCGCGCTTATGCGGTGGGAACAACGTCATGAAGACGTTTGATCCGAGTGGCATCAAAATACCAGCCCCCGCTGCCTGAACGACACGACCGATCATCATGACCGGGAAGTTCATTGCCATCGAACAAATGATGGATCCGAAGAAAAAGAGCGTCATCGAAGCGAGGAACAGCTGGCGGAACGTATAGCTTCGCATCAAAAAGGCACTGATCGGAATCAAAATCCCGTTGACGAGCATGAAGCCTGTCGTCAACCACTGGGCAGTGGAAGTCGATACGTTAAAGTCATTGATTAGAACCGGTAACGCGACATTAATCAACGTTTGGTTCAAAATAGCAATGAACATACCGATTAGTAAGACCGTTAGTACTTTCGGGATACTGACGTTTTCCGTCGATACCTGTTTTGAAGGTGTTGCGACTGGTGGTGTCACGGTCATCGTCGGTTCCGCATCGAGGGATTCCTCAAGTGTTGGTCCGTCAGTCGCCAGTGCCATGTCGGATTGGCGACTTCGACGGGCGATCCAGTTGACGCCGATGATGATCAGAATCGTGAACGCACTATATCCGAACAAGAAGGTAGTAGACATGAACGTCCCTCCTTAATCCTTATGAATGCGGACGGTCACATTCATACCAGGTCGAATGTCGAGTGATTTTTCTTGCGAGAGTGATACTTTAACGGGAATGACTTGTGCGACTTTCGTGTAGTTCGCGTTTCCGTTTGAAGAAGGCATCATTGAGAACGTAGAAGCCGTCGTCATCCCGATTTGCTCGACTTCACCAGAAAGTGTCGTATCCGGGTAGCTGTCGACATAGACATCCACTGTTTGTCCGACTTTGATTTCATCGATTTCTGTTTCTTCGATGTTCGCTGTGACCCAAAGGTCGTTTAAGTCAAAACCGTAAGCAAGTGGTGTACCTGCTGCGACGAAGCCATTCTTTGTCGCCATCGACTGAACGATCGTTGCTTTCGCAGGCATCGAAACAGAAAGATCTGTCGGTTTTTGTCCAGCTTGTGCAGTCATGATGTGACCAAGTGTTGCACCGCTGTCGAGCGATTCGCCTGTTTTTGCCGACCAGTCTGTTAATTTACCGGCGCTTGGACTCGCAATCGTTATCATTTTGCCATCGATTTTTGCATTGTCTGTTTTGACATAGCTCGTTGCTTGATCGTAATAGTAGTATCCGACAACACCACCACCAATCAAAACGATGAGTGTCACGATATTGATGATTAATAGTTTTTTCATACTCATGGGTGTGTTTGCATCCTTTCTTGTGTACAATCGATTCAAAAAAAGTACTCCTCTGGGGGGAGGAGTAATTAATATAGTTAATTATATGGATAGTTAGGTAACAAACAACCGACAATTTCCGACAAAATGTCGGAAAAATAGATGATAACGGATTCATTAATGAAAAGATGATGAAAAAGGAGTGAAATATGGATGAATGAGAGCCGTGATCCTCGACCAAAACGGTCACGTGACCGTATTACAATGGTATTATTTCGTTTACTGAAGACGCACAGCTTCTCAAGTATTACGGTCAAAATGTTGACGGATGGAGCCGGTGTGAACCGTTCGACCTTCTACGCACACTATACGGATAAGTATGATTTGCTTGACCAAATCGTTGAGGAGCAAATGAAGGCACTTGAACAAGCGATTCGGATCACCGGTACAGGAACTGCCTTTCCGACAGTCGAGCAGGTGAGTCGCTATTTTGCTCGGTTGTTCATTCATATCGAAGAAAATGAATTATTCTATCAGACGATGCTTGTTCAAGGACCGATCAAAACGTTCATCTCGCGCTTTCTCGATACGTTGAAAGAGAATTACCGACTAATGTTTCGACCGCAAATCACAGAAGAAGCTACGTTCGTCGATCGGGACTTATTATTAAACTATGTCATTGGTGGACAGTTGGGATTGTTGATTTCTTGGTTACGAAACGGTCGACCGTATTCATCAGAGTATATGGCAGAACAATTAAGTCGGATGATCGTCTTTGGAACAGTAGAAAGCATCGGTTTTCCTAAAGAGCCGGAATGAAGACGTAAAAAAAGACACTTCCCTACGGAAGTGTCCAGTCAGGTTAAGCTTGTCGGAATGCAAGTTCTTTCGTGTAGATCGTACTCCGATTCCGTCCGCTTTCTTTTGAGTAATACAACGCTTTATCTGCCTGTTGTAATGCTTCAAGTGACGTATGAGAACCACTAGAATGTGCGATTCCAAGCGAAATCGTGATTTGTAGATCAGGTACATCTGCTGTCGGGAACAGGTTACGTGCGACCGTCAGCCGAGCTAGTTCTGCGATTTTTTGCGCTTCTTTCGCCGAAGTACTTGGTAAGATGATTAAAAATTCTTCACCACCGTACCGTCCGACGAGGTCGTCTGGACGCGTCAAGGAAGCAAGAGTCATGCCGAGTTGGCGTAACACATCATCGCCCGCATCATGACCATATGTATCATTGACATGCTTGAAGAAATCGATATCGATGAGTACAAGCGAATAGCCTTGGTCGGTCGAACCGACAAGCGAAAGGGAGTCATCAAGACGACGACGATTGGCGAGCCCTGTCAATGCATCCGTCATGGCGAGTTTCTGCTGATACTGGATGTTTTCGAAGTGACGGCGTAATTCCGTTAGCAATCGAAAAGCGACAAAGCCAGCTAATAAATTAAAGAAGACGTACGCAATCGAGATTTTAAAGAATGTCGACCAGCTGTGCGTCAGGATGTAGATGGCGGGTAGCGAATAGAGAATACCGACCAACACCATAAGCTGAAAATGACGCATCGAGACATGAACGAATCGACGAATGATTCCGATTGTCGTGATGAACAAGACGATGATCAGCGTAGATAAATAAAAACCTTCCATTTGATCAACTGGTGTTAAAAAGTAACGTGTCCCAATGATCATCGCACCCGCAACGATGGCGCTTGGAAAACCAACGAACAGCATGGCGATCGCGACGGGAACGATACGTAAATCAACACGGGCGACATCGATTTGGATCCCATTGAACATCAATAAAACCGCAACCAGACCACAGACCGCTCCGAGTATAAGTCGAATGCTCCATTTGGAGTTCAATGAAATACGCGGTTGATTTCGAAACGGTAAGAACAAGAGAGTAATCGTTGTAAACAGTAGACAAAAGTTAATGATGAATTGATTCATGATGGACAACAAATCCTCCCAACTCCCCCAGCTAACAGATTTCCATATATATACTTCCAGTATACTCAAGTAGATAACGGTTAGACAGAGGGAAATCTTTAGATAAAATAGAAAAAACGGTAGAAAATCTACCGTTTTTAAGAAGACGAAGTAAGTGTATCCTCATCCATCGTCTGTAAAATTTTATCAAAGACATGAACCATCGTTTCAAGCTCTTCTTCTGTCAATGTGCCGAAGCGGTCTTGTAAATAGTTTTTCCGGACGATTTCGAGATCCCGAAATGCACGTTCACCGTCCTCCGTCAAAGCGAGGACGATTGAACGACGATCTTCCGTCGAACGTGTTCGGGTGACATATCCTTGTTTATACAGTTTATCCGTCAAAGCAGTGACTTGACTCGTCGCGAGCTCAAATTGTTCCGCGAGAAGCGTCGGGCGCTGAGGACCATTTTCGGAAAGGCTTCGTAAGATGAAAAATTCACTCCGGGTCGCCGTTCCTTCAAATAGCCGGTTAAGTTCACGTCGCAGGGTACGAAGAATGACACGCATTTGTTCTTCGAGTCGATAAGTTAGCAAATCACGTTCCTGTGGCATGCAAGCAGCATCCTTTCTCTCAGTGGACTTCTACCATTTAGTGTACTAAACATATCGGATTTTTACCATCGACTACCCGATATTCGAAAAAGACAATTGACAATTTCGTGGCGATTTGTGTAATATGGCGTAGTAATAACTAACTTAATTCAGTTCTCACTCAACCAGTGGGATGGAGGTTGCAGTTCTTAAGAGTACGGTTACGGATGTCGTCAAGCGACAGATGAGGTGACCTGAAAGGAAGAATTGCCGAAATCAATCATCGCTTTGAAGATGATCGATTGGGATTAGATCAAATAGGTCTAATACTGTCACAAGTCGGGTATCACCTACTTGTGGAGAGCTATCTTTCACGACGGTAGAATGAGGCGCATCCATTTTATTATGTTGCGTTCTCATCTTCCATCTGGAAGATGAGGGCGCTTTTTGTTTTTTTATTCAAAAAGTGTCCTCTCAAAATTTATTAAAGAGAGAAGCGAACGAAATGAACAATCTAGATGTGAAACAAACAACAGATTCGACAGCAGAAGGATTAAAACGTGGATTACAAGCCCGTCACATGTCGATGATCGCCATCGGTGGAGCGATTGGAACAGGACTCTTCATTGCGTCCGGTGCTTCCGTCGCAGCAGCAGGACCAGGTGGTGCGCTCCTATCGTATGCAATCGTTGGTCTGATGGTCTACTTCCTAATGACAAGTCTTGGTGAAATGGCAGCGTACATGCCGGTCGCTGGATCCTTCTCGACATATGGAACGAAATTCGTCGATCCATCATTCGGCTTTGCACTCGGCTGGAACTACTGGTACAACTGGGCAGTCACGATCGCAGTCGAGCTCGTCGCAGCACAAATCGTCATGACGTATTGGTTCCCGGATGTTCCTGGATTTTATTTCAGTGCCTTGTTCCTCTTACTCATGATTGGCTTGAACTACTTCTCCGTTAAAGGATTCGGGGAAGCGGAGTATTGGTTCGCGATGATTAAAGTCGTTACCGTCATCGTCTTCTTAGTCGTCGGTGTTGCGATGATTTTCGGTGTCTTTACATCGGAGCCACCGGTTGGCTTTAAAAACTTTGCTCTTGGCGATGCACCGTTCGTCGGTGGGATTCCTGCCGTCATCGGAATCATTCTTGTTGCTGGATTCAGTTTCCAAGGAACGGAGCTCGTCGGGATTGCCGCGGGTGAGTCAGAAGACCCGAAAAAGAACGTTCCTAAAGCAGTCAAACAAGTTTTCTGGCGTATCTTACTTTTCTACGTCTTCGCGATTTTCGTCATCGGAATGCTCATTCCGTATACGAGTCCGAACTTGGTTTCGAATGACATTACGGACGTAGCGGTTAGTCCGTTTACGCTCGTCTTTGAAAAAGCAGGTCTTGCGTTCTCAGCAGCACTCATGAACGCTGTCATCTTGACGTCTGTTCTATCTGCCGGAAACTCAGGCATGTATGCTTCGACACGGATGCTGTATACACTTGCGCGCCAAGGCGATGCACCGAAGTTATTCGCGAAAGTCTCGAAAAACGGTGTACCCCGTAACGCCTTGCTTGCAACAGGTGCAGTCGGTGCGCTCTGTTTCTTGACGTCGATGTTTGGTGGACAAGTCTACCTGTGGTTACTCAATGCTTCCGGGATGACAGGATTCATCGCATGGCTCGGGATTGCGATCAGTCACTATCGCTTCCGTAAAGGATTCGTTGCACAAGGTCACTCGTTGAAAGACTTACCATATGTTGCACCAGCGTTCCCGTTCGGTCCGCTGTTCGCATTCGGTCTTTGTTTCCTTGTCATCGTTGGTCAAAACTATGCCGCATTCCTCGCTGATCAAATCGATTGGGTTGGGATTGCTGCGACGTACGTCGGTATTCCATTGTTCCTTGCCTTCTGGTTAGGACATAAATTCAAAAACCGGACGTCGATCGTTCGTTATGACGAGATGGACTTCCCAGAACATCCGCGTCAATCGTAATGTGTGAACCACCTTCTATAATGAAGGTGGTTTTTTTATTTCTTTAAATGAAAACGTTTTCTAAAATATAGTTTTGGAAAAGTATAAAAAAGGAATCAATGAATACATATTACAAGAATAGAAAACATGAATGAAGAATAGGGGGGAAGACGCATGACTACATCTGAATTATTTTTCACATTAGGTTCTGCAGCGTTTTTCATGTTGCTCGTTGCCTACATATCCTATCGATTGACGCGTGGGAAAACACAAGGCGTCGATGAATACTTCTTAGCGGGGCGAGGTCTAAGTGGCGTTTTCATTGCCGGATCATTACTACTGACGAATTTGTCGGCAGAACAGTTGATTGGACTCAATGGACAATCCTTCATGGGGAATATGTCGAGTATGGCATGGGAAGTTACGGCGGGATTTGCTGCAATCATCATGGCCATCTATCTGCTCCCGAAATTTCTCGGGCTAGGTATCTCGACATTACCGGAATACTTAAGTCACCGGTATGATGAGACGGTTCGCCGGATGACAGTCTTACTCTTTTTACTTGGATATATGTGTGTCACGATTCCTTCGATGCTTTATTCGGGTGGAATTGCTGTCTTGCAGCTGTTCGATGTTCCGGAATTATTTGGTCTCAGTTATACGCAATCCCTTTGGTTAGTCGTCTGGGTCGTTGGAATCATCGGAGCGATTTATGCAATTTTTGGAGGACTACGTGCGGTGGCTGTCTCCGATACCTTGAACGGGATTGGGCTTGTCTTCGTTGGATTCCTAGTTCCGGTGCTTGGCTTTATCGCGCTGGGTGACGGGAATTTGCTTCAAGGAATGAAGACGATTGCGACTGTGCAACCGGAGAAGCTGAACGCAATCGGAAGCTCAACCGATGCCGTTCCGTTCTTTTCGATTTTCACGGGCATCCTATTTGCGAACTTATTTTATTGGTCACTCAATCAATATGTCATTCAACGTGTGCTCGGGGCAAAAGATTTGAAGGAAGGACAGAAGGGCGTCTTGATGACAGGCTTCTTGAAGTTATTAGTTCCGATCTTCATGCTGATTCCTGGGATCATTGCCTATCACTTATATGGGAACACACTAACGAGCGGTGATCTATCATATCCTCGACTCATTACGGAGTTGTTGCCGGTCTCGCTGATGGGATTTTTCTTGGCTGTCTTACTCGGAGCTGTCTTCAGTTCGTTTAACTCGTTGCTCAACAGTATTGCGACACTTTTCGTACTCGATATCTATCAGCCGGTGTTTGCGAAAGAGGCGAGTGATGAACATTTGATTCGCGTCAGTAAATGGTTTGGAACGATCGTTGCCTTAATTTCTTTCATCATTGCGCCGTTCTTGATGTACGCGCCGGACGGCTTATGGAGTTTGATCCGGCAATTCACAGGATTTTTCAACATTCCAATTCTCGTCATCGTATTAATGGGGATTTTCATGAAACGAATTCCGGCGATTGCGGCGAAAATCGTCATTGTCTTTCACGTGTTCGCGTATTACTTATTCGTCTTCGGTTTCAAACAACTGTTTGGCTGGGATCATGGCATTAGCTATATTCATGGATACGGTATTCTACTCGTGATTGAAGTGCTATTCATGGTATTCATGGGGTATCGTTACCCAGCCGTCCAGTCAAGAAAGGTCAATCGACGACAGTCTGTCGAGCTCACTCCATGGAAGTTCGCGATTCCAGTATCGATCCTATTATGTACATCAATCATTTGGACGTACGTTCTGTTTTCAAAGATCGGACTGGCTTCGACAGCAGGTGTCGTGTCGAGTTGGTTCTGGCCGGTCACGTTAGGACTTGTCATTGCGACGATCGTATTATGGCGTGTGTCGCTAAACGCTTGGGAGGCGAAGTACCGGACCTATCTCGAAGAAGAGTACCGTCAAGTCGAATAATCCTCTCGCAGAAGGCATGACATATCAGGTAAGATGAAAGAAAAACAGGAGGCGATCTTCTTGAATTACTGGTACCACTTTAAGCGTGCCTTCCTACCGATCGCATTATTGCTTGTGACGCTTGCCTTGTACCAAATGATTTATCGTTTGAATAACATCTGGTATTCGTTTGGAGGACTTCTTCTTGTCTTTGCTGCGATTTACTTCGTCATGCGTCGTCTAAAAGCGAACCCAGAGGATTGAATGAGCAGGAAAGTCGAGTCCATTCTCTGAACGAGGTAAAATAGACACATACAGAGGAGGGGAAGATAGATGGCAAAAGCAATATTTGCAGGTGGTTGTTTCTGGTGCATGGTCAAGCCATTCCATAAATATGATGGTGTAGAGCAGGTCATTTCAGGATATACCGGTGGTCATACAGAGAACCCGACTTATAAAGAGGTCTGTTCGGAAACGACAGGTCATTTGGAGGCAGTTGAAGTCACGTACGATCCGTCCGTCATTACGTACGAAGAATTACTCGAGATCTTCTGGCGTCAAATCGACCCTACGGATGGCGGAGGTCAATTCAATGACCGTGGTGAATCATACCAACCGGCTATCTTTTATGTCGATGAAGCACAGCGTGAGGCAGCTGAACGTTCGAAAGCAGAGCTTGACGCATCAGGACGCTTCTCACGTCCGGTCGCGGTAGAGATTCGTCCAGAAAAGCCGTTTTGGCCAGCCGAGGAGTATCATCAAGATTATTATAAAAAAAATCCGTTCCGTTATCAGATGTATAGTGTCGGCTCAGGTCGCGCGAAATTCATCAAGGAAGCGTGGAAGGATCACGGTAAGGAAAAAGAACTGAAAGAACGTCTGACACCAATTCAGTATAAAGTCACACAAGAGAACGGGACAGAACCCGCTTTCCGTAACGAATACTGGGATGAAGAACGTCCAGGTCTTTATGTCGACATCGTCGATGGCACACCACTCTTCACATCGAAAGATAAGTTCCAGTCGAACTGTGGTTGGCCGAGCTTCGCTAAACCAATTTCAGAAGAGAAGATGGAAGTCGAACTCGACACGAGTCACGGGATGACGCGGACGGAAGTGCGTTCTGCGAATGCAGATAGTCATCTCGGTCATATCTTCGATGATGGTCCGACCGAACTTGGTGGTCTTCGCTATTGTATCAACTCAGCAGCGTTACGATTTATTCCGCTTGAAGAGCTTGATTCGGCAGGATATGGGGAATATAAAAAACATTTCGAGTAACATGTAAGGAGCAGTCAAACGATTTCGTTTTGACTGCTCTTTTTTCAAATGGAAGGGAGAGAATCGAATGTTTCGACCCGTATATGAAGAGATTCGACAAATGACGATTGCGAAGGTACTTGATTTTTACGATCATGAAATTCGTCAGCTCAATGAGCAAGCACGTCAGGAAAAGTACGACAAGATGAGTTTGAGTCCATTTCGCTTTTTCCGCGGGAGTTCACATCTGTTTTATTATGACGTGACGCGAATCCCTCTTGGTTTTGATACACCTCGTGATAAACCGACGTGGATTCAAGGCGATCTTCACTTTGAGAATTTTGGTGTTCATGGCAATGCGAAGGGAGAGATCATCTACGATATCAATGATTTTGATGAAGGGTACTTAGGATCTTATTTATATGATTTGATTCGCATGGCGGTCTCCGTCCGGTTGTTCGCTGAAGAGGCAGGATACGATCCGACTCCTGCGATTCGAAATTATGTCCTGGAATACTTACACGATTTAAAAAAGTACGCTCTCGGAAAAGATCCGAGTGATGTCTGTTTTACGCGGGATAATACGAAAGGACCAATCAAGAAGTTGATTAAAAAAGCAGAAAAGAAACGTGAAGAATTAATGGGAGAGCGGACGGAACTGGTGGATGGCGTGAGACGTTTTTGTACATTACCGGATATGGCAGCGGTAGATGATCCAACGCGAATAGCGATTGAGTCTGCTTGGTCCTCCTATATCGAGACGATTGACGCAGAGGATCGTCGTGACGAAGCGTTCTATACAATCAAGGATATCGTCCGGAAACTAGACAGTGGAACGGCATCGATTGGTCTTGAACGCTATTACATCTTGATTGAGGGGGAGGGAGGGGAAGAGGATTTGATTCTAGAGATGAAACAAGCTCAGACTTCTGTCCCTTCGTTGTTCCTTCCCGTCCATCGTCCAGAAGCAGAAACAGTTCATCAAGGACGCCGAATCATCACGTCCCAAAAA
The DNA here is from genome assembly GCF_018619035.1 of Exiguobacterium sp. s168. Classification (NCBI taxonomy): domain Bacteria; kingdom Bacillati; phylum Bacillota; class Bacilli; order Caryophanales; genus Exiguobacterium; species Exiguobacterium sp. s168. Next base: position 27,202 of record NZ_JACSNE010000012.1, on the reverse strand, counting down.
GCGATGCAGGCACATGAGGATCCATATCTTGGCTACCTGACGATTGGGAAAAAGGAATATTATGTACGTGAGCGCTCGCCATATAAGAAAAAACTAAAAGCAAAGCATATCAAAAGTCAGGAAGACCTTGAGAACGTATTGTGTATTCAAGGTCAAATCACCGCGAAAATCCATGCGCGGGCGGATCAGGACGCCGGGATTAAAGAAAAAATTTTGACACATCATGCGGATGTTGAAATCATCCAAGCCATTGGTGTTTCGGACACCGCTTTTTTAGAGCAAATCGAGCGTTGGTCAGAAGCCTACGTGACACGAACAAAGCTGGATTACCAAGTGTTTTTGGAGTGGGTGAAGACTCGCAAAACAAATTAAAAACCTAACAAACTGAGGCTTGTCAGATGGCTGTGTAACATGTGTTACACAGCCATCTTTTTTGTACGGATTTTTTTGTTTAACGAATGAAAGCGTTCAATAAAATAGAAATAGGTATAATGACCTATATCAATTTATCAGAAAACTTCGTAAATTTTTGATTAAGTTCTTGCGGACGACTCGCTCCGTAGGACGAATCATAACAGGTACAGGGGGAAATACATCATGAGTTTGACGCGGAAAAAAGATGTTTCCGCTATGATTGCTGCAAGTAAACGAAACAGTGGACTTGCTCGAAATCTTGGCGCGATGGATTTAACGTTTTTAGGAATTGGCGCCATCATCGGAACCGGAATCTTCGTTTTGACGGGAACAGGAGCATTGACTGCAGGACCAGGACTTATCGTATCATTCATCTTATCTGCCATCGCCTGTGGTCTAGCCGCTCTTGCTTACGCTGAATTCGCATCAACGATTCCGGTCAGTGGATCCGTCTATACGTACACGTACGCAACGATGGGAGAGATCTTTGCTTGGATCATCGGTTGGAACTTGATCCTCGAATATGGACTTGCCTCCAGTGCCGTTGCAGCAGGTTGGTCTGGGTACTTCCAGTCCTTACTTGCAGGATTCAACATCCATGTGCCAACAGCCTTATCAGCAGCTCCTGGAGCAGTCGAAGGAGCCAAGACATACTTCAACCTTCCAGCGTTCTTAATCCTCTTTGCCATTACGGCATTGTTGTCGATGGGAATCAAGGAAACGAAACGTGTCAACAACATCATGGTCGTCATCAAGGTTGCAGTCGTCATTCTCTTCATCGTTGTTGGTGTTGGCTACGTTGAGCCATCGAACTGGACACCGTTCACACCATTTGGTTGGGGAGGTGTCTTCTCGGGTGCCGCGATCGTCTTCTTCGCGTACATTGGTTTTGATGCCGTCACATCAGCAGCTGAAGAAGTCCGTGATCCGCAAAAGAACTTGCCACGCGGGATCATCGGTTCACTCGCTGTTTGTACAGTCCTTTACGTCATCGTCGCAGCCATCATGACAGGAATCGTACCGTACCAACAGTTCGCTGGTGTCGATCATCCAGTCTCACTTGCGATTCAAATGGCGGGTCAAAGCTGGGTAGCTGGATTCATCGATCTCGGTGCGATCCTCGGGATCACAACGGTCATTCTCGTCATGACTTACGGAATGGTGCGTCTTGCATTCGCCATCTCGCGTGACGGAATGTTCCCGAAAGTGTTCTCTGAAGTGCATCCGAAGTACCAAACACCATTCAAGGCGACTTGGATGATCGGACTGGGAAGCTCACTCGTTGCTGGTTTCGTTCCGCTCGATGTCATCGCAAACCTCGTCAACATGGGTACGCTCGCAGCATTCGTCTTGATCTCTGTCGCTGTCTTGATTCTTCGTAAGACACAGCCGGATCTCCCGCGTGCGTTCAAATGTCCAGGTATGCCATATGTGCCAATCGCAGCAATCGCTGCATGTCTCTTCTTGATGTTCAACTTGAAACTCGAGACATGGATTGCATTCGGAATCTGGCTTGCCATCGGTTTAGTCCTTTACTTTACGTTTGCACGTAAGAGTTCGAATTTACACCCAGGAAATATGCCGGCAGCGGAACTCGCTGCTTCGAAAGAAGAACAGTAACACACAAGAAGACCCGGTCGCCTGAAGGCGATCGGGTCTTTTGATGTTATGAAAGTGGAACAGGTCCTTTGACGCGGACCGCATCGAATTCACGACGAATACTTTCATTGGCTTTGGCTTCATCTTCTGCCGACCAGCCGAGTTCGCTACGCATTAAGGCGAGAACACCATCTGCGTACTGTTCAGCGTGAGGGAAATCAAAGAAGACGGCCGAGGCACGACGGTTCAAGAAGTCGCCGGGTTGCATGACGAGTTCAGCTTCTAATCCATATAGAAGGGCGCCGAACCAGTGTAACGGTAATTGATAACGAGCTGCCTCGTCGCCACGTGTCCGAATCAACTCGTAGACACGTTCGACGTTCGTACCGTAACGTTGGATGAGCCATGTCGCCTCATTCGGTGACAATCCGAGTGCTTCTCCTTTTGGTTGTTGTTCTTTCAAGTAGCGGGCAAATCCTTTACTTCCTTGTGGATGACCACCACCAAGCAAGATATCGTGCGTACGGGAAGCGAGGTAAATCCGATTTTCTTCTGTCTTGAATTGGTCTGCGACCATATCGATGATTCGTTCTGCCATCTTCCGGTACCCTGTCAACTTACCACCAGCGATTGACATCAGCCCGGATTTCGAGACGAAGATTTCATCTTTTCGGGACAGTTCACTCGGATCCTTTCCATCTTCATGAATGAGTGGACGAAGTCCGGACCATGTCGATTCAACGTGTTCAGGTCGTAACTCGACGTTGAACATTTGATTCGTCGCCTCTAAGATATAGTCCTGATCCTCGACAGTGACACCCGGCTCAAGAATATCTCCTTTATAATTCGTGTCGGTCGTTCCGACGTAGGTTTTCCCTTCGCGTGGAATCGCAAAAATCATCCGACCATCTGGAACGTCGAAATAAACGGCTTGTTGGAGTGGGAAATGCGCTTGATCGATGACGAGATGAATCCCTTTCGTCAGGTGAAGTGATTTCCCAGCTTTCGAACCATCTTTTTCGCGTAGTTCGTCGACCCATGGACCGGTTGCATTGATGATTTTCTTCGCCCGAATCGTATACGTTTTTTCACTTAAGACGTCACGGACTTCGACACCGACAACTTTTCCATTGTGGTAGACGAGCGATTCAGCCTTCGTATAGTTTACGGCACGTCCACCGTAACCAACGGCTGCCTTTAAGACTTCGACCGTCAGTCGGGCATCATCCGTTTTATATTCGACATAACGACCGCCGCCGACCAAGTGTTCCGAACGTAATAGTGGCTCGTAACGTAATGTTTCTTCTTTACTGAGCATCGTCCGGCGTTCATTGCGTTTGACGCCTGCGAGCTGGTCATAGACGCGTAAGCCGATCGATGTTGAGAAGCTACCGAACGTTCCGCCTTCGACGAGTGGAAGCATCATCCACTCCGGCGTCGTCACGTGTGGGGCGTTCTCATACACGATGGCACGTTCTTTTCCGACTTCGGCAACAAGTTTGATCTCAAACTGCTTTAGATAACGCAATCCACCATGGACGAGTTTCGTCGATCGGCTCGATGTCCCTTCGGCGAAGTCCTGCATCTCGATCAATCCTGTCCGCATGCCTCGACTTTGTGCGTCAAGCAGAATACCGGCTCCCGTGATACCGCCCCCGATAACGAGCACATCTAAAAGTTCTTGTCCCATCTCTTCTAACCAAGCTGTCCGTTCTGTACTTGAAAACATCTTGTCTTCCCCCTGTTCGTCTGAATGGATAGTTAGTCTACTTTTATCCATGTACCCGATTTTGCACTCTTTTGAGCACGATCAATGATTTTCATGACGAGTTCAGCCTGTTTCGGAGAGACAGGTGGTGTTGTCCGCTTACGAATAGCTGGCGCGAGATCTGTATAATAATCGCCAAATTGCCCGGAGACAAAAGGAAAGTCTTCAATGGGTCCGTTTGCTTCAGCCAACTGATAAGTCGTTCGTTTCGTATCGACTTCATCGACAAAATAGCTTGCTTGTGTCCCGTGTACCATTAGCGAAGGACCAACAGCCGGAACGATGGAACCGATGTGTAAAATAGCGCGTCGCGTACCGAATGCTAAAATCAGATGTGTATAGTCATCAACGATTCCACCTTGCCGTTGAATCGTTTGGTCACAAAAGACGCGATCCGGAATTTCATCGAAGGCGACGAGTGCTTGATCAATCAAGTGTGACCCCAGGTCATACAGTAGACCGGCACCGGGCACGTCCTGTTCGCGCCAACGATCTTCAACGTCTGGACGATAGCGATCATAATGCGCTTCGAACGTTTGGAGAGTGCCGAGACGTCCGGATTCGAGTAAGGTCATCAGCGTTCGAAAATCCTTCGTATACCGACGATTATGATAAACTGTCAGTAACCGATCGTGTACACGTGCTAGTTCTGTCAACGTTTCGGCTTCTTCGAGCGTGACAGTGAACGGTTTCTCGACGAGGACATCACAGCCCGATAGCAAAGCGAAGCGCGCAAGTGGATAATGTAGCTCATTTGCTGTCGCGATGACGACTAAATCGATCTGTTCTTTAGCGAGCAGGGCTTCAAGTGTCGAATAAACAGGTAGCGTCGCGTCATAAGCAGCGACTGCTTCCGGACGACTCGACTGAACAGCGACTAACTGATAATCAGGTGCGTGCAAATAAGGAGCATGTAAATGTTGACCGGCAAGACCAAAACCAACTAAAGCGGTACGAATCATGGAAAACACATCCTTTTCAAGTTCATACCCTCAATCTACCATAAGGAGGAATACAAGATGATTACGGAACAACACATCATCGAAAAGATGCGTCAAGCGATGCAACGCATTGAGCAAACGACAGGAGCCTCGCAGAAAGAGCAGATTGCAGCAATGAAGGCGTACTGTGAACTATTACTTGAATCTGAGGCGACATCAAGTTCAACGATATCGTTACCTACGTCAACACCTCAGGCAACACCAACAGTCGATCCGATGTTAGCGCGTTTCATGGGCGTTTCGCAGGAGAAAGAAGAAAAAGGCACTTCATTGCTTGATTTTTGAATGAAATGACGGGATTCAGGGAATAACCACCACAGTTGAAATCAGAAGGGGAGATGTGTCATGAAAACAGTAATCGTCATTGGAGCAGGACCAGGGAATGGATATGAGATCAGCAAACGATTCGGACAAGAAGGCTTTCAAGTCGTTTGTGCGGCGCGGACACAAGAAACACTCGCAGCCGTTATCACGGAACTAAAAGAAGCGGGTGTGGAAGCGGTCGGAGTGGAATGTGATGCTTCTCGAAAAGCCGATATCGCATCACTCATCGAATGGACAGAGGAGCAGTACGGACAAGTTGATGTCTTAGTCTATAATGCTTCGATTTTACATCAAGCGTCTGTCCTTGAAGTCTCAGCAGAACAGATTACGAAAGAGTTCGAAATCGATGTGCTCGGTGCACTGCATGCCGCACAACTCGTTGCTCCGTCGATGCAAGAACGGAAAGACGGCGCGATCCTGATTACTGGAGGCGGCGCTGCGATGCAAGCGATCAAATCGTTGCCAGGGCTTTCAATCGGGAAGGCAGGCGTTCGACAAGTGACGCATATGTTACATGATACATTGAAGGAAGACGGTGTCTACGTCGGAACTGTCACGATTGCCGGAGAAGTGAAGCGTGGCACGGCACTTGATCCAAAAAATGTAGCGGAAGCGTTCTATCAACTTTATACGAACCGAAATGAAGTCGAAACGGTTCTATCAGCAGACTAACGAATAACCAAGATAGCATATGCGGGTTCGGGCTTTGACCGGATCCGTATTTTCATGGAAAGGAGCGAAACAAAAGTGAGACGATACGCCATGATGAGTCTACTTTTTCTATTCGTTCTCATCGGTTGTGCACCAGAAGAAACCGATGTGCTTGGCATCAAACAACCGGATGACGAAAAGGTCACGAAGGCGACGGTCGAGCGCGTCATCGATGGGGATACGTTAAAAGTAAAGTTGGCGGATGGAAAAACGGAGGACGTTCGTCTACTCCTTGTCGATACACCAGAAACCGTCAAACCGGATACACCGGTTCAACCGTATGGAACGGAAGCTTCAGCGTTTACGAAAGAGACCTTACCGAGCGGAACAGCTATTCGGTTGGAGCGTGATCATTCCCGGACCGATGGATACGGAAGATTACTCGCATACGTCTGGTACGGTGATAAGATGTTGAATCAGGAGTTACTTCGAAAAGGGCTCGCACGTGTAGCGTTCGTCTATGAGCCGGATACACGTTATGTCGATATGTTCGAACAGATCGAACAGGAAGCCAAGCAGTCGAAGAAAAAGATTTGGGAGCACGATGGCTACGTCACAAATCGTGGCTTTGACGCTCAAGCGATTACAGAAACGAAATCCTGCGAAATCAAAGGCAACATCAATCGGTCAGGTAAAAAAATCTACCATGTACCGGGAGGGCAGTCCTACGATGAAGTGAAGCCGGAGCAACGATTCTGTACGGAAAAAGAAGCAGAAGAAGCCGGATTCGTCCGCGCTACACGCTAATGAATGCAAACAAAAAGCCATCTACCGATGGCTTTTTGTTTATTCTACAGGTGGTGAGGGAGATTGATACTGTTGTACTTTATCATCTTCATCAAAGGAGATCGTGACATCGGTGACCCCTTTAAGAATTCGAATTTGCAGTTCAAGCCGGTCCTTGATGTCGTCCGCTTGGGCAATCGTTAAGTTAGGATCCACTTCAATCTCTGTCTCGACATGGAAGTGATCCCCTTCCTTGATGACTTCAAGTTTTTCGATATCCCGAACGGCCTCATCACGTAAGAGAATTTCACCAATTTTAGCAGTCAGTACTTCATCAATTTCACCGAGCGCACCGGCAGCGTTTTGAATAAAGACATTATAAACGACGTAAAACATCATCAGACCAATCAAAATCGATGCAATGCCCTCTGCTTGATAAAACGATGTGTAGTGTGAAATCAGAACGGCGATGATTGCGATGATACCACCGAGAGTCGCAACAAGATCTTCCATGAAGACAAGACGTGTAGCTGGTTTTGCCTGCCCAAGATGGGTGAAGCTTTGACCAACGAGTGTCAACCCTCTAGACTTAAGCCCGGTTTCATGAGCAATCTCGATCATCGCTTTATAAAAGACGCCGACTTCGAGTACAACACCAATTCCAAGTGCCGTCAAAATGATCCAAAGCCCAGTCGTCTCTTCGCCAGGACCATGTGTGATATGCAAGATGCCTTCCCGGATCGTCTCATACGCAAGCAACGCGACGACGATGATTGCAGCCAGTAACACGAGGTTAACAAGGCGACCGAATCCGTTCGGAAACCGTTTCGTCGGTGCTTTTTTACTGAGAGCAGAACCGATATAGACGAAAAACTGATTCGCCGCATCGCCGATTGTATGCATCATTTCGGCAAACATCGCCACATTCCCAGTCAAGATATAAGCGACGAACTTGATGATAGCAATGATTGTATTGACGACAGCAGCAGCAAGTGCTGACTTATTTCCGCGACGGATCAATGAGAAAAAAGTGGTCATGAGCGGTTCTCTCCTTGTCTATTCAAAATAGGTTAACCGCGTCCTGCTTGGAACGACGGATAAAGTGTCATCCCGCCGTCCGCAAAGAGTGTGATACCTGTAACATAACTTGCTTCGTCAGATGCAAGCCATGCGGCAACGGCTGAAATTTCCTCGGGTTTTCCGATATTGCCCATTGGAATCATGCTCTCGACTTCTTTTCGTTGTTCCGGATCTTCGAATTTTTCAGCATTGATCGGTGTATTGATCGCACCAGGTCCAATCGCATTGACCCGAATGCCTTTTGGTGCATATTCCATCGCAAGAGTTTGTGTCATCAATTTGACGCCACCTTTACTCGCAGCGTAGTGGACGAACGTTGGCCATGGAATGATTTCATGAACACTCGACATGTTGATGATGCTACCTTTGACATCGTGTTCGACGAAGTACTTCAGTGCTTCACGCGCACCGAGGAATGCACCTGTTAAGTTGACGTCGATGACTTTTTGCCAGTCTTCGAGTGACATTTCATGAGATGCTGACGGCATCTCGATTCCCGCGTTATTGACGAAAACATCCAACTGACCAAAGTGTGCGACAGTCTCTTTGACGAGGTTGATCATATCGTCTTCCTTCGAGACATCTCCTTGGACGATCAGGGCTTCGCCACCCTGTTCTTTAATCGATTCAGCGATTTTCTTCGCTTCTTCCGGGTGACTGCGGTAGTTGATGACGACACGCATGCCTTCTTCTGCATAGCGGCGAATGACAGCTTCACCGATTCCCATTGATCCACCTGTTACGATGGCGACTTTTCCTTTTAAACTTTCATACATGATGCTTCACTCCTTCATTATTGTTTCGTAAATCCAATCATGATTCCGCCGGCAACGACTAAAATACAACCGATGATGACAAAGGTCATCTCTTTCTTTGTCTTCGTTTCTTTCAGTAAGAGGACACCGCCAATCGTTGAGATGACGACCCCTGTTTGGGAGAGGGAGAAGCTCGTCGCGACCCCGACTTTTGCCGTCGCAAACAGTAAAGCGACGTTCCCGACAGCCCACATGAGTCCACCAACCGTATTGCCGGCTGTTTTTTTCGTGAAGAGATCTCCTTCTCGTAAAGAAAGAAGAATCGCACTCACGACCATCCCGACAGCTTGTGGTAAGACTGCTTCCCAGCCATTGATATCGAACCAACGGGCAATGACGACGTAGCCGACATACCCGACAGTCGAGATGAGGAGGAGCGTCAGACCTTTTCCTATATTCTCATCTTCTTTACTCTTATCTTCCTTGTAAGACGTGAAAGCTGCTCCGGCAATGATCAATACAAGGGCACTGATTCCGAGAATCAACGCAGTTGTCGTTGACCACTCTCCGAAAGCGAGAACACCGAACAATGATGTTCCGACGAGTTGCATTCCTGTTGAGATTGGCATCGTCTTTGAGACACCCATCTGACGAAAGGCAGCAAACTGATTTTTTTGACCGAGCGCCCAGAAAGCACCAGAAAAGAATCCGGCGACCCAAGCAGTCGTCGACAGCTCTGGGCTGACAAAAAAGAAGGTGACGATCGCGAAAAGCAACGCACCCAGAGTCGTACCGATAATTTGTTGCGCCGTTGAACCTCCGATTTTCGAGACGACGAGCGGCAACGATCCCCACATCAATGCAGGAACGATGGCAATTAAAATATCAATCAAGTGTTTCACCTCTCCTTACTATTATCTCTCTACTTGAAGCTGTACCCCGCGAGACGCGAGGAAAAACCTCGAAGCGCGAAGAAGAGTTATTCTGAAATAAAAAAACGCCCACCGAAGTGAACGTTTACTGGTATTTCGTTTATCGGAACGGTTCGTCAGCAATCCGAACGATTTGTCGTCCGATTCGGCGACCATTCCATAAAGCGATGACCGCAATCGTCAAGGAAATCCCCATGACATCGTACTGCGTAAAATAATAGCCGAGATAACTAAAAGGTAGGCTGATGATTCCGACGAGTGAACTCGTCCACTGCCGGATTTTGAGTGATTCGATGTTCGCGACGCGAGAGAACTTTTGTTGCTCCATGATCCGCCAACGCGTCGGTTCGCTGAGAGCGTCGTTGACAAGGCGCGGGAAGGCAAGCAATCGCGCACCGTAGGATCCGGCAATCTGTAGGTAACGGTTTTGGTTTTTCCCTTCGTCATCGAGCCAACGTCGAACCATTGGCTTGGCTAACTCGAGTAGATTGATTTGTGGTGAAAGAATCTGAAGGATCCCAAGAATCGTCGAGGCAGCACGACCGAAGAACGCGAACTCGGCAGGAAGCTGGATCGGTTCGTTTCGGACGAGCAATTCGATATCGGATAAGACCTTCTCAATCAGCTTCGTATCGACGTTTTCCATATCACTCTCGAGATAAAACGTGACCGCTTTTTCAATCGCTTGTCGGATGTTTTGCTTATTCGCATTCGGCAACAGGAATCGTAAATCTTCTAAACCATCGACGATCGCATCGTAATCCAAGGTGACGAAAGATTGGAGGATTCGTTGAATCGCCCGCATGTCATCAGGCGTCGTCGCTCCAATCATTCCGAAATCTAGCAAAACAATTTTGCCATCAGACTGGACAAGGACGTTACCTGGGTGTGGATCGGCGTGAAATTTCCCACCGAACAGTAATTGCTCACCAGCGTTTAAGAATAAATTACGCGCTAGTTCGTCACGGTCAATCTGATGTTCCGCCAAATAATCGAGATCAGTAATACGTGTCCCGTCAATCCATTCCATGACGAGCACCCGATTCGTACAATGTTCTTCATAATAACTCGGGATATAGATGACGGGGTTCGTCTCATACATCTTTTTAAAGTAGAGACCGTTTTTTAATTCAGTTCGGTAATTCAATTCATCACCAATGACGAAGACCATTTGGCGGTACAGACTTTGTAGATCAGTCGATTTGTTTAATGACGTCCGACGTAACATGGCGATGACGATGCGCATGGCACGGAAATCGGTCTTGATGATTTGTTCGATATTCGGTCGCTGGACTTTGATCGCGACTTTTTTACCGTTTGATTTTAAGGTTCCGCTGTACACCTCACCAATCGAGGCAGAAGCGACAGGACGGGGACTGATGTCCGAGATAATCTCTTCAATCGGCATGCCCCAATCTTCTTCGATGATCTTTCGTGACTCTCCGAGTTTACTTGAAGGTACTTTATCGACCAGTTCGGTCAGTTCCATCAAGACGGATGGTGGGAACAAATCGGCTCGAATCGATAAGAACTGGCCGAGCTTGATCAGTAATCCTTCTAGCCGTAATGCTTTTTTCTTATAGTCACGCGCAATCCGGATCATGATGCGCTCAAACTCTTCGTTGTTCGTACCTGGCCGGTTTTTCCGGGTGAATCGATAGATCGTAAAAATGTAACGTGCGAACATCGTCACGATGACGACGATGCGATAAAGCGCCCAACGTTTCATACGGTCACCTAGCTTCCTGTACAGTTTGTTTCAGTATAGGTTACTTTACCTAAAAACGTCACTCGCAAACGGTCGAAACGGTGACAGAAAATTAATGCTTTACGGAAACTAAAAAGAGAGTATAGTAAGTATTGGAATTTCTTTGTAGAAAGGTGAAATGTGCGCATGTCCTGGGACTTATTGAATATCATCGGCACGGTCGCTTTTGCGATGAGTGGTGCGATTGTTGCGATGGAAGAAAAATATGATTTATTCGGTGTTTGGTTACTTGCTTTGATCACAGCATTCGGCGGTGGTGCCATTCGTAATTTACTGATTGGTGTACCGGTATCCGCTCTTTGGTCGCAAGGTGGTCTCTTCTTAGTCGCAATTCTCGTTGCGTTGTTGATCTTCATGTTACCCCAGTTGTTTTTGCCGCACTGGACACGTTGGGGCGTCCTCGCGGATGCGCTTGGGTTGTCGGCGTTTGCGATTCAAGGTGCTTTGATGGCGACAGCAAAAGGATTGCCACTGTCAGCGACGATTTCGGCTGCTGTTCTAACTGGTGTCGGGGGTGGAGTGATTCGTGATTTGCTGGCGGGTCGGAAACCGCTCGTCTTGCATAAAGAGATTTATGCGATGTGGGCTGTCATGGCAGCACTCGTGATTGATCGTTTCCAATTGACGAATCCTCTACATTTGTTCACATTGCTCGGACTCATCACTGTTTTACGTATGCTATCGTATTATTATGAATGGAATTTACCAGCACGACGCTTAGGGGGAGAATAAGCATGAAAGTATTCATTATGATTGGCGCGATCTCGATGATGTTATCGGTCGCACTAGGTGCATTCGGTGCACACGCCTTAAAAGATATGCTAACGGAACGGATGCTCGCGAACTGGCAGACAGGCGTTCTTTACCAGATGGTACATTCGCTCGGTATCCTAGCACTCGGGGGACTCTTATTAAAAGTATCGATTCCACAATGGTCGTTGGCTGCATGGCTGATGCTCGCCGGAATCGTTTTCTTCTCCGGTAGCCTGTATGTCATGGCATTGACGAACGTAACGAAACTGGGTGCCATCACACCAATCGGTGGCGTTTTATTCATCGCAGCATGGATCTTTGTCGCAATTGGCGCATATAAAGGATTATGAGGTTCGACCGTTTTTCTTCCGTCATGAAGAAGAACGGTTTTTTTATACGAAAAACGCCCACTCGATATCGAGTAGACGAAAGTATCAAAACGAATTCATCGTTTTGTCGTTTGTGTTTTGTTTAGCTTCGATAATGCTTGCTCGTAGCGATCCAGTACGCGATCTGCAACCGGTTTCAGCTCTTTTGAAAGCACAGCGAATTGCAATTCACGCGATCGTGTCGATCGGTTCATAGCATTCCCCATGGTAATTCCTCCTTACGTAATCAACCAACTATTTTATAGCCTGTTTTGTAGCCGCAAGGAGTATATTCCCATGAGATATTTCAATCAAACGTCATTCAACACATTAAAGTGCAAAATGAGTATTTAATTGTTCACTTTCGAGACGGTTCCCGATGAAGAACTCACCAAACTCACCGTACTTCGCGCTGACTTCGTCAAAACGCATTTCATAGACGATTTTCTTGAACTGGAGAATGTCGTCTGAGAAGAGCGTAACGCCCCATTCCCAATCGTCAAATCCAGTTGATCCACCGATGATTTGCTGAATTTTCTCGGCATAACTCCGACCGATCATACCATGACGATACATGAGCTCTTTTCGTTTCTCCATCGAGAGCGTGTACCAGTTGTCGCCATCGCGACGTGACTTGCTCATCGGATAGAAGCAGATGTGCTTCGCTTGCGGCAAGATCGGATAGAGACGATCACGCACGTACGGATTCTCGTATGGATTTCCTTCGCCCGAACCACGGTACGTACCGAGTTCGACGACAGAGACGTAAGAGTACGTCGGGATCAAGTAATCATAGAGATCAAGTTTTTGCATTTTAACTTCGACGTCTTGGATTTGTTCCATCGTTGGACGCAGAACCATCAAGACGAGATCAGCTTTTTGACCGATGATTGTATAGAGTGCGTGGCTTCCGTCTTTCGCCGCTTCGACATCAGAAAGCTCTGAGAGGAAGGCTTGGAACTCTTCAATCATGCGCGCCCGGTCTGTCGCGTCGACTTGTTTCAAGCGTGACCAATCGATCCGGCGGAAATCATGTAATGTATACCAGCCGTCGAGTGTTTCAGCGGCTTGTTGCGTAGCAGTCGGTTCAGATGTTTGATGTTGCATGGGATGACCTCCTGAGTCTGAAATAAGTTGTCTTTTTCCATATCCTATCTTATCACATTCTATTAATAGGCTCCGTCTTAAAAGGATTTTGTCCATGAGATCGTAACACATGAAAAAAGCAGAGAGTGGGTAAAAGGGGAAGTGGAAATTATTTTGCTCGAAAATAGTCTCTGTACCATTCTTGAAAATGACTGTAATAGTCGATGAATATGGCTTCAATGCTTTTGTTAGATAACTTTTTTGCAAATTGTTTTAACAACGATTGAGAACTGTGTATAATAAACGATGGAAAAGAAAATGGATCAAATCGACGACGTCGTGTTTACCTAAAAAGGAGAGAAACTCATGCAATTATTCGATATGTTAGAACAAAAGATTAAAGCGCACCAACCGAAAATCGTCTTCCCAGAAGGAATTGACGCGCGTGTTCTTGGCGCAGCTGTCCGTTTGAAAAAAGACGGTCTCGTCACACCAATCGTCATTGGACCACGTGTACAAATCGAAGAAACAGCAGCAGCAAACGGAATCGATATCACGGGACTTGATACGATCGATCCTGCTTCTTACGCTGGAATCGATGAGCTCGTTGCATCATTCGTTGAGCGTCGTAAAGGGAAAGCAACAGAAGAGCAAGCACGTGCTGTCATCTTAAAAGACGTGAACACGTTCGGTACGATGCTCGTTCACACAGGACAAGCAGAAGGTCTTGTATCGGGTGCCATGCACGCGACAGGCGATACGGTTCGTCCAGCACTTCAAATCATCAAAATGCAAGAAGGCTATAAAAAAACATCAGGCGTCTTCATCATGGTTCGTGACGATGAGCAATACGTCTTCGCAGACTGCGCGATCAACATCGCACCGGATGCAAACGATCTAGCAGAGAACGCAATTGCATCTGCGAAAACAGCGAAAACATTCGGTATCGATCCGAAAGTGGCATTGCTCAGTTTCTCGACAAAAGGTTCAGCAAAATCACCAGAGACAGAGCGTGTCGTTGAAGCAACTCGCATTGCTAAAGAACGTGCACCAGAGCTTGCAATCGATGGCGAACTCCAATTCGATGCTGCATTCGTTCCAAGCGTTGCGAAATCAAAAGCACCAGAATCAGATGTCGCAGGTCAAGCGAACGTCTTCATCTTCCCAAGTCTTGAAGCTGGAAACATTGGCTACAAAATCGCACAACGTCTTGGTGGATTCGAAGCAATTGGTCCGATCCTTCAAGGGTTGAACAAACCGGTCAACGATCTTTCACGCGGTTGTAACGAAGAGGATGTATACAAACTAGCGATCATCACGGCAGCACAAGCGGTCGAAGAACGCCAAGCTTAAGCACGGTGTGAAAAAGTCTTTACTTTTTCGCTAAACCCCGTACAATGGTACACATCACGAAAATCACGAAACGTAAACGTATAGCAACGCTCGTATAATAGTGGGAATTGGCCCACGAGTCTCTACCGGATCGCCGTAACGGTCCGACTACGGGTGGTGAGTTACTGCTCTCTTTTTTGGCGTACAGTGGCTGCCCCCGGGTAGCGGCTGTACGTTTTTTCGTTTTTAAAGAGGAGAATGCATGTATGAAACGTCTACACGACATGATTAATCAAGAGGGAATCGTCTTATCGGATCAAGTATTGAAAGTGGATGCCTTTTTAAACCACCAGGTCGACCCGACCTTGATGTGGGAAATCGCCTATGAGTTCATGGAACGCTTTCAAGATGCCGGTATCACGCGGATTTTGACGATCGAAGCGGGAGGTATTGCCCCGGCAATGATGACAGCACTTCGTCTTGGCGTGCCAATGGTCTATGCTCGTAAGACGAAATCGGTCACATTGAACGAAGGAACGATTTCAGCTGAAGTTTTCTCATTTACGAAACAACAGACGAATACAATCACGGTCGCAGAGAAATACCTGCAACCGGGTGAACGTGTTCTGATCATTGATGACTTCCTCGCAAACGGAGAAGCAGCATTTGGTCTCGCTCGTCTCGTTGAACAGGCAGGGGCAGAAGTCGCTGGATTTGGAATCGTCATTGAAAAGTCGTTCCAACCGGGACGTCAAAAACTGATCGAAGCTGGATTCCGTGTCGAGTCACTCGCGCGTGTTGAGTCATTGAAGGACGGAAAAGCGACATTCGTCGACTCGGTGACCGTATGAGACTATCAAACTTCAAAGCAGCCAGTCTCGGACTTCAGCATGTGCTTGCGATGTACACAGGAGCAGCTGTCGTTCCACTGATCGTCGGGAGTGCGATCGGATTGTCAGGAGAAGAACTTGCTTATTTAGTGGCGATTGATCTTTTCATGTGTGGCGTTGCGACCTTATTACAAGTACTCGTCACGAAATACACAGGTGTTGGTCTTCCAGTCGTACTTGGTTGTACCTTTACAGCAGTCGGTCCAATGATTGCGATTGGAAGTCTTCAAGGCATTACAGCGATTTACGGTGCTTTGATTGCCAGTGGGCTGATCATTCTTGTCATTTCAGGTTGGTTTAGTAAGATCGCGGTCCTGTTCCCACCGGTTGTCCTTGGTTCCGTCGTGACAATCATTGGGATTTCCTTGATTCCGGCTGCAATCAATGACATCGGAGGCGGACAGGGCGTAAAGGACTTTGGTGACGCACGTTATCTCGGACTCGCCGGACTGACGATCGTCTTGATTTTAATCTTGAATCGTTACGGCACGGTCTTTTCAAAAGCGGCAGCCGTTTTGATTGCTGTAATGATCAGTACACTCGTTGCGTTCGGCATGGGGATGATCGACTTCAGTCCGGTGGCGGAAGCATCATGGTTCCAAATGGTGACGCCGTTCTACTTCGGCGTTCCGACATTCAATGCGACGGCGATCTTGACGATGACACTCGTTGGTCTCGTCTCGATGGTTGAATCGACAGGTGTGTTCTTGACACTTGGTGAGATCACGGATCGTCGCTTAACGGATAAGGATCTAGCACGTGGCTACCGGGCAGAAGGTGTCGCGACGATCGTTGGCGGTATTTTCAATAGCTTCCCGTATACGACATACAGCCAAAACGTCGGTCTCGTTCAATTGACTGGCGTGAAGACACGTAAAGTCATTTTATTTGCGGGTGGATTTTTAATCTTGCTCGGCTTCTTACCAAAAGTGGCGACATTCACGACGTTGATTCCAAAACCAGTCCTAGGTGGGGCAATGTTGATCATGTTCGGAACAGTCGCAGCGAGCGGGATTCGTATTCTGTCCCGGGTCGATTTCTCGAAAAATGAACACGTCATCACGGTGGCACTCGCGCTCGGAATTGGTTTAGGAATCAGCATGAATCCGGAGATCGTAGCCGGTCTCCCGTCACAAATCCGTGTCTTGACGGATAGCCCAATCGTCGCGGGATCGCTGACGGCATTATTACTGAATGGCATCTTCCGATTGACCGGGAAGTCCGAGACAGCAGATGTACCACTTGCTAAAGTTGATTAACAATTGTAACTTTCCGAAAGGAGCCATCCTGTATACTATTTAGTAGCAGATGGTTCCTTTTTTTATATTGCTGTTGTAATCAGAATATTCCGAGTATGTGGATTTGGTGAGAAATATTGGATGAAAACGTTTACAAAATCGACACATCTTCTTTATACTGACAACGTAGCGGTACGGGGAACTGCTAAGAAACAAACAGAGACGGGAAGGACGTCGTAAAAATGAAACAACAGACAGAGTTGAATCGGGGACTGGAAGAACGTCATATTACACTAATGTCGCTGGGGGCGGCAATCGGTGTCGGACTCTTCCTCGGGTCAGCGAAAGCGATCCAACTGGCAGGTCCAGGGATCTTACTTGGTTATCTGATCGGTGGTATTATCATCTTCATCATCATGCGAGCACTTGGGGAGCTTGCGGTGCGGGAGCCGGTAGCTGGTAGTTTTGCGGAGTATGCCCGGAAGTATGTCAGTCCATTAGCTGGTTTTTTAACAGGTTGGAATTATTGGTTACTCTGGATTTTTACGTGTATGGCGGAAATCACAGCAGTCGGTATTTACATGAAAGTATGGTTCCCGGATTCCCAGGGCTGGGTATGGGCACTAGCAGCACTTGTCTTGATGACGAGCATCAACTTCATTGCTGTTAAATTTTATGGTGAATTCGAATTTTGGTTTGCGTTGATTAAAATCGTCGCGATCGTCGCCATGATCATCTTAGGAACTTTGACGATCGTCATTGGTCTTGGGAACGGCGGCACACCAGTTGGGATTTCGAACCTGTGGTCACATGGTGGATTCCTACCGAACGGGTTCACTGGTGTACTTCTTGCCATGCAGATGGTCATGTTTGCGTTCTTAGGAATTGAAGTGATTGGGGTCACAGCAGGGGAAGCGAAGAACCCGAAGAAAACGATTCGAAAAGCCGTTAACAACGTCTTCCTTCGGATTTTAGTATTCTACATCGGGGCGCTCTTCGTCATTTTATCGATTTATCCGTGGGATCAAGTTGGTGCAAATAACAGTAGTCCGTTCGTATTACTATTTCAATCGCTCGGTATTGAGTCAGCAGCCGGCATCATCAACTTTGTTGTCTTAACGGCAGCACTCTCGTCATGTAACTCGGGTATCTTCTCGACAGCCCGGATGATGATGAACTTATCCGAGAACAGTGAAGCACCACGTCGCTTCTCGAAAATCTCGAAAAACGGTGTTCCAGCACTGGCGACGATTCTTTCAGGTGTCGCATTGCTCGTCGGTGTCGCCTTGAACTACTTCTTACCGGAAGATGTTTTTGCAATCGTAACGAGTATCGCGACGTTCGGAGCCGTCTGGACGTGGGCGATGATTCTGATCGCTCAGATGCGGGCACGGAAGGTACATGGTTCAGCAGAATTTGCTGTTCCGTTCTTCCCGATTGCCAATTACATTGCCCTCGCGGCACTTGCCGGTGTCATCGTCTTGATGGCATTTGATGCAAGTACGCGCATTGCTTTGGTCGTTGGACCACTGTGGTACGCAATTCTGATTGCTGTCTATTATGCACGGGGAATGCATAAGGAGACACGTCAGTCGATTCGGAAAGCATCAGGAGAATAATAAAACGGGCGGATCCGGAAACGGGTTCGCTTTTTCATCACTTCGTATCAAACGGTTTCGTTTTGTTTTAACGATAGATTTGCTACACTTACGACAGAACCATACAGGAGGTCATACGAGATGAAAACGATTCATGTAGACGAGTTACAAGAGCGATTAGAGGCAGGCGAAGCGTTGCACGTCGTCGACGTCCGTGAGCAGGATGAATACGATGCAGGACACATTCCGAACGTCCGCTTCCTTCCGATGTCTGAGATCGGCGAACGCTATACGGAGTTGCAAGAAGGTGAAACCTACTACTTGATCTGCAAAGCAGGCGGACGGAGCGAAAACGTCGGTCGTTTCCTCGAGCAGTACGGATATGATATTGTCAACGTCGAAGGCGGTATGATGAACTGGAAAGGCGATCAAGAAGCATAAGGGTAAGCGTTATCAAGGAAGACGACTCGAAATGAGTCGTCTTTTTTCATGTGAACGAGTACACGTTTATCGATTTTTCTATGAACATTTTTCGTTATTCTTCCGATAGAGAAGGTAGAATAGCGAGTCCTTGCACTCGAGAATGGAGTGACACATGGAACAAAAGATCAAACGAACGATGAGCATCAAACAAAAATTAATTCTGACATCGATTCTCTTATTAGTAATTCCAGCGCTCGTGATCGGATTTGTTGCCTACAATCAGGCGAAACAAACGATGACGGAGCAAATTCTGCAATCGGCACATGGTGGAGTCGATCGGATGAACGATGAGATCCAGAACATCATTGATCCGATGCGACGCGATGTCGCCTTTTTTGCGGACCGGATTGACGGCACGCTTTATCAAAAAGGAAAACCGAATGCAGCGTTAAAAGAAAAAATGACAGAATATCTCGACATGCATCCGCAAGCAGCGAACATTTACTTCGCGACGACGGAAGGGGATATGAACATTTTCCCGGAACAGGTCATGCCAGAGGATTACGATCCACGTGAACGCTCGTGGTATCAATCAGCGGAAGCTGCTGGCGGAAAAGTCGTCATCACCGATCCGTACGTTGATGCTGCCTCGAACAAGATGATGGTGACACTGTCGCAGACGACCGGCAACGGGAAAGGTGTCGTGGCGGTTGATGTCGATGTCGACCGGATCGCGGAAATCGCAAAAAAGATTAAAATCGGTAAAGAAGGTTATGTCACGATTCTCGATTCGAATAAAAAATTCGTCACTCATCCGACACTGAAACCAGGTGAGAAGGCGACAGGGAACTGGGTCGCCCCCCTCTATGCGGAGCCAGCCGGACAATTTTCTTATGAATTTGAAAATGAAGGCAAACAGATGGACTTCATGACGAACGACCTGACGAAGTGGAAGGTTGCCGGAACCCTGTACGATCAAGAAATCACAGATGCGACGTCAAGTATTCTTTGGACGACGCTTGCTGTCATCGGTGGGATGTTACTCATTGCGGCGGTCTTCATTTACTTCATTCTTCGCTCGATCCTCCGCCCACTCGGTCATTTGACACGTGGAGCAGAACGGATTCAATCTGGTGATTTGACGGAACCCGTCATCGTTGAATCAAACGATGAGGTTGGGCAAGTCGCGCAAAGCTTTAACGTCATGGTCGACTCACTCCGCTCGATCATCATCAATCTTGATCAGTCGATCACACAAGTGGCCGGTTCGTCGCAGGAATTAATGGCGAACTCTGCCCAGACGACGTCCGCATCGGAACAAATTGCGGGATCGATTCAACAGGTCGCAGCAGGGGCGGATCAATCGAAGCGTCAACTTGATGCGAACGCTGTTTCGTTACAGTCGATTACAGCCGGCACCATGCGGATCGCTGAGAGCTCGACCGATGTGTCAGAGCTATCACGTTCAACGGCAACAGAAGCCGAGAACGGAACAGTTGCTGTCCTGCAGAATGTCCAGCAGATGAAAGAAATCGATGCCTCCGTTCAAAACTTTGGTGGTGTCATCAGCTCACTCGCACATCGTTCGAATGAAATCGGGAAAATCGTCGATGTCATCAACGGCATTGCCGAACAAACGAATTTATTGGCACTGAACGCGGCGATTGAAGCAGCACGGGCAGGCGAAAACGGAAAAGGCTTTGCCGTCGTTGCAAGTGAAGTGCGTAAACTAGCAGAGCAGTCACAGGATTCAACGAAGCAGATTGCACAGCTGATTCAAAACATCAAGCAGGAGACAGATCAGTCAGTCACGATGATGAAAGAAGTATCAGGACAGACGAAAGCCGGTTTATCGACGACAGAAGCATCAGCAGAACGATTCCAGAAGATTCTCGAACGGACGCAAGAGATGACACCGCGAATCGAAGATGTGACAGCAACTGTCGAGGAAATCGCAGCGAACGTTCAAGAGGTTTCTGCCTCTGCAACCGAAATCGCACATATCGCGCAAGAGAATTCATCGGCGTCGAAACAAGTCGCAGCGACGACAGAAGAACAGTTGAGTGCGATGGAAGAGATTTCGCAATCAGCCAAAGCATTATCCGATATGGCGGAAGAATTACAGGTTCTCGTTGCCCGTTTCCGTGTTTAAGCCATCGATTATACAAAGCAAGGAAGCTAGTCTTCCTTGCTTTTTTTGTCTGTCACCATTTTGTGACGAACTGAACAAATAGCTTGGAATCCTTGTGAATCCGGGCTTGAGATGGTACTAAATCGGGAATTTAATAAATATCTAAACACTTCGAAGGAGGTGGGTGCGATGAAGCAGTTACGCAAGATGAGAGAGTGGAGTGAAGCGGGGCTTTTGGACGAAGCAACCGTCAAACGAATCGTCGATTACGAGAACAATCGTAAGGAAAAGCAACGTCTACCGCTCTTGTTGATTGTAGGGGGTACGTTCGTCGTATTGGCTGTGTTCAGCTTTTTAGCCGCCAACTGGCAAGTCATGCCGGTCGGATGGAAAATCGGACTTGTCGTAGCACTCATGTGGAGCTGTTACGTCATGGCGGATCTTTCGGAACGTCGGAGTATGTTGCATCCGATTGTCTTCCGAATCGGTGGAATCCTAGCGTTTGGCGCCTCGATTCTCGTCGTTGTTCAAAGTTTCCACTTGCCGATGGAAGGATCATTACTCGGATGGTGTGTGTTTGTCGCCGCGTTAGCGCATTATGTGCTTTGGCGTCATGAAGCATACGGTGTCGTCGCCTTCCTTTCCGGATGGACGATCTTCACGAGTCTCGGTGGTTTTGGTCAAGAACAGGCGAGTTATCTCGACTGGATATCGTTCGGTCTGATGGTCGTGCTGTCGTTCAGTTGGTTTTACTTCAGCCAACGTCTGCCATCGCTTTTGTTTAGCTGGCTGTTTCTCTTCTTCAGTGGTCTCTCCTTGTTTCTCCTTGTATCATATGACGGATTCCTGTGGCCGGTCTGGACGCTATTTTTACTCGTTCCAGTTCTCTGGCTTGTTCGTGAGGAGTCCAATCGTCGGATCGTCGAAATGGTCTATCTGGTCGTTGCTGCCATCAGTTCGATCGTCTATCTGTCTGTACGTGCGGAATCAAATGCCGCATTACCATCTATGACAGAAGCGATTCTGCTAGCTATCGTATCCATCGGATTAGGAATTTTCCTCTATCAAAAACGTCGCTCCTTATTGTTTATCGTTCCGCTTGGATTCGTCGGAGTCCTGTGGCTCGATGAACAGGCAATTCTACTCGCCATCCTTTTTGAAATATCGGCGCTAGTCTATTTGTTGTATCAAGAACGCCGTCATGCGGTCGTCTGGCCAGCCTTTCTCTATTTCATTCTCGTTCAAATCGCGATATACGTCATCTATGCGTGGGATCGGTTGAACATGTCCTTATTTTTCCTCATCGGTGCGCTACTCATCTTCCTATTATCCGGTATCTTATGGTGGTTACGCCGTAGAGGAGGTGTGGCGTCATGAAACGCTATCTCATGCCCGTATTGCAGACGTGCGTCGTCGGTCTGTTGATTGTCAGTTTTTTTGCGACCTCCTGGTTCGGAACATCGTACCGTTTTCGGGCAGAACCGTTTGATCCGTTTGATCCCGTTTACGGCGAATACGTGATGCTGCAGTATCCGGATTTAAAACCAGGTCCGACGATTCAAAATGGGCGTGTCTATGTCAGCTTCAAGACCGATGCTTCTGGTTATGCTCAAATCGACCGGATTTCGAATGAACGATTCTTTGGAAGTGTCGCCGGCGACTATTACGATCAATACGTGTCGATTCCACAATTGACGCAGTATTATGTCGAACAGGGAAGCGGAAAACAATATGAAAAAGCAAAAGCACTGGAAGTCCGTGCGGATGTGTCACCATGGGGAACGATCCGGACGACGAATTTAAAAATTTCTGAGTAAAAAACCTTGCGTCAGGAATGAAACGGTTGTACTATTAATTTAAATTTTCAGACAACTAAATCTGCATGCGTAGACGGGAAGAGTAAAGTGATCAGAAATCGATAGAGAGTCTCTGTTGCTGGAAATGAGACGATTTCGTCATTTGAAGATGGTCCCGGAGCAGTCGGAAGAACGTGAACCGTGTTCATCAGTAGAACCGACCGGTAGGACGGATACCGTTAGCATTCCAGGGAGTCTCGTACTCCTAGAGGTGGCTGAACGTGAGTTGAGCCATGAACGAAGGTGGTACCACGTGATCAGACATCACGTCCTGAGAGATAAGGGCGTGGTGTCTTTTTTGTGGGGACGTCCGCGCAGGAGGAGGATGACGAGATGGCAGAAGCATTGGTATTGCAATCAGACTTTGGCGTGAGTGACGGGGCAGTGAGTGCGATGTATGGGGTTGCGCATAGCATCAATCCAGAGATTCGGATTTTTGATTTGACGCACGACATTCCGCCCTTCCACATTTGGGAAGCGTCCTATCGGTTACTGCAGACGGTACCGTACTGGACGGAGCAAACGGTGTTCGTTTCTGTCGTTGATCCAGGTGTCGGATCGAGTCGAAAGAGTGTCGTCGCGCGGACGCATGCGAATCAATACATCATCACACCAGATAACGGAACGTTGACGCATCTTTGGCAAGCCGGATACATTGCTGAAGTGAGGCAACTCGATGATCGACGGCATCGCTTACCTCGAATGGGTGAATCGTATACGTTTCACGGACGAGATATCTTTGCCTTCACGGGTGCTCGGTTATCGAGCCATGTCATCACCTTCGAGGAAGTAGGACCCGTTTTACCTGCTTCGGACATCGTCTTGCTCGACCGGACACTTGCCTCGTCGTCAGATACCGGTGTTACCGGTATCGTCGAGATTCTCGATGTTCGCTTCGGAAATGTCTGGACGAATATTCCGGTCGCTCTCGTTCGTCAGGCGGGTCTCGACATCGGTAGCCACGTCAAGGTAACGATTTCGTACCGAGAACGGATTGTTTACGAACAAACACTGCTCTTTGGTCATTCGTTCGCCGATGTGCCGGTTGGTTCAGGCGTCGTCTACATCAACTCGCTGGATCAGATTGCTCTTGCCTTGAATCAAGGTTCGTTTGCGCATGCATTTGAGGTTGGAATCGGAAATGATTGGAGTGTTAACGTACAACATATTAAAGGAGGAGATCGAACATGAAAGGATTTACGACAAAACAGATCGTCGCAACCGGGATCGGAGCAGCAGTATTCATCATTTTAAGTCGATTCGCTGTGATTCCGACAGGCGTACCGAACACGTCAATCGAGACATCCTATGCATTTCTCGCATTCATGGCAGTTTTGTTCGGACCAGTCACAGCCGGTTTGATTGGTTTAATCGGTCATGGATTAAAAGATGCGATTTTATATGGATCC
The DNA here is from genome assembly GCF_018619035.1 of Exiguobacterium sp. s168. Lineage (NCBI taxonomy): Bacteria > Bacillati > Bacillota > Bacilli > Caryophanales > Exiguobacterium > Exiguobacterium sp. s168. The sequence goes on along the minus strand of NZ_JACSNE010000012.1, from coordinate 3,040 downwards.
CCGTGGTGGAGCTGGGTCATCGTATCCGGGTTCGTCGGCTTTGGCATCGGATTGATCGCTAACCGGATTCGTCTAGAAGAAGGCGGATTGACGACACGTAAAATCGTCTTATTCAATGTCACACAAGCCATCGTGCAAGCGATCGGTTGGATCATCATTGCACCGGTACTCGATATCTTAATTTACACGGAGCCAGCGAACAAAGTCTTCGTCCAAGGGGCTGTCGCTGCGACATCGAACATCTTGACGGTCGGTGTCATTGGAACGTTGTTGCTCGTCACCTATGCGAAAACAAGAAGTAAAGCAGGCAGCTTGAAACGCGAAGCTTGACCGAATGAGCTATGATCCTGTGCGAAGAGACGGCAGGATCATAGCTCATTTAGCTTGGGGGGAGAAGGACATGACAAACGTAATCGAATTTCAGGATTTTTCATTTACATATCGGAGTCAGTCGGAACCGACACTCCGACAGATTCAGTTAACGATTCAAGCAGGCGAACGCATCTTAATCGTGGGACCGTCGGGTTCAGGAAAAAGTACGCTCGCCCAGTGCATCAATGGGTTGATTCCGTTCTCGTACCCGGGAACGTGGGAAGGACAGGTCCTGATCAAGGATCAGGATGCCCGGGAGTTATCGTTATTTGATCGTTCGCTGCATATTGGAACGGTGTTACAGGATCCAGATGCGCAGTTCGTTGGTTTATCGGTTGGCGAAGACATCGCCTTTGCGCTCGAAAATAAACAGACTGGGCGACCGGAAATGCAGGAGATCGTCGAACGTGTCGCACGGATGACGGATGTCGAGACGCTCTTGCAAGCACGATTGAATGATCTATCAGGAGGACAACGACAACGGGCGGCATTAGCCGGAGTCCTCGTCGAAGATGCGGACATCTTACTGTTTGATGAGCCGCTCGCGAATCTCGATCCAGTAGCGGGACAAGAGGCGATGACGCTTATGGATCGACTGCAACGTGATACGAATCGCACATTGATTGTCGTCGAACATCGGATCGAGGATGTACTCGTCATTCCGTTTGACCGCATCATCGTCATGGTCGATGGCGAAATCATCGCTGATGATCATCCGGATGTCATCTTAAGTAACGGAAAACTGCAAGAAGCGATCTTGCGTGAACCTCTCTATGTCAGTGCCGCACGCTGGGCTGGGCTTGCCGTTCAACCTTCAGATCAGCCGAGCCGCATCGATCCCTTTTTAAAGCGATTCAACCAGACGAACGTGTTAGAGCGTTTAGAGAAAGCACCCCAAAAAGAGGTTGCAACCTCTACTTCATTGCTTGAACTCAATCAGTTGGCGTTTCATTATCGTCAAGGAACGCCGGTGCTTGAGAATGTGACGGCGACTTTTCAAAAAGGAACACTGACGACGATCGTTGGTCAGAATGGTGCCGGAAAATCCACGCTTGCGAAAGTGTTGAGTGGTTACCAACGGACGACAGGTGGTCGGATCCTGCTTGACGGAATCGACATCACGAACCAATCGATCGCAGAGCGAGCAGGAACGATCGGATTCGTTCTGCAAAATCCGAATCATATGATTTCGAAGCACCTCGTGCAGGAGGAAATCCGCTACGGGATGCAGGCGCTCGGACTGAGTGAGGCGGAAGAAAACGAGCGTCTCGAGCAGACATTACGTCGTTGCGGATTATATCCGTTTCGTAATTGGCCGATCCAAGCACTGAGTTTTGGTCAGAAGAAACGAGTGACGATTGCTTCGATTCTCGTTCGACGACCGGATATCTTGATTCTCGATGAACCAACAGCCGGTCAAGATTATCGGCATTATTCGGATATGATGGACTTTTTAGAAGGATTGAAGCAGGGCGGAATGACGTTACTCATCATCACGCACGACATGCATCTCGTCTTAGAATACAGCGATCAAGTCTGCCTCGTGCAAGCTGGGCGTATCCGTTATGCTGGACCATCATTTGGACTGCTGAATCAAGAACAATTGCTGCATCATGCCCATTTAAAACAAACATCGCTCTTTACGCTAGCGCAACACCTCGAAGTCGATCCGGAACGATTCGTCGAGTCCGTGATTACGGCGGAGCGAAAGGAGCGGGAACAATGGCTGTAGAAATGCTTGGCTATATTGAAAAAACGTCACCGATTCATCGATTGACGGGAACGACGAAACTGATCGGATTCTTATTATTTACGACAGCAACGATGTTCACCTATGATACACGTGTCTTACTTGTAATGGGGTTAGTCAGTATCGTGTTATTCCGATTGTCGCGTATCCAGTTTCGGGAAGTCCGCTTCGTCTTGATCTTTACAGCGCTATTCGTTTTGATTAATGCGCTCGCCGTTTATCTATTTGAACCAGAGCAAGGCGTAGCGATCTACGGATCGCGCCACGTCTTATTTGAAGGCATCGGGCGCTTTACGGTAACGGCAGAACAGTTGTTTTATCTGTTTAATCTCATCTTAAAATACAGTGTGATCGTTCCGATTGCTGTGTTGTTTCTCGTCACGACCCATCCGACGGAATTCGCTTCTTCATTGAATCGGATTGGTGTCCCGTATAAAATCGCCTTTGCGGTTTCCTTAGCACTCCGTTACATTCCAGACGTACAAGCGGATTTTCGGACGATCGCGAATGCCCAGGAAGCACGGGGAATTGCTGTCTCACGCGGTTCGCTTTGGCAACGGGCGCGTAATAGTATCCAGATTTTACTTCCCTTGCTGTTTACGAGTTTGGAGCGGATTGAGACCGTCAGTAATGCGATGGATCTCCGTGGATTCGGTGCCGGACGAAAGCGGACGTGGTATAACCAACAGACGATGACACGAATCGATTATGTCGCGATCGGCTGTGTGCTACTTTTGACGGTTTTGTCATTCGTCATCACTTTCTATGATGGCAACCGCTTTTATAATCCGTTTTAAAAATGAGATACGAAAAAGGCAGTGGATGCGTCGAGGCCACTGAAAAACTTCAATACTTTGTATCGTATTGAACAGTTTAAGACGAAGATACCGGATTTCCACTCAGGGAATCCGGTATCTT
>NZ_JACSNE010000011.1:0-83634 GCF_018619035.1 Exiguobacterium sp. s168 | reverse complement strand
TTAATGGCAGACCGAGGAAATGTCTCAACTGGAAAACTGCATACGAGGTCTTCACGGAAGAAGTGTTGCACTTAATTTGACAAATCATCATATAAAAAAATGACGCGTTACACGCCACTCCTACAGGAAAAAGCGCGATTTTGCGCTGTCAGAGACAAACAAGACCCGTTTTTCTGCTCGAATAGAGTGGGAAAACTGGCTTGTGTCTCGCCTGAGGAAAGGGCGTGAAAAGACGCGTCATTTTTTGAGTCAGCCCATTTGTTTACAATCTACAAGAAGAAATCCCTTTGTTCCTCCTTTTTGATGCCCATCAACTAGATGGAAGGTCGATCAAGGACGTGCTATCCTGCTGACGGATGACCTCAGGTGGCCAGATATGCCGAATTAAGTGATCCGAAGGGACATGTAAGACACGGGCCAGTCGCTCAATCATTGAAAATGAGGGATGGGCAATGCTACTTTCAATACGCTGGATCATCTCAGGTGTCGTCTCAGTTAACGCTGCTAATGTATTTTGATCTAACTGATGACGTTCTCGTAACGTACGAATCCGCTGTCCGTACTGTCTGATCGGTTGAATCCCTTCTTTCATCCGCTTCAAACATCCTTTCTTCTTTTAAAACTAGACAACGTTCACTGTAGTCTTATTCCCACTTTTTTTAAATCTGAATACCTTTCCGAACTATCAATTTTTAATCAAAATAAAATCTCAAATATTTTTCTTATAAAACACTAGCTTTTTAAAAAGTTATCGCTTACAATTCTATATGCAAACGGTTGCATTAATCGCTTACATTATTGCACTGTTCTTACACACATATTAGAGAAAAAGAGATAAAAAGGAGTGAATGATCTTGAAAAATGCTATTTCGTTCGATTTTTGGCAAAAACTCGGTAAAGCGTTGATGGTCGTCATCGCGGTTATGCCTGCTGCAGGAATCATGATCTCGGTCGGGAAACTGATCGGCATGTATGGAGGCGATATCGCGTTAATGCAAACGATTGCTCGAATCGTTGAAGATTTAGGTTGGGCCATCATTACGAACCTTCACGTCTTATTCGCCGTCGCGATTGGTGGGTCATGGGCAAAAGAACGTGCTGGTGGTGCGTTCGCAGCGTTACTCGCCTTCATTTTGATCAACCGCGTCACAGGAGCTATCTTCGGTGTCAACGCTGACATGATCGCGGACCCAAAAGCAACGGTCGATTCATTGCTTGGTTCTGAGCTCATCGTAAAAGATTATTTCACTTCAGTTTTAGGGGCACCTGCTCTCAACATGGGAGTATTCGTCGGAATCATCTCTGGTTTCCTTGGTGCCGTTCTCTTTAATAAATTTTATAACTTCAGTAAATTGCCAGATGCGCTTGCCTTCTTTAACGGAAAGCGTTTTGTTCCATTCGTCGTCATCGGTGGATCAGTCGTTGCAGCATTCGCCTTATCACTCGTTTGGCCGTTCGTTCAAGGCTTATTGAATGACTTCGGTCGCTGGATTGCCTCATCACGTGATTCTGCACCGATCATTGCACCGTTCGTATACGGTACACTCGAGCGTCTATTACTTCCGTTCGGTCTTCATCACATGTTGACTGTCCCGATGAACTACACGGAACTCGGTGGAACGTACAAAATTCTGACAGGTGCTGCTCAAGGATCGACGGTTGCTGGTCAAGATCCGCTTTGGTTAGCTTGGATCACTGACCTTGTTAACTTAAAACAAGCCGGTAACACACAAGGATACAATGATTTGATCAACAGTGTCGTGCCTGCTCGTTTTAAAGAAGGACAAGTCGTCACATCACTTGCTTCATTGATCGGTATTGCTGTCGCAATGTATATGTCAGTTGATGAAGATAAGAAGAAAGCATACAAACCTGTCTTCTTATCTGCTGGACTTGCAGTCTTCTTGACAGGTGTCACGGAGCCAATCGAATTCATGTTCATGTTCATCGCTCCTGTTCTTTACGTCATCTATGCCGTGCTAACGGGTGTTGCCTTCGCACTAGCAGATGTCATGCATCTTCGGATTCACGCATTCGGTGCGATCGAACTCTTGACGCGGATTCCATTGATTGCAAAAGCTGGATTAATTGGTGATTTAATTCGCTTCATCGGTGTCTGTGTGTTCTTCTTCTTCTTGAACTTCTTCACGTTCCGTTTCGTCATCAAGAAGTTCAACTATGCGACACCAGGTCGTAACGGGAACTATCTTGACGATATCAACGTATCTACAACTGAAGCTTCAGGTGAGGCTGCTGCGACATCAGCTCCTGCCGACGGTTCGCAAGCTTCACAAATCATCGATTTGCTTGGTGGACAGCAAAACATCGAGGACGTCGATGCCTGCATGACGCGTCTTCGTGTCACTGTCAAAGATCCAGCGCTTGTTGCAAAAGAAGCAGACTGGAAAGCAAACGGTGCACTTGGTCTGATCCTTAAGAACAATGGCGTGCAAGCCATCTACGGTCCAAAAGCCGATATCTTAAAATCAGATATCCAAGACCGGATCGGCGCATAAACCTGCGAGATTAGGGAACTACCTAAAGGTGAAGCTCTTTTATAAGAGTTTCACCTTTCTTATTTGAAAAATCAGGAGGACCACTCATGCGTCTACTCACACTAAACTGTCATTCATGGCAGGAAGAACAGCCACTCGAAAAATTAAACCAGATCGTTCAACAAATTCTCGCTCAAGATTATGATGTCATCGCACTACAAGAAGTGAGTCAATTGATGGACACACCGATCGTCTATGACGATGTGCGCAACGATAACTTTGCCTATTTGATCCAGCAAGCGTTAAAAGAACAAGGTCAAACCTACTCCCTCGTCTGGGATTTTGCTCATATCGGCTATGATAAGTATGAAGAAGGACTCGCTCTTTTGACGAAACATCCAATCTTAAAATCGGACAGTTATTATGTCAGCCGCAGTCAAGATACATTCGATTGGAAATCGCGAAAAATCGTCCGTGCGACGATCCAAGTCGACGGTACACCGATTACGTTCAATACATGCCATCTTGGCTGGTGGGCAGATGAAGTCGAACCGTTCCAGGAACAATTCAATCATTTGATGGCTCGGATGGATCCACTCGAATGGACATTCTTCCTCGGTGATTTCAACAACGATGCCTTAGAACGAAATACAGGTTATGACTATATGATGCAACGAGGATTACACGACGTCTTCCTGCTAGCTAAGGAAACGGTCGGAATTGAGACGATTAATGGCAACATCGACGGATGGGAAGACAATCAACAAGGATTGCGGATTGATCTCGTCTTATCGAATCGGAAAATTGACGTTGAACGCGTCGGTGTCGTGTTTGATGGGATTCACGGTCCCGTCGTTTCCGATCACTACGGTGTTGAGGTCGATATTCAGATTCAAAAAAATGAACATTAAGTATTGACAACGCTTTCTTTTCTCCTTTAAGATGAAATCAAATCAATAGTGCGGATTGTGACAGTACGGCTGGCAAGACCGAAATGACACCTCGTTAGGAGAGGTGTTGTTCGGTCTTGCCTTTTTTTGTCTCATTCAGCACGTTTCATGAAAAAGGAGGACTTTTCCGATGGATTATCAACAAACTGCTAAACGTGTGCTCGAACTCGTCGGCGGACGCGAGAACATCATCACTGCCGCTCATTGCGCGACGCGTTTACGTCTTGTCTTGCATGATGAATCAAAGGTCGATCAAGCAGCACTTGAAGACTTAGATGGTGTCAGCGGCGCCTTCTCAAGTTCTGGTCAATACCAGATCATCTTTGGTACTGGTACCGTCAACAAGGTATTTGCTGCGTTTGCACCACTTGCCGGTGTAAAAGTCGATGGCGAGGAACCACTCGACGTTAAAAAGGCTGCATCGCAAAAATTAAATCCGTTCGCCCGACTCGCTCGCTCGCTCTCGAACGTCTTCGTTCCACTCATTCCGGCAATCGTCGCAGCCGGTCTCTTGATGGGATTACTCGGTATGATTAAGGCCTTCGGTTGGGTTGACGGTGATTCACCGATCGTCCAACTACTGGATATGTTCTCGTCTTCTGCCTTCATCATCCTACCGATCCTGATTGGTTTCTCGGCAGCCCGTGAATTCGGTGCGAACCCGTACCTCGGTGCCGTCATCGGGGGGATCATGACACACCCGTCCCTCTTAAACCCTTGGACGCTCGGTAATAGTGATCCGGAAGTCATGAAGTTCCTCGGAATGAACATCGAGTTGATCGGTTATCAAGGAACGGTCTTCCCGGTTCTCTTAACCGTTTGGGTCATGGCAAAGATTGAACAACAAGTCCGGAAACGGACACCCGAAACGCTTGACTTACTCGTGACACCGTTCGTTACGGTTCTCGTCACTGGATTCCTGGCATTGATCGTCATTGGTCCGATCGGAACGTTACTCGGAAAAGGCATTTCATTCGTACTCGTCTTCTTCTATGAACAGTTCTCAGTCGTCGCCGGTCTTCTCTTCGGTGGACTTTATTCGACAATCGTCATCACAGGGATGCACCATAGTTTCCATGCTATTGAAGCAGGATTACTTGCAGATAAGAGTATCGGAAAGAACTTCCTCTTACCGATTTGGTCGATGGCGAATGTCGCTCAAGGTGGTGCCGGACTTGCCGTTTACTTCTTGACGAAGAACGTTAAACTCAAAGCACTCGCCCTACCGTCTGCGTTCTCAGCATTTCTCGGAATCACGGAACCCGTCATCTACGGTGTCAACTTACGTCTTGGAAAACCATTCATCGGTGGTGCCATTGGTGGTGCGATCGGTGGCGGTTATGTCGTCTTGACACAAGTCGCTGCGAACGCTTATGGATTAACTGGAATTCCGATGATTGCGATCGTCGCGCCACTCGGTGCGTCAAACTTGATCAACTATCTCGTCGGGTTCGCCATTGCAGTCGTCACTGCTTTCATCTCGACTGTCGTCTTGATGCGTCTCGATGCACGGAAACAAAAAGAAACGGACGTTGCTGCTTAATCCTTCATGCGACCAAACCGAGTCCTCGGGCTCGGTGGTCGCATTTGTCGGTTCGCAAAGCGCTGAAGTTCGCTTTATAATAAAAGAAAAGATCGGAAAGGAGGACGTCAGGCTGATTATTCATAAGATCCTCAATAACAACGCTGTTGTCGTCAAAGAAAATGGACAGGAACGCATCGTCATGGGACCAGGCATTGCTTTTGGAAAAAAGAAAAAAGATCCGATTCAAGCGACGAAGATCGAAAAAATGTTCATCCCTTCATTTGAAAATGCAGAACAGTTCAAAGAGATTCTGACAACGACACCACTTGAGATCATTGATTTATCGGAACGCATCATCTCACATGCAGAAGGTGAGCTCCAAACGCCGTTTCATGACTATATTCACGTCAGTCTGACGGACCACCTTGCTCATGCCGTACGATTAGCACGTGAACAACTCGTCGTGCATAATCGATTGGCAGAAGAGATTCGCCTTTTGTATGGACCGGAGTATGCGATCGGAGAATGGGCAGTTCTTGAAATCGAGCGTGCCTTACAGGTCACGCTACCGAAAGAAGAAGCTGCGAACATCGCGCTTCACTTATACAATGCACGCCAAACGCATCCGAATATGGCCACTGCGTTGCAGACCGTGACGTTGCTCAATGAACTACGCGAACAGATCGAAGTCTTTTTTGGACAAACGATCGAGACCTCATCGATGACGTATTATCGTTTCTTTACGCACATGAAATTGGTCCTCGCCCGGATTGAACAAGGAGAAACCTTACACGACATGGATGATGTGATTTTATCTGCCGTCAAAACACGTTATGCCGAGGCTTATGCCTGTGCGAGTCAAATGGGCAATTGGTTGACTGTCGAACTCGATACACGTGTACCTGAATCAGAAATCGGCTATATGGCTTTACACATCGAACGGATTCGTCCGGATCTTGAAAGGAGTTCTACGTATGAAAATCTTTAGTTTAGGGGAAGCATTGATTGATTTGATTCCTCTTGATGCTGAAAACATGACGTTTCAAAAAAATCCTGGAGGTGCTCCTGCCAATGTCTCTGTCGGACTCGCTCGATTAGGCGCTGATAGTTATTTTCTTGGAGCTGTCGGTGATGATTCGATGGGACACTTCTTGAAAGATACGTTACATCATTATGGTGTTCGTACCGATCATCTCGTCCACGATTCGACGCAAAAAACAGGACTTGTGCTCGTTACAAACGGTCAGGATGGAGAGCGGTCGTTCGAGTTCATCAACGCGGAGCGCGCTGATATGCAATTCCACGAAACACATGTACCGGAGGATTTCACGTCCGTCGATTTATTACACATCGGTTCGATCTCTTTGATTACTGGAGAATCCGTCAATGCGACACGAAAAGCCATCGCACGTGCAAAAGCACACCAAGTACCAGTCTCTTACGATCCGAACTTACGAGAGTCGTTATGGCCGAATCTTGACGAAGCGCGGACGACGATCCGGTCTGTCCTACCGGATGCACAAATCGTCAAACTTGCTGAGGAAGAATTGACGTTTCTAACTGGACAAACGAATCTTGATGACGGGGCTGCTGAATTGTTAGCTGAATATCCGATTCGTCTTCTTGCCATCACGCGAGGAAGTGAAGGATCGATTCTCTATACGGATCGTGCGATGGCTGTCATCGATGCGATTACGGTCGACGCAATCGATACGACAGGAGCTGGAGATGCCTTCATGTCCGGTTTACTCTACCAGTGTGCGTTACGCGATTTTTCGTTTGATTGGTCTGAAGATGAACTTCGCGACATCGGTCGATTCGCAGCGATTTCAGGCGGACTTGCTGCTTCCGTCAAAGGCGCGATGGCTGCTTTGCCAACGCTCGACGAAGTCGCTCATCGCTTGAATTGAATCGATGACTCAGTAGAAATAAGGATGGAGAGATTCCGGACCCAGTGCCAGAATCTCTCCATCCTTTTCATTTGATTGATGAGTCGTTTATTCACTAGAGAATTGATTAAGGTGTATCGATAAATCGTTTGATTTCATCTAACGACTCGTCCTGTTGTTCTTTTGGCGTTAATGGGCTGCTGTTATCCCCTTTTTGTCGACCGTACATACCAAAGTTCGCATGGTTCCCTTGCTTGATTTCATGGAATACCGCATCTTTTCGAACGTCCTGTTTACTTTTTTCGATATCAGCGACTGGTAAGACACCATCTCGTCCACCATAAATCGTCAACGAGGGCACATTAATCGAATCAATCGGATAGGACGCGAGGAAAACGATTCCTTTAATTTTCGGATGTTGTTCGACGATCGTCGAAGCTGCGCTTCCACCGAGCGAATGCCCGATCAGATACCATTTTTTGACCTGCGGATACTCCTCGATGACATCGAGTCCTTCGCTTGAGTCAAGCAACGCAATCCGAAACGGTAGCTTTGGGATGACGACGAAGCGCCCGTCTTTCGCTAGTTGCTTGCCGTAATAACTGTAGGCCGCTGTATCGACTTTTGCCCCTTGATAAAAGATGAATCCGACGTCACTCGTCTTTTTTCCAAATATCACTTCACGTGGTGTAGCTGTCTCCACGTAAGATATCGCTTGGGGAGACGCATCATAATCGAACTGCGCCCAGATCATGAATGCAAATACGAGCAGTGCCAACAGCGCAGCAATCGTTCCAATGATTCTTATACTCCATTTTTTCATTTCATTCCCTCCCGTTACCGTTATACCCCATATTATGTGTTAAATCACATATGAGAACAAATATTAGAATTTTCAGTCATTGTAAGCATCCCTATCGCTTTTTCATGAATTGGTTTAAGATGAAACCAATATTGTTTTTTCGAAAGGAGATTCACGTTTTGCCGCGTACCCTTGTGTCTACGATTCAATGGTTTTTATTCATCATCTGTACTAACATTGCCCCGCCCCTTGCCATCGCAGCATCGTTTGAACTCTCGGGTGCCGAGACGCTTTCCTTCTTATCTCGTTGTCTATTCGTATTTGCCATCTTAAGTCTCTTTCAAGTCCTGCTCGGACACCGTCTACCGATCATGGAAGGTCCTGCTGGAATTTGGTGGGGTGTATTTGCCCTCTATTCGTCGATTGGTGTCACATTGTACGGCAGTTATTCAAACACGTTACAGTCGCTTGGATTCTTACTCCTACTCAGCGGTATCATCTGTATCGTCTTGACGATGACGGGTGTCTTACGGCGCTTAGTCCCTCTTTTTACACCGCAAGTCATCGGTGTCTACATGCTACTGCTGTCGGCACAACTGTCCGGATCCGTCATGAAAGGATTGCTCAATATCGAGGATGGACGAATTCAAGTATTACCTGCCGTCATCTCGATTCTGACGGTCTTGATCTCGCTTTATTTAGAACGAAGTGATCGCTTACGCCAGTACGCTTTATTAATCACGCTACTCGTCGGTTGGAGCATGTTTGCATTGATCGGTCGTGCCGAGATGCCAAGTTTCGATGGTCCACTGTTCACTTTACCGAGCTTGTTGCCGTTCGGCGGTATTCATGTCGACTGGAGCTTATTACCGACAGCTCTCATCATCTCGTTGTTGTTAATGACGAACGTCTTAGCAAACATTAAAGTCATCGAACGGATCATCAGTGCCAAGCGTGGTGAAACCGTCAAAGGACAAGTCGGAACAGCCGGTATCACGGCTGGTATCGGACAACTCTTCGCTGGTTTGTTCGGTACGGTCGGTCCTGTCGCCATTTCCGGAACGGCTGGTTTCATTGCTTCAACAGATAACACGGACCGCAAAGCATTCGTCTATGCGAACATCACGTGTCTCTTCCTCAGTATCGTGACACCATTCGTCGGGTTGATCGCTAAAATCCCCGTTGCCGTCGGTTATGCGATGGTCGCACCGATTGTTGCCGGGATGGCGATCATCGGCGTCACGGAAGCAGCCCGCGACTTGAATCGTCAAACGGCGATGATCACGGTCGGTCTCCCGGTCCTCGTCGGCATCGGTGCGTTGTTACTACCGAAAGGGGCAACGGCTGATTTACCGCCACTCGTGACGACCCTGATGTCAAACGGTCTCGTCCTCGGAACATTGGTCGCCTTGCTCGCAGAAGGGTTACGCCATATCCGGACGAATGATTAATAAAAAGACGCTTTCTCGATTGAGAAAGCGTCTTTTTTTCATGCATCAGCGAATACCGCGCATGTATTTTTGAAGTTTTGGTGCGAAAGCGAACAAGAGTAATCCGAAGATGACGGCAACGATACCCGTGATACCGAAGTACAAAATCTCTGTGTCATTCGTGTAGTATTTAACGATTTGTGCGTTGACCGCTTGACCCGTTGCGTTCGTCAAGAACCACAGACTCATCGTTTGCGCTGAGAAGGCTGCCGGCGCCAGTTTTGTTGTTGCCGATAGACCGACTGGTGACAAGAAGAGCTCACCGATGACGACGAGGAAGAAGCTCAGTGCAAGCCAGAGTGGACTAACTGACGTCTCCACACCGAACAGGATACCTGGTAGTGTCATGACGATGAACGAAAGTCCGGCGAACAGAAGACCAAACGAGAACTTTTGCATCGTCGTTGGTTGACGGTCACCGAGTTTGACCCAGAAGCTCGCAAAAACAGGTGCTAATACGATGATGAAGAGCGGATTCAACGATTGGAAGAATGCCGGTTGAATCTCAAATCCTAAGAATGAAAGGTTCGTCCGTTCACTTGCGAAGATGGAGAGGACGTATGAACCTTGTTCTTGGATTGCCCAGAAAATCGCTGCTGCGATGAACAACGGAATATACGCAATCAAACGTGAGCGCTCATCATCCGTGATCTTTGGACTACGAAGCATGACTGTGAAGTAAGCGATCGGAATCAAGATCCCGAGAATCGTGACCATTAAAGTAAAACGAGAAATCGTCAACAGTCCTGTCATCGATGCAACTACACCGAGTACAGCAATCACGACGACAACGATTGATGCGATCGTGATGAAACGTTTTTTCTCGTCCCCTTTTAATGGGTTCAAGACGTACGTACCCGCTTGACCAAGGTTTTTCTTTTTCGTCAAGACGAAGACGACAAGTCCTGCGAACATCCCGATGGCAGCGAGTGCGAAACCAGCGTGATATCCACCGCGGTCAGCCACTTCACCGACGACGAGTGGTGAGAGGAATGCACCAGCGTTGATCCCCATGTAGAAGATACTAAAACCAGCATCGCGGCGGTTATCCGTCTTGCTGTACAAGTCACCGACGATATTCGATACGTTCGGTTTCAAGAAACCAGTACCGATGACGATGAGTCCCATCGAGATGAAGAGGGCTGTAATGCCTGCTGGTAAAGCAAGGACGATATGTCCTAGCATGATCAAGATACCACCATAAAAGACGGTCCGTGACGTACCGAGTAAACGGTCAGCTACCCATCCCCCAATGATCCCTGACATGTAGACGAGCGAACCATAAACGGCCATGATAGATGCAGCTGTCGTCTTATCGATACCTAGACCACCGTTGGCAACTGAATCGTATATGTAGAAGATAAGGATGGCACGCATGCCATAGTAGGAGAAACGCTCCCAAAACTCAGTGAAGAAGAGGGTGAACAACCCTTTCGGATTCCCGAAGAATCCTTTTTGCGGAACGGTCTTATAGACCTGATCGCGATCAAACTCTGCCATATGATCGGCTCCTTTCATCAATCCTAAATAAGTGCATAATCCATCATCTTTTCCCGCTTTCCCCAAACGATAAGCGTGACGAAACAGATAGGATACGAATACACTGTTTTGCCTGAATTGTCTCACTTCTTTTTTTATATATGAGACAGCACTTTACCATTCAACCGCAAATCATTTGACGAGTCAAATATTATTTACGTTACAAGAATAACAAAAAGAGCAGTCGACTACTCGACTGCTCAGGATTGCATCTGTTTCGATTCGATGATTGTAATTCCAGGCGGTGCATGTAACGTTTCACGGATCATCGCCGCAGCGACTTGACCAGCTTCGATCGGAGCAATGGCGCTCCGCTTCAACAAGGGGCGTAAGACCGTCGAAATTTTCGCAGCCGCTTGTTCGCCTAAGCGGAATTCATCACGATCCCCTAATAACAAGGATGGTCTAAAAATCAATAACGCGTCATACCCCAGTACACGTAATCCGTTTTCCGTGTCCCCTTTTACGCGATTGTAGAAGGTTTTGGCATTCGGATGGGCACCGAGCGCCGAAATTAAGGCAAATCGTGTCGCCCCGAGGTCTAACAATTCACGGCCAAGTTCAATCGGATATGTGTAGTCAACCAAACGAAATGCCTCTTGCGATCCTGCTTGTTTGATCGTCGTGCCCAGTGCACAATAGACATGGTCGACGACAGGTAATTCGATTTCTGTCACACGATCAAAATCAATCACCCATTCTTCCAATTTCGGATGAAAACGGCGCATCGGGCGACGAACGAGAACATGTACCTCGCTATATGCATCTTCTGCCAACAAACGATCCACGAGTTCTTGTCCGACTAGACCAGATGCTCCTAAAATTGCTGCTCTCATACGTTTCTCCCTCCTTCATGCTATCGACCAATTGGTACGAAATAAGAACGGTTTCCAGTGATCCGTTCTCCGGCACGTACACCGATCGCACTTGATCTTCCTCCTAAAATAAAGACACCGTACATATACGCGACTTCTCCCTCTTCCTGAAGTGAGTACGTCGGTAGTTCTTGATACGCTTGATAAACAGCCGGTTGATCACGAAACGTATGCTGTTCGTTCTTTAACATGATATTTCCGTGTCCATCATGGACCGTGACGGTATCTCCCTCACGCCCGAAAATCGGTTTTTTAACGAATGATCGCTGGCTTGAAATGAATGGATCAGCGGATAAGTACGTCGGTAAAAAATAACGCGCAATCGTCATGTGGTCCGTTTCGCTCAAGTACGGATGATTGGCTTCATGCAACATCCAGATCAATGCAAGAACTGACTTGGCTTGCATTAAAAAGGCAGACGGCGGGTTGATGATTTCGAGTCGCCCTGTCTCGACGAGTTGCAGGAGTAATTGTCCTAAATTTCTTCCGTCTTCATCCCGGTCAAGTAAGGCCATCTCGATCGGAAAGGTTTGACGATATAAGATATCGATTCTTTTACCTGCCTCATCGTACAGACCTTCTTCCGGACGAATCTCTAATGCATGAAGTGGACAATAGGTCGCCTCATCCCAAAACGACTGCAAATACTCAGCCGTCAACCGATCCTCGACATGGTCACCATGTGAGGTGAAGACGACATGCGGATGCTGTTTCGTCCGATGTGTCGCGGCTTCGATCGCACGACGGACAGTTGCCTTCAGCCATTTGTTTTCCCCATCGTTGACCCGTTCAAAACCTTGTTTTTCCGCTACGACATCATTGACTTCGAATACTTCCTTGATGAAAGTCGGCGTATCCGCGTTCCATTCCATGAGTGAAATACGATCTGTCGTCGCAATGAAATCAAAGCGTCCGATGACGGTCAACGGTCGCATCGTCTCGAGTCGTAAAAAAGCGAGACTCTCAGACGGGAAGCCAAGCTCTAGCAGTGCCTCATCATCCATCGATCGAAGAATCGGAAGTACTTTTTCAAATATCTTGTAAACTTCTTGCGCCGCGATATGCAGTTGGTCGATTCGTTCTTCCGAGATGGGCATGACTTCCGTCACAGCGTACGGTTCCCCGTCTAGCACATCCCAAAAACGATCGATGTCTCCGTAAAAGGTTTGTCGTCTACTCATCCGCCGAAAAAGCCGGAAGATGAGCCTGTTCCGAATCCCTTTGTCTTCGTGTTATAACTCTTTACTTCTTTTGATTTCGGCGTATACCCTTTTGTTCGCATCGCACTATGCATCAAGGCACGTGATGCGAAATAACTACCACCCCAGTAATAGTATCCTGAATGGGTTGATGAACTATCATCACAGTACCAAACGCCTTCATCATTATCATACTCATAGTCATCACAATCCGGATCATCTGGTCGTTCCGCTCGTGCATCATCCGATCCACACCCACTCAGTGTCGTTCCGATCAACAGTGTTGCAGCTAGTGTCGCTTGTTTCATCCAATTCACCGTCTCAGTCCCCTTTCCTTTTACTCTCGTTATGGATAGTATACGCTTTTTTGGAGAGAAAAGTTTCTTTGTTCTGCCGGAACTTTTTTTCCTTGAAGGTGGTAATAGTATCTATAGAATGAAAAGGAGGATTTACTCATGTCACTTGCCTACTATGTTGAAGAAAATGGTGAATTCCATCCGATCTATCAATATGATCGCTATGCGATCGAACCGGAAGAGATCATCGCCCACCAACTCTGTGAATTTCATATCATCGAAGGACATCAATACGAGCTTCGTTCCAATGAGATGGCAGGTGATTACGATCAATTGATCGTCGATCATATCAAGGCATCACCGCGTGCGACAGAAGAACGCGTTTATCCACCGCACCAAATTCATATCGAGTTCAGACAGTATTTGTCCGACAGCGCTCAACCGCTCCTAAAGACATCAACGGTTCCGAATCACATCCAAGCGATGCGTTTTTTGATCAAAGACAAGATCGAAGTCGAAGGCCACGGTATTTTTGAGCGTGACAGCTGTGAAATCGATATCGACCGGAATTGTTACGTCGTCTATCTCGCCGATACACTTTGAGATGTAAAATCAGGTCTCTTCATTTCCAAGAGACGTTTTTTTTGGCATACTAGAAAGTAAGAACGAATCAATCGAGGTGAACGAACATGAGTGAACAACCAAAAAAACTATCGTTGCAAGAGGCAATGATCGAACGCTTGAAAGCAAAAAAACAAGCGCAAACAAAACGTCCGACTGGCTTACAAGGAACACAAACGAAACAATTGACGAGCCAACAGACGAAAAAAGCAAACAACCAGAAAAAACGGACAGGCGTCTAAGTCACAGGAATTCATGAAATAAGGAGTAATTATGAGTATTTTAACGGTATCTAACTTAAGTCACGGATTCGGTGACCGCGCCATTTTCGAAAATGTCTCCTTCCGCCTGTTAAAAGGCGAGCACATCGGTCTCGTCGGTGCGAACGGTGAAGGAAAATCGACGTTCATGAACATCATTACGTCGCAACTTGAGCCAGATGAAGGAAAAGTCGAATGGGCGAAGCATGTACGCGTCGGTTATTTGGATCAGCACGCTGTCCTTGAAAAAGGATTAACAATCCGCGATGCACTTAAAGGTGCATTCCAGTACATGTTCGACATCGAACAGGAAATCAATGATTTGTACGGTAAAATGGGCGAAGTCGAGCCAGAAGAACTTGAAAAGATGCTCGAAGAAGTCGGCGTCTTGCAGGACATTCTGACGAATAACGACTTCTATACGATCGATGCAAAAGTCGAAGAAATCGCGCGCGGTCTTGGTCTTGATGAGATCGGACTCGACCGGGATGTACAAGAGCTCAGTGGTGGACAGCGGACGAAAATCCTGCTTGCCAAACTCCTTCTTGAAAAACCAGACATTCTCTTACTTGATGAGCCGACCAACTATCTCGATGTCCAGCATATCGAATGGTTGAAACGCTACTTGAATGAATATGAGAATGCGTTCATCTTGATTTCGCACGATATTCCATTCCTCAACAGCGTCATCAACTTGATTTATCATATGGAAAATCAAGAATTGAATCGTTATGTCGGCGATTACGACAACTTCGTCACGATCCATGAAGCGAAGAAAAAGCAACTCGAGTCTGCGTTCAAGCGTCAACAGCAGGAAATCTCCGAGTTGAAGGACTTCGTTGCCCGGAACAAGGCACGTGTCTCGACACGGAACATGGCGATGTCACGTCAGAAGAAGCTCGATAAGATGGATGTCATCGAACTTGCGCAAGAGCGTCCAAAACCAGAGTTCCACTTCCTCCAAGCACGGACACCAAGTAAATTGATGTTCGAAGCAAAAGGTCTCGTCATCGGATACGATGAGCCACTTTCGCGCCCTCTTGATCTGACGATCGAACGTGGGCAGAAGATTGCGTTGCACGGTGCGAACGGAATCGGGAAATCGACGTTGCTCAAGAGTTTGCTCGGTGAAATTCCAGCTGTCTCGGGTGTCGTTGAGCGAGGCGAGAACTTGCATATCGGGTACTTCGAACAAGAAGTTAAAGAGAAGAACTCGAATACGTGTATCGAAGAGATTTGGAATACGTTCCCGTCTCTGACACAACAACAAGTCCGTGCCATGCTCGCGAAGTGTGGTTTGATGACGAAACACATCGAATCGAAAATCGAAGTGCTCAGCGGTGGGGAAAAAGCGAAAGTCCGTCTTTGTAAATTGATGAATACGGAATCGAACATCCTCGTACTCGATGAGCCGACGAACCACTTGGACGTCGAAGCTAAAGAAGAATTAAAACGTGCGTTACAAGAGTATAAAGGAACAGTCCTGTTGATCTCACACGAACCAGAATTCTATGAAGCTGTTGCGACAGACTTATGGAACTGTGAATCATGGACGACAAAAGTATTCTAAGCTACATCATACAAAAGATGGGATGCCCAGAAGGGTGTCCCATCTTTTTAGTTCACACACTTAATCATTGCATGATCGTGCATCTTCACGCACACTAAGACTTAGAAAATGATTATGAAGGAGCGTGTTTTTTTGGAAACGATCACGAAAAAGGCAACACTATCCTATCTCCATGTTCCAAGCGGTGGTTCAGAACAATTGATTGCCCGTCTCTATTCACCTGAACATACAGCGGATGCTCCACTGGTTGTCCTCTTCCACGGATTTCCCGGGAAACAGTTGAACATGGACTGGGCAGTTCAACTTCAAAGTGCAGGGTACCATGTACTCGTCACGTCGTATCGTGGAACGATCGGGAGTCCTGGAACCTTCCGATTCCAACATGTTTTGGAAGACGCGACCGCGACACTACAGTATGTCTGCTCAGAGTCTTTCACTGCCGAACATGGCATCAAGGCAGATCAGGTTACCGTCGTTGGTCATAGCATGGGTGGATTCGCCGGTCTACATGCTTTTGCTGAGACACCGGAGGCTGCACATTATGTCGGAATCTCTCCGTTTAATTTTGGTCTCGTCGGTCAGCTCGTCCTCGAACATCCGGAATACGAAGCTGCGCTACACGGTGTACTCGAACGAGGAGCTTCGTTCCTGAATGGTGCCGTTGCTGACGCGTTACTCGATGAGTTGAAGCACCATCATACGACTTGGAATTTACTGACGCTAAAAGAACGTCTAGCCGATCGCTCGATGTTGCTTATGACGTCAGAACGGGACGAAACATCGATCAAAGCACTCCATCATGACTTATTGCTACCCGGCAGTCCGTTCGAGGAAGCGATCGTCGATAGTGATCACAACTATATCGAAAATCGGGACGCTGCCTTTAACGAATGGACGTCTTGGCTCGCCCGACAATAAAAAGAGCGCTCAGCGTACGACTGAGCGCTCTTTTGCTGAAGTTCGAGTCCGTTGCACAGGACGAATCCGCATCCGATAAAGGACGAGCGTAAACATCGTCAGTGATGAGATAGCGTACCAAATCGTCGTGAACAGGGTTCCGGTATCCGTACCGATGAAAAGACCGTGTGCCGTCATTAATAGCCAAGCAGGTAAGACAAGCCAGTGCGTCAATTTCCAAAGCGTCTTGCCTAACGTCTCCTTTAAGAAATCTGATGTCACGAGAACGAAGCCGAATAAGTAGAGACTGATCGTTCCTAGCGCATTCCAGAGTGGTTCATAAGAAGCTTGGCCCGGAATCAGGACTTCAAAGATCGTCAGTGGTGCGTATGAATCGACGATGATGAGCGTCGCATGAAGGACGATTGCGAGCAAACCTGCCCAGCCACTATATAAATGCACGTGATGCAGTCGTGCTTTTTGTTTTTTGAGTGCCGGGTAGGAACCGAGCAATCCCGCTAAAACAGAAATCGTCATGAAGAAGTGCCCACTTAATCCACTCAACCGGATCATCGTCCATGTTGAGAACAACCATTTCATCCAGTCCATGTCTCACTCACTCCTTTCTGTTCACTTCGCCATTCCCCAGCAGTATCCAAAATCAATAATCGTCCTTTTGGAAACCAACGAAACAGCTTTTCTTGACGTTCTGTCTCTGTCATCTGAAAGGCAAGTTTCGTCATGACTTCCGCTTCATAGAGTTGTGGCGCATATGCGGTCACTTGAAGAATCGGACTTTTCGTCGGACGTCCTGTTCGTCCATCTAATAAATGATGATGCGTCTGTCCGTCCGTCTTCCACGATCGGTAGACGCGGTTCGATGTCGCGACCGCGCCTTGTCGCAACTGCACATCAGCGACGCGTTGTTCGGTCTCGGGATGCGTGATCGTGATATTCCATGGTTCCTCATCGGACCAGACGATGACGTCGCCTCCCGCTTCAATCAATCCACGATTCCAGCTTTTTCGTAGTCGTTGCGCTGCAATCATCGCGGCAGCTCCTTTTCCGATTCCACCTAGGTCGATAAAACCGCCTCCGACTCGAGTCACGTCACATCCTTCAATGATGAACGGGGCGATCTCTGGTGGAGCAACCTCTTCATAAGCGACAGCTTGTGTGAATGGAAATGATTGGCGATAGCCATTGGCTTGTTGTTGCGCCAGCAGGAATGGGGAAAAATAACGTTCGGTCTGCTCGAAGTATCGTGTGGCGCGGGCCAGTAAGCGGGCTAACGGTAAGGACACCGATAACGTGTCGCCGATCCGTAAGCGATTCAATCGACTGACTTCACTTTGCTCATCAAAGCGTGACCACTGCCGATCCACATAATGAAAGAATCGGACAAGTTCCTCCCATTCTGCTTCATCAATCGGCTGATCCGTCACGAACCGCACCTGATTATGCATCGCATACAATTGTCGCTCCATCTTCCTCCTCCTTACCTCGAATGGCTAGACTGACCGTCACTCGATCCACCGGGTTGACTGAAGCCAGACGATTCATCACCTTGCCATTGATCATCATCGTCTTCTTCGTAATATCCATCATCCCCTTCGTATTCGCCTTCATCATCGCTATATTGATTCCCTTGAGATGGTAATGTCGTATCGTTCGAATACGTATCGCCTGTCGAAACAGGTGTCGTCGAGGAATCGTTCGAACTGACACTCAACTGACCAATGGCGAGTCCGATGAAGACGGAACTACTAAGCCCGACGAGCCATTTCGCAAATGGTTTGGGTTTCATCTGTTTCCTCTCCCTTCTTGTTACGTTTACTGTATCGAAAAAAACTGACAACTAACTGACGGCAACTATGGGATAATGAGAGAAAAGAGGAGCGATGTGCATGCGCGTTTTGGTAGCAGAAGATGATCAGCGTCTTGCAAAGATGTTACGCCTCCATTTAGAGCGGGCAGGATATCAGGTAGATGTTGCGCAGGATGGAGTGGAAGCACTCCTACAATGTCAGACGTATCGCTATGACTTACTCGTTCTCGATTGGATGATGCCTCGTAAGAGCGGAATCGAAGTCGCCGCTACCTTACGCCAAGAACAGTTCGAAGGCGGCATCTTGATGCTGACTGCTCGTGATACGGAAATCGATCTCGTTCATGGTCTCGATAATGGAGCCGATGACTATCTCGTTAAACCGTTTCAATCGAATGAATTACTGGCACGACTGCGCGCGCTCAGTCGTCGTCAACAAAAGGCATTCGTGTCAACGGTCTCTTTCAATGGACTAGTCCTCGATCTGTCCTCACAAACGATTTCCTACGAGCGACATCCAATCGATTTAACACGACGTGAATTTGAATTCCTTTCTTTGCTCTTAAGACGACCTGAACAGGTGATGAGTCGTGAATTGATCATCGAAGTCGTATGGGGGATCGGAGCGGATATTACGGATAACGCGCTCGATGCACTCGTCCGACTCGTTCGGAAAAAATTAGATGCGGTCGGAGCTCCTAATTTGATTCGGACAGTTCGCGGATTCGGTTATCGTTTAGGTGTTCCGCATGCTTGAATCGATTCGAAAACGACTAACCTTGTTATTCAGTGGTTCGTTTTTTCTTGTACTAGTCCTCATCCTGATCGGAGTGTATGTCACAAACGCCCAATTGCTGAATCGGATGGAATTGAATCAATTGAAGGGCGTATCTGATCGAGATATCTTCGAACGGATCGAGCATGGGGAAGACCAATTCATTCGAAATCCGATCTACTTCCAGTTACTCGACGGTTCAGGAAACGAACGCTATGCAAGTCTGCCGCCAGACGTCGAGTCTAAAACACTGCGCCGTTTTTTAAGTTCGAATGATACGACGAAACAAGTGGAATGGGATGATCGACACTTCTTGCTGTATCAACGGAGTACCGAAGAAGGACGACTACTACTGATGAAGGACATCTCTCCGACCGAAGACACCTTACAGCGATTGATTGCCGTTCTGGCGGGGATCGCGGTGCTCGCAACGATTGTCCTGACGCTAGTCGGATACATTCTTGCTGGTCGAGCCGTCATTCCGGTGCAACAAGCATTCGATCGCCAACGTCGTTTTACGTCCGATGCTTCACATGAACTACGGACACCTCTGACAATCGTCTATAGCGGAATTGAATTGCTAGAAGCGGAATCACTTTCGAATGAAGGACGTACGATTCTAGAGGACATCAAAGCAGAAACGGCAGGCATGCAGTATTTAGTCTCTGATTTATTATTACTTGCGCGAGAAGGACAACCTTCACCGAAACAGGAAGTTGATCTTAGTTCACTCGTCCAAAAGACTGTCGAACGTTTTCAGCATGCCTACTCGGATCGTGTCATCCATGCTTCGATTGCGCCTAACTTACGCATGAAAGGGGATGCCCATCAATTGAACCGCTTATTGACGGTCTTTCTTGAGAATGCTCTCGTCTACAGTGATGACGTCATTGATGTCTCCCTCGAAGAAACTACTACAGAACGCCAGTTGATGATACAGGACCGTGGAATCGGTATCGCTTCCGATCAACAAACTAAAATATTCGAGCGTTTTTACCGGGGGGACCATTCGCGTCACGGAACAGGAACTGGTCTTGGGTTATCAATCGCTCAATCCATTGCGGAGCAACATGGTGGAACGATTTCCATTGATTCAACATTAGGTGAGGGCACACGGTTCATCATTCATTTCCCCACTCTTTAAAACGATGTCAGTTAACTGTCAGATAAGCAGAGTAAAGTGAAATTATGCTTTACCATACTTATCCAAGGAGGTTTTTGATATGTCGGGGAACGTACCGCTTCATCCACTTCTTATCCATGCACCGATTGCACTTTTATTATTTGCGACGATCCTATTACTCATCAGTCTGAAGTGGACACAATTCAAACTGTTTGCCCTTTTTACGTTAGTCGTCGGTCTGATTTCTGGAGTTGCTGCCTATTTGTCTGGAGACGGGGCAGAGGAGTATGCGGAAGCGAACTTAAGCAGCGTTACCCATGCTGCCATCGAAAATCATGAGCATTTCGCGTTGTTCAGTCTTGTTGCCTTTGGTGTCTCACTGTTATTTCTGTTGTTGGGTTACCGCTCGAACAAAAAAATGTTTTTATTACTCAGTTTCGTTGTTGCCATCGTCGGTAGCGGACTACTTGCTTATACTGGTCATCTCGGTGGTCAAATGGTCTATGCCAAATAATACAAGAGCCGGTCTATTTTCTCTTTTGATGAGAGAAGTAGACCGGCTCTTGTATGTTGTTTCGATTTATTTACGATGTGCACGTCCCGGGCGACGGTTATTCGAACGACGCGTGTTTCCGCGTCCTTCTGTCGTCTTCCGTGATCCTTTACTTTGATCGTGCTGTGCGCGAATCGCCTCTTCAGACAATTCGACGACGATCGGCGTGACCGAGATGTTCAATTCCCGTTCCATATCACGGAACGTCCGACCATCTTTCGGTGTCACGATGGAAACGGCAATACCGTCGTTCCCAGCACGTCCCGTCCGACCGATTCGGTGAACGTAGCTTTCCGCATCGTCCGGTAAATCATAGTTAAAGACGTGTGTCACACCTGTCACATCGAGTCCACGCGAAGCAACATCTGTTGCGATCAGGAATTGTGTTTTTCCTTGATAGAACTTTGCCATCGCTTTTTCCCGTTTCCCTTGCGTTAGTCCACCGTGCAATTCATCCGTCGGATACCCTTGCATCTGCATTTCTTCGTTCAATTTACTAACGCGACGTTGTGTACGGCAGAAAATGATTGCTGCGTATGGACGCATCTCGTCAAGCATCGTCCGCAGTGTCGCTTGTTTGCGGCGATCCGTCGTCTCGACGACGAACTGTTCGATCGCTTCAACAGTAATGCTTTCCGCTTCCACCTGTACTTCGACTGGATTACGCAAATACGTTTTCGCCAGTTCCTCTACTTTCGGTGGCATCGTTGCAGATAACATGACGAATTGACGATCAACCGGTGCTGCTTCGATGATGTCTTCAATTTCTGGCAAGAAACCGATTTGCAGCATTTGGTCCGCCTCATCCAAGACAAGCGTCCGTAATTCACTTAAATCAAGTGTACCGCGACCGACGTGGTCAAGAATTCGTCCTGGTGTCCCAATGATGATTTGTGGCATCCGACCGAGACGTTGAATCTGTTTAAAGACGTCTTGTCCGCCATATACAGCAAGTGCACGATACTGTTCCGTGTTCCGAATCAGTTTATGCGTCTCATCGGCAATTTGACGCGCAAGTTCACGTGTTGGTGCAACAATCAATGCTTGAACCGTTTGTGATTCGACATCGATTTGCTCAAGGATTGGTAAGAGAAACGCTAACGTCTTTCCTGTTCCCGTTTGCGCCTGTCCAATCAAGTCGCGTCCGTCGAGTAATGACGGAATCGCTTGTTCTTGAATCGGTGTCGGCTCCTTGATGCCTTGTTTTTGTAATTTTTTTATCCACAGGTCGCTGATGTGTAATGTTTCAAATGTTGACATGATATATCCTCCTAAAAATTATCCACAGAAAAAAGCTGTGGATAACCTGCTTCGCATAGACAAAAACAGTTATCCACAGCCGTGCTCTATTCAGTATACACAATTTACGCGTTTGTTGCTTCCTGTTTTAGCTTCCAGTCGAGTACGAATGTACCAAACGGGATGAATGATGCGATGAACGCAATCCCCGCTTTGACGATCGACCAATCGTATTTGAATTTCACGACCGCGAGCCAGAGTGCATACATGACGAACAAGACACCGTGAAGTGCACCCACGACCGAAACAGCTTGCGGAATATCCGCCATATACTTCAACGGCATTGCAATCAACAGTAAGACTAAAAACGAGATTCCTTCTAGTATCGCAATCATCCGGAATTGCCCAAGCGTAGTTCTTAACATCCCGTCACTCCTTTTTCTTGATTCCTGTTCTTAGTATACGGGATGGACGATCCTTCTGTGACCTGTGTCACAGGATTGTCAGATTTCGAGTGGACGTAACCGCGCTTCGATGGCAGCTCGCTTTGGTTCAAGAAACGGTGGTAACGCAAGCGTCTCCCCTAACGTTTCAACGGACTCATCCGTCGCGAACCCCGGTGTATCCGTCGAGAGTTCGAATAAGATATGGTTCGGTTCCCGGAAGTAAAGAGCTTGGAAATAGTGACGATCGACTTTACCGGAGTTCGGTAAGTGATAGGCATTCAAGCGTTCGACCCACTTTTCATATTCATCACTGTTCGGCACTCGGAATGCGACGTGATGCACGCCACCACGACCAAGACGTTCTCGATCGAGATCTGGCCGTGCCTCGACATGAACCTCTGCTCCGATACCACCTTCTCCCGTTGCATAGACTTCAATCGGTGCAAAGTCACCTGCTAAAGATGGATAAGAACCTACTTTTCGGAATCCCATGACTTCCGTCAGTACACGAATCGTCAATGTCGGATCGTTGACCGTCAATGTGACGGCTCCCAGTCCAACGATGGCATAATCCGATAGAATCTCTTTTTGCGGCCACGGTACACCACCTGCGACACCTACCTCACCATCTTCCGCAACAAGAATCAAACGTGTTCCTTCCTGATCGCGAAAGGCGAGTGTTCGACGCCCTGCTCGTTCGACGATTTCATCGTGATCCACATTTTTCGCTTCAAAACGTTGTTTCCAAAAATGAAGTGCAGCCGTTGTTCTGACACGAAGCGATGTCGAAGAGATACTCGATGCCCCCGGTACGCCCGTTCCAAGATGCGGAATATCAAAAAACGTCAAGTCTGTTCCTGGATTCCCTTCCGCATCTCCATAAAACAAATGATACGATGTCGTGTCATCTTGATTGACAGTCTTTTTGATCAGACGCATGCCAAGTATTTGTGTGTAGAATTGATAATTGCGTTCCGCCATGCCTGTTAAGATCGATACATGATGAATTCCGAGTAATTCCATTTTCCTCACTCCTTGTCAATGATTTGGTAATTGGAGTATATCTCATATTTATCTTGAATTCAAGATATTAGTTTAATAAAAAACCGTCCCTCCGAAAAGGGACGATTGAATAGTTGAAATTAAAGTTTTACGACGTTAGCAGCTTGTGCTCCACGTGCGCCTTCAGTGATTTCGAACTCAACTTCTTGACCTTCGTCAAGAGTTTTGAAGCCTTCACCAGTGATTGCTGAGAAATGTACGAATACGTCTTCTCCGCCTTCAACTTCGATGAAACCGAAACCTTTTTCTGCGTTAAACCATTTTACTTTACCTGTGTTCATGGGAACAACCTCCAAAAATAAATTACTTAATACATATGCTGGGCATATGAAAAGAATTCATTATTGTCCCGAAATACATGGAGCAACGAAAAGATTGTTCGTGACACGATGTGAATCCGTAATGACAATAACAATATTAAGCTAACGTAAGTATAGAATGGATGCGCTTTAAAAGTCAAGTTGTCAGACCAATGTTTTTTCCAATTGATTCCACTTCTTATACATAATCAAAATAAAAAACAGGTTCAGCCGAAACTGAACCTGTTCTTCTGTTTTTAACGGTGGATCCAGACTGCTCCAGCAGAGTTATCTTTCGCTTCACCGATGACTTGAATCTTCAGCCCGTTGTTCGGAAGCAATTTCCCTGCGTCCGGAATCAACTGGTTGATGTACGATTTCGAATCATCAAACTTCGTCACACCAGGGAGACCTTTATAGTCATAGAGTCCACGTGATGGCGAATCGATGAGCCATGCAGGTGCTTTATCATAACTGAAAGCAGCATCTGCGATCTGGTAACGTGTGCTTCCTGTCGTGACCGGCTTACCGTTGAGTGTTCCAACGATTGCTTCAGGATGTGAGTCGACGACTCCGAGGAATCCTTCACCTGGGTGTACGCCAACCCAGTTATCGTTGAAGCTTGAATCGCCATACCAGACGACAAGACCTGTGTTGTACTTAACGCCTCGTGCATGCTCGAGTGCTTTATCCGAGCCTGCATAGTTACGCCATTCGAGGTAGTACGCGTTATCTGCATAAGAGAAACCGTCTGAAGCAACGAAACCATCTAGAGTGAACTTAGGAGTACCCTCTGCATCATCTTCAAAGACGACTTTACCGTCAACTGTCAACTTCGCGTTATCAAGTGCAAATCCGTCTAGTGCAAGTCCACCATCTGTCACGTATTCAAATTTCAACGTGACTTTTTTACCCGCAAATTCGCTCAGGTCATATGATTTATCGACCCATGCTCCTTTTGTTGATTCGGCACGCTGATCGCCATCTGTATCTTGATCACCAATTTTATCGATGACTTTCGATTGACCGTCAGCAGTAGCTGTGACTGTCAAGTAATCGTAATCAAATTCAACATCATAGTAAGCTTTGAAGTCGAACTTCGCTTCTTTTGCATTCGTCAAATCAAACTCTGGTGATGTCATCGACGTATGAAGATCGTCACCTTTCGTACTGTAGTAATACTTTTTACCGTAAGCCGGTGTGATGCCTTTTACCGGTTTTTTCGGTAAGTTGACTTTAATGATTCCTGGATTTTTTGATTTCGTAACACTTTGGTCGAGGTACGATGCCGTTCCTGCCTTAGTGAGTGAATCAAAATCAATCTGTTGGATGTTCGCCCAGTTTCCACCCATCACATTTTGGAAGAACTCTTTGTTTTGTGGCGAGAAACTTGTCGGCTCTGTTCCGGCGATGTTACCATTCCAGCTACCACCACTCATGATCGACCATGAAGCGACCGGTTCACCTTGACCTGTATACTGTGTATCGTACTCATCAGGAAGTCCTAGATCATGACCAAATTCGTGCGCGAAGACACCGACCGCGCCATCTTCTGGTTGAACTGTGTAATCATAAGCAGCCATTTTTCCGCCCCAGTAGTTGACGCTTGCCGTCGTATCCGCTACAGGATATACGCTACCAAGTGTCCAGCGGTGTGACCAGATCGCGTCGTCACCGAGCTTACCGCCACCTGCTTCTTGTCCTGTACCCGCATGAATGATCATCAAGTGATCGACGAGACCGTCTGGCTCATTCAAGTTGCCATCGCCGTCCATATCGTACTGGTCGAACTTATCGTAATCTGCTAAGTTAATGCCGGCTTTAACAGCAGCATTCAGGGAATCCTTGACGAGACCACGTGGTCCTTTTGCGCCAGGAAGGTTATCATTCCCACTCACAGGACTGTCAGCACCATAATCTTTAGCTGTTCCTGGAACAGTCAACCAATT
The DNA here is from genome assembly GCF_018619035.1 of Exiguobacterium sp. s168. Lineage (NCBI taxonomy): Bacteria > Bacillati > Bacillota > Bacilli > Caryophanales > Exiguobacterium > Exiguobacterium sp. s168. Next base: position 57,952 of record NZ_JACSNE010000011.1, on the reverse strand, counting down.
GGACACCGTACCATCTACCGAATAACTACCACCTGATTGTTCTTCATAGAACTGTTTGAACGTTTTTACTTTGTCTCCGTTGAAGAGTTCGAACTCTTGATCACCAAACATTAAATCTTGATAATGTTTTTGGTTGAAGTCATCCGAATACATATATCCAGGCTCTTGAACGACATTGTTGTGCTTGAAGTCGCTGTATTCGACGAGAAGGACGAGGACTTTATCCGTCCGTGTCGCACCGTTATAGGCTGCCTGTTTTGCTTTATCAACTTTGACGAAGCCATTCGGATTACCTTTTTTGTAGTTGTCGTGTTTTTTCTTCAATTGTTTAGCAAGTTGTTCCTTTTGTTTTGTTAAGAAGTCTTTTGTTTTCTTATCAAACGCGGCTTCTTTACTTGATTCATGATCGTGGTCATGATCGACGGCCGGTTTTCCGTTCGCCTTTTTGTCCAGGTACTTTTGAACGGCTTTTTGTTTTGCTTCTGCTGAAGCTGCTTTTGAGATGACCCCACGTTTTTCAAGCACTTTTGCTAATCGATCCTGATCGACCGTGTTCAAATCCATCGGTGCACCAGGTGCTACTTTTTCTGCTGCTTGTACGGACGTTACCTGCCCACCAGGTAAGACCGGACCAACAGCAAACGCAGCTGCCGTAATTCCAGATAGAACGGCTAGACTAAGCTGTTTCTTTTTTCCCACGTGAATTGACCCCCTATGTAGTAGTGAAAAGCATCTGATTACTATACTTTTCTGAATATTCAAATCATAGATTATTTTATTTCGTTAATCAATTGCTTTTAAAACAATTAGTGCTTTGTAACCATACCTATTTTTGGGGATTATTTTCAAAAGATTTTCAAAAGATTCTTTCACCTCTTTTTCAAAAAAATACGCTTCTCTCATTTTAGAAAACGGTACGCTGAAGGCACTCTGATTACCATAAGGAGGATCCAATGAGCGCTTTACGACATTTTGAACGTCATTTACTTAGAAACTACCTGATTGGTTCATTCGTCGCTGTCTTTGGCGTCGGTTGCCTATTTATTTTCGAGACGCTTACCTTCACTGGAATAGAACAATTGATTTTAATCGGTATCATGGCTGCGTCCGTCAGCCTGATGTTTTCACTGGAATACACGCTCTACTCCCGACATGTCGCTTCCTTACGTCGCTTTTTCGAAAACGATATTCCTTCTCTCGTCTCGTTTCAAGAAGCCTATCAAACGACGCATCGTTTTCCGGTACTGACTGTCCAGCGCATCATGGGACCACACTTTTTAGGTCTTTCCGTTCCCGCTTCACTTCTGACAGCCCTGGCGATCTCTCAAGGGTGGTTACAGATGCCGTACTATTTAATTGGTCTTGCTTGTTTTGGTGCGGTCCTCGTCGCCATTCTGCATGCGCTGATTGAGTTTTTTCTTACCTATCGTGTTACCGAACGTATGCTACTCACTTTAGAAAACTATGCGTTTAAACACGGATTTGATTTCCCTAAAAAAACGACGGTCGTCACACTAAAGCAAAAAATGCTCATCAGTACACTGATCATCGGTGTTTTTCCCGTCATGCTGTTCGTTCTCGCCTCAGCTGTCCAGTTAACGGAAAATGAGAGCCTTCGCTCTTACTGGAGTTGGGCGACACTCATTTTAATCGTCATCTTATCCGTTGCGACGTTTTGTAGTCTTCTTCTGTATGAAAATATTCGCAAACCGATCGTCACCCTGCAACAAGGGATTCAAGATGTCGAAAGCAATCGACTCGTCTCGTTACCGAATCCCTATTCGGACGAGTTCTCCCACCTCGTTTCTGGTTTTAACTTGATGATGGAAGGTATCAAAAAGCGTGATGCGGAAAACGAACAGTTACTAGATAGTTTGTTCACCTTGTTTGCCGCGACATTAGATGCCCGCGATCCTTACACAGCCGGTCATTCCGTTCGTGTCGCTGCCTATTCAGTCGAAATCGCGACCGCTGCCAATCTATCGAACGAACAAATCGAACTATTACGTAAATCAGCGCTGTTGCATGACATCGGGAAAATTGGGATTCGAGACGATGTGTTATTGAAAGAAGGACGCCTCACCGATGAAGAATTTCATGCCATTCAGCAACATCCAGTGATCGGCGTGCACATTCTATCGCAAGTTCAGCTTCCAAAGACGTTACAACCGATTCTTCCTGGGGTAAAGTACCATCACGAACGCTACGACGGAAAGGGGTATCCGGAAGGTCTTATAGGAGAGGACATCCCACTCTTTGGTCGAATCATGGCGATTGCCGATGCCTATGATGCGATGACATCCGATCGTCCTTATCGAAAAGGAATGCCAGTGGAAAAAGCTTTATCCATCTTGGAAGAGGGCATGGGTACACAGTGGGACGCCACCTTTACGCGTCTTTTTCTAGACTTGAAACGTTCGCCGATCGAAGACGTGTCATAAGTACGGAAAGGAGTTTCTCATGCATCCTAAAATCGTGGAACGTCATGAATTTTATTTTGTCGGTCTTGGACTGACATGTGAAGAAAACGAACTGCATACGTTGATGCCGGAACTCTGGCGTGAATTTTCAAGACGTTCGCATGAGATTCCTGCGAAACCAGATAGCTATCCGCTCGATATCTCACTCGAACGAAACGGAACCAAATACTCGCAATGTGTCGGGTATCCTGTTGCATCACTCGACGGTATTCCAAAAGGAATGAAAGGTCACCGGATCCCTGCTGCGCGTTATGTCTTTTGGAAACATGAAGGACCCGATATCGAAATTTGGAAGTCATTCGAAAAGATTCAACGCTTTGCCTCAAAACAAGGGATTGAACTTGATCCTCATGACTTTAAGATTGATGAGACACGAGACGATGTCCATCATCTCTACCAAAGGATTCGATGAACCATTCTCTTGAATGGTTCTTTTTTTGCGTTGAAATATCTTTCACACTTAATAATTCAGTACAGGTACTACGGACTATATTCAGAAAATTCGATTTAATTCGAATGACTTATTCTCGCTTCTCTAATTCTTTGGCATAGTTAGACTCAACCCAAACAAGGAGGCGATTTATTTTGAAAAAGTTTCTCGCTACATCGCTTGTCGCAAGTGTACTTGTTGTTCCTACGGTCGTAGGTGCAGAAGGTCTTCAAGCTGGTAAACTCACGAAAGCTTCGTCAGAACCAGCTGCAACGATCGTTAAAGATTTCGTGAACAAAAAAGGTGACTTTGCTGTTCAGAACGTCGAAAAAGACGGATCTTCACAGATCGTACGTCTCCAACAAGAAGTGGATGGCGTCCCTGTCTTTGGTAGTGTCGTCGTCGGGAACGTCGCGAAAGACGGTACTTTGAAAGCAGTCGTAAACGATGCGATCAACGTCAAAGGAAAACCAGGTCTCGCGAAAAAAGCAACGCTCTCTGAAAAGAAAGCGATCAAACTTTATCAAAAAGCAATCAAGGCTTCTAAATTCGAAGTCGCTCCAAAAGCAGAACTCGTCATCTATCCAGTAAAAGATGATGCTGTCTATGCATACAAAGTCACATCGACTGTCCTCGCTGGCAAAGAGCCATCACGTTGGACATACTTCATCGATGCGAACTCAGGTAAAGTACTTAACAAGTTCGACCAACTCGCTCACGCAACAGGTACGACAGTACTTGGCACAAGCGCAACATTCAACACGACGTTGAGTGCTGGGAAATACTATCTTCAAGATACGACGCGCGGAAAAGGTGTCTACACATACGACGCGAAAAACCGGACATCACTTCCGGGAACACTCTGGGCAGATGCAGATAACGTCTTCAACGCAACATATGACCGCGCTGCTGTCAGTGCACACGTCAACGCTGCAAAAACATATGACTTCTATAAAAACACATATGGTCGTAACAGTTACGACAACGCTGGTGCACGCTTGAACTCAACGGTCCACTATTCAACGAACTACAACAACGCATTCTGGGATGGCACGAAGATGGTCTATGGTGACGGAGATGGCACGACATTCGTCGCACTCTCAGGCGCACTTGACGTCGTCGCTCACGAATTGACGCACGCTGTCACAGAATACACAGCTGGTCTCGTGTATCAAAACGAATCTGGTGCGATCAACGAAGCCGTTTCAGATATCATGGGTACAGTAGCTGAATATACAGTTGGATCGAACTTCGACTGGCTCGTAGGAGAAGACATCTACACACCTGGAGTCAGCGGTGACGCCCTCCGTTCGATGTCTAACCCAGCTGCTTACGGCGATCCAGATCACTACTCTAAACGTTACACAGGTACACAAGATAACGGTGGTGTCCACATCAACTCTGGTATCATCAACAAAGCGGCTTACCTCCTCGGTAACGGTGGAACGTTCTACAACGTATCTGTCACAGGAATCGGCGTACCGAAACTCGGTGCGATCTACTACCGTGCTCTCAACGTGTACTTGACTCCGAACTCGAACTTCAGCTCACTCCGTGCAGCAGTCGTTCAATCGGCGAAAGACCTTTATGGTTCAACAAGTGCAGAAGCAACAGCTGCAGCAAAATCATTTGATGCAGTAGGCGTCTACTAAGAAAATCTCCTCCCAAAGGATTTTCATATTTCCTCCCGAGTGTCGGACTCGGGAGGTTTTTTGCGCAAAAAAGGACGGATTCGCTTCAAGCGAATCCGCCGTTCATTCATTCTTGTCCAGGATCACGCGCAAGACGTAAACGCATCTTTCCGTTATCCGGGAACACTTTTAGTTGTAAGGATTCTCCTTCGTACCACGTACCGTAGCTCGTATCGACGACGGGTTCACCCAGTGTCGATAATCCACCAGTCGAAGCATTCGTCCAGTCGATCGCTTCAATGATTCCATCCGAAACGACGAGCAGGTATCCGGCGTTCGAGAAGTAATAGGTATTGACCGCGTCCTGTTGCGTATTACCAACAACACCATATTTTGCTTCGAAGTCAGCAATTGGTTTTCCGAGATACTGCTCCGGCTTATCAATCGGTTGGTTGGCAACTGCTTGTGAGAGTGCCGTAAGGACTGCTTTATCTGATGTTCCTTTTGGTGCTTCTAATCGGACATCGGTCTCAGGCAAATACCCTTCGATACTATCGTTGAGTTTCAAGTGGACCATGCCGTCCTTCGCATCCAGTACCTCATAGACATCACCTAAATCTGCTTTGTAGATGACACTACTACGACTCGCATCGCCGTAGACGTTCGCAAACGGACGCGTTACCCAAGCCGCTTGCGCATACTCTGCTGCTTTTTTCTTTGATTTCTTCTTTTCTTTTTTCGCTTCTTTTTTATCATCCGTTGTTGCTGTTTCTTTTTTCGACTCATCGTTTTTCGTTGCTTGATCCGTCGTTTTCGGCTTCTCGAGTGTTGATGTTGCTTGAGAAGCATCGTTATTCGTCAACATATACAACCAACCACCGACGATGAATAATGTCGCGAGAATACCACCAAAGGCAATCCCTCGACGATTTCGTTTTTGTTTCCGTCTTTCTTGTCGAGACTGTCGTTCTTGTTCTTGTTGGTGTTCACTCATGTATGGTTCCTCCTGAAAAAGTCGACACAGTTTTTCCCCACTATACCACCAATGTTTACTCGAAAGATTTAAATTTCGATGACAGTTCGACCACGATGACGTGAAGTCAGCAAGGCTTCTGCGATTTCAGGTAAATCGTTTAGTGTTTTGACATCGACTTCTGACGCAAGATCGACCTGCCAGTCACTCGCTAAACGTTGCCATAGCTCTTCGCGATAGGCGATTGGTGTTTGTACCGCATCGATTCCAATCAAGCGGACGCCACGTAGGATGAACGGATAGACTGTCAACGTCATTTCTGCCCCACCGACGTTCCCACACGTCGTGACGACACCACTATATTGTACGAAGCGAATGACGGACGCGAGCAATGGTCCTCCTACCGTATCTATGACACCAGCATATGTTCCTTTTTTTAATGGACGGACCGTTTCGTCTAAGAACGTAGTGCGGTCTAACACCTCAGCCACCCCCTTTTTTAGCAGCCGTTCTTGTTCTGCGCGTTTACCGGTCACGGCGTGTACTGTATAGCCTAAGCGAATGAGTAAGGCGATCGTAATCGTACCAACACCGCCCGTCGCACCTGTTACAAGAATCGGTCCTGCATCCTTCGAGACGATTCGTGACAATTCATCAACCGATTGCGCCGCCGTCAATCCTGCCGTTCCGTATTGCATCGCTTCTAACGGACGGATTGTTTCCGGGAGTGGCGTTACCCAATCGGCCGGCACACGTATGTATTCTTGAAAACCTCCCGAGGTGTTCATTCCAAAATCAAAGCCATTGACGACGACTGCTTGACCCGTTTGAAAACGCTCATCTGTTGTCTGTTCGATGTATCCTGCTGCATCAACGCCTGGTGTATGCGGATAGGATTTCGTCACCCCTCGATTACCCGTCATCGATAAAGCATCCTTATAATTGACGCATGAGTGCGTGACACGAATCAGGACGTCTCCTTCCGGTAACTCATCGATGTGTTTCATCTCGATTTTCCCCTCATACGATCCGTCCACTTCGCGGACGACGAAGGCTGAAAAAGTGTGTTCCATGATCTCTCTCCTTTCGCTTGTGCTTCTCTATACCCTGTTGTTTCCATCGACACACTAAAAATCCCTGCCGTTTCTCAAAGAAACGGCAGGGATCGGGGACGGAAAAAGCATCAGGGTTCCATAGGTGGTCAAAGGTAACAGGTCAATCTGTCAATGGTTCGTGGTCATCGGTTTGCCGTCGCCATTTCTTCTCCACAGAGGAAAATTAAGGTCCGTCCCCTCCCCTTGACGTGGAGTCTCACCACGCCAAGGAGCTACATGTAACGTCCACCATCAAAATCGATCGTCGTCTGGTAGTTCGCGGCATTAATCGCATTTGATACTTTGTGCGCTTGTCGCTCCACTTCCTCCGCCTTTAGGCGATAAGTATCGGGATCGAATAAGGCATGGCGAATGACCGTCGTCCCTTCGAATCCATATTGGAACTCGCGTTTCGGTCGACTTGCAAGCATCTGGTAATTTTGTGCTTTCGCTCGTAATTGGGTAGCCCATTCGATTGCTTCGACGAGCGGCATTTCTCCTTCATCTGTCACGATCACAGTGTTTAGATTCGCTGCATAAACGAGACGATCCAAGACTCGCATATCGTGACGCACGATGTCCATCGCGGCTTCGACGTCGATTAAGGTCCGTCCTTGTTGCGCGGGGAGTGCTTCTCCCTTTTCTAAATCAATGAACGCGACGCGATCCATTTCTTCGATTAGCTGATCGAGTTGCTTCCTCAAAATACTCTTTAGTTTCACGGCATCTGCTAGGTACATCATCATCTCCCCTTTCCTGTTCCATTTACGTCCTTCCTTTCAAAAGGTTTCAATCAAATTGATGGACGAAGGCACCAAATTCTCCCTGAATCGTTTGCTTGTCCATCTCCGATATCGTAGCAGTTCGTTCTGTGTAGCGTTCTAAGAGGTAGGCTTTTATTAGGATATGTGACGGTTTGAATCCGATCCGCAGGCACCATTCCTGAAGTGTTTCTGTATCATGTCGTCGTGAGCGGGCCGGGAGTATGTGATTGAACTGAATGAGTTGTTTGCGAATCCAGGCATCTGGTAGCTCGACCGGATTCTCAGTTAAAACAAAGTCGTTGGATAAGGGCTGTAACGGGATGTCGGCTCTTATCGATTCCTCGTCCTGCTTCTTGGTCTTTCGACGTTTTCGCCAAACGATATAACCTATTATGACTAGAGGTAAAACAAGCAGGCTCATCAGTAACATCGATGAGGACGATCCCCCTTTTTCGTTCGTACCTCGCTTAGCATTTTCAACCCCTACAACGATGAGCTTATTCTTTTTCTTTTTCGGTTTGAGGTCTTTCTGTTTCTTTGGCTTTTCATTCGTGTCCCAAACACGTAGATCTTCATCGTTCTTCATTTGCTTTTTAGGCAACCACGAAAGAAACGGAATATTTAACAGCTTGCCGTTTCTATTGCAGTTCGGTTTACACGATCCATTCGTTTCGACCACAGACGTCTGAACCGCTTTTGGCTTCAGTGCTTGAACAGCCGCTTCTGTCAGTGGCTTACCAATCCCTAAGATTAGCAAAATCAGTCCGATACCCGTTATGAGTCGTTTGCGAAGTGACATCAGAAGACCCCCTTTTAACATCCATTATAATCCATTTAAGAATTTTACATGTATTTTTATGGATGTATCGAAACGAGGAATGATTGTGTAAGGAGAGGGGAAAAGGTAGACAGACCTATTCAGAGAGGGGAACCATTTCATGTTAAAACTCGATCACACGCATGATCCGTATCAAAATGCGGCGTTGATTCAGGAATATGTTGAAACGTCAACCAACGAACAAGCAGTTCGACAAGCGGAACAACTGCTACATGATAGTCCATTCATCGCACCACGACGTGATCCTAATCTTAGTCGGACACTTCGTTCGATGATCTCACCATTATTTTTGACGAATCGTGATAAACATATTCTACCGCTGACACCGGCTTTTGTAACGCCACGCGATGAGATTCGACCAAGTTGGTTCGGCCGGCTCAATCATGAGTTCGAACATTTGATCAGCGATGTCGAAACCGTCGATGTCACTGACTTTGGAGCAGTCGGTGATGGACAAACGGATGATACACAAGCATTCATCGACGCACTCGGTGATGGACATCGACAAGTCCATGTCCCAGCCGGTACGTACGTCGTTCGGGGAATTCGTTTGCCTAGTTATACGATTTTGACGGGAGCAGGCAAAGGGAAAACGATTTTAAAGATGCACGATGACGCACCAAAAGGTCGTCGTCTCGTGACGAACCAAAATTATCTTCTCGGCAATCATCACCTACTCGTCGAGAAAATGACACTTGACTGGAACATTAAGCGCATCGGTGACGCGAAAAAAAGTAGCACATGGGGCAATCACTCCAGTTGTCTTACGTATGCGCATGTCACCTATGGCTGGGTCTTTGATGTCGAGGCCGTCAACCCGGGACTTCACTGTTTTGATATCTCGACACCGTATTACAATTACAATGGAGACGGAGCTCGAGCAAATTTAAGTAGTTCATTCATCTGGTTCGATGGATTGACCGGTTCTGGATTCGGAGATGACGGGATTACGACGCATCATAGTGATCACCTCTTCATCTCGAACTGTTTCATGCATGATCCAAGTGGACGTGCCCATGCAGAAGGCTTCTCCAATTCAAATGGAATCGAGATCGATGATGGATCACGCGACGTCTGGTTGTTCAACAACGCAACAAGTCGTTGTTTCGGTGGACTTGAGATTAAGGCACATGCGACCTCTTCTGCTGCCTCGACCGTCAAAATCGTCGGACACCTATCGATTGATGATCATCGCGCCTTTAACTTCCGACACATCGGACATCATCAAGCAACTGATCCGACGTCTCAGACGGCTTATAATATCATCGCAACGCGTTTGATCGCTCAGACACCTCAATATACGGAGCTATATGCGAATTCAAAACCGCGCGCACTCGTCGTTTCTGCTTATCGTAATGTCGTCATTCATGATTTCACGGTGCTCGGTGATCCGTATTATGACTATCAAGAACAACCGATGATTGGGATTCAATATAAGGCACGGAACGTCACGATCAGTCAGTTGAAGATGAGCGGATTCCGTCAAGCGAAATCAGACATCCAAATCTTTGGTGGAGAAAACGGGGCTGAAGACGTGCGCCTTCGTGATATCCGCATTGAAGATTCCGCCAAACATGGGATTACGATCGGTCCAGACATCACTCACGTCAAGCTGACGAACGTAGCACTAAAAGGAGACGGAACAGTCGGTTTGAACGCTAAATCGGAACCGGAAATGGAACGATTCATCGCGACCGGATTCAAAGTACCGATTCGCGCCCAGTCGACACAAGTATGAACAAAATGACAGGATGGACCGCGGTCCATCCTGTCATTTTTTCATTGAGATCGAATATATGCGAGAACACGTGTATCAATCGCACGATCCGCTTGTTCGCGCATCTCGAAGTTTTCCGTATGCAGATACGTTCGGAACGCGTCTTCGAAATCACCGCGGTAACCAAGCGATAACAACTTATCCATCAACTCTGACTCTAAGGCGTCATCAATCGGCTTGATTTCTTCCGGCTTACTCGGTTGTAGATAAAGGGTATGCAGTTGATAGATGCGTTCGAGTTCTTCAATCGGACTCGGATGATCGTCAACGCGTAAATCAATATAGCGGTCGTTGAATCCACCGTATCCGCCACCCTCCTTGACGACGAGAAGTGCCGCTGACTGCATTCCGCGTGAGTCCCCACCTGCTGCTTGACCTGCTGCTAACGCACGCAATAAACGTTCTGCAAGCGGACCTTGCGTTGATTCAAAGACACGTGCCATCTCTTTCACCGTATTACCGTCTACAAGAATATTCCCTTGCGCTGCAAAATGTTTCCCGGCAATACCACCTGCCCAGTCATTACATCCTTCTCCCGTGAATGTCGCACTCTTTCCAGTAGCATCGATGATCCCGACCTGACGATCCGCTCGTCCTTCATCTGCTTCCGTCAATCGACGCAGTACTTCGTCTGCTGAAGCCCCTTGTTCGATCATCCGTAATCCTTCAGGACCATACGTCGTATTTGCAAACGATTGTGTCGCTACAGCACCTACTCCCGCCTTCGCAAACGGAACAGCGCTCCCGACGGCTAAAAACTTCGACTGAACGGCAACGCCCCATGCTTGTTCTTTTTCACAATACCCAACGATTGAATATGTCACTTCAGTTCCCCCTTTAGTCATTACCTATTCCGTTCGTGATAACGCTTCCCGATTCCTGCAACTGAAAAACCTTCCGAACATCTGTCCGGAAGGTAGACTTCATTGAATGCCAAGTGTCACGGCAAGTAGTAAGGCGGCACATGCCAAGGCAATCCAGATCGCGAAAAGCTTCCAGACGAAACGAAGCCATTTTTCGTACGGAATGCCTGCGATTGCGAGAAATGCCATCAAATGAGCACTCGTCGGGAAAATCATGTTCGTCAGTCCATCTCCATATTGGAATGCTAAGACAGCCACTTGACGCTCGATTCCCAGTAAATCCGACAATGGTGCCATGATGGGCATCGTCGTCGCCGCTTGTCCACTTCCCGATGGAATGAAGAAATTCGTAATCAATTGCACGGCGTACATCCCGATGACGGCAAAGAACGTCGGTAAATGTCCTACGGCATTTGATAAGCCGTAAATGACCGTATCGATAACACGTCCTTCTTCGAGAATGACGACAATCGCACGAGCAAATCCAACAATCAACGCGCCGAACGTTACGGCTTTTGCGCCGTCAATCAAACTCTCGAACGTACCGTTCACACCAAGCGTAACGATTCCCGCAATCATCCCGATGATCAAGAAGGATGCGGTTAATTCCGTCAAATACCAGCCCCACTCAAAGATTCCGATCACATTGAGCGTGATCCCACCGATTAAAACCAGTAAGACGAAAGCATGACGTTTCGAAAAGCGCGAAATCGTCGTCGCTGCTTCTTCCGAACGACGTTGTTCTAGATCATAAACAAGACTGCGCGCCGGATCATGTTTGACTTTCCGTGCGTAGTTCATGACATAAAGAATTGTCACCGCTAAAAATACGATATACACAGCCGTTCGATACCCAAGACCACTAAAGAGCGGTACTTCCGCAATTGATTGAGCGACACCTACCGTAAACGGATTCAACATCCCGCCGGCAAAACCAACCGCCGCCCCTAGACTGACAATCGCGGCTCCTGTCATCGCATCATATCCAAGGGCACGCGCTAACATGATCCCAATCGGCACGAAGATGATCGTTTCCTCTGCCATACCAATCGTTGCTCCGGCAATCGAAAAGACGAACATCGTCATCGGAATCATGATGTGCCCTTTTTGACCAAATCGACGGATTAATTGATTGATTCCCGCTTCAATAGCACCGGTTTGACGAATGATACCGAAGACACCGCCAACTAAGAAAATGTAAAAAATGATCGCAGCACCCGCTTCCATGCCTTGCGGAATTGCTTCAAATAAACCAAAGAGATTGACAGGCGCAGACTCTACCGCGCGATATGTACCATCGATGACGACAGTCTGTCCATCTTGCTTTTCACGATCGAATTGTCCTGCTGGAAGTGTATACGTCAAGATGACTGAGATGATGAGAATTGCCATGATAATGGCGTATGTATGAGGCATCTTGAAGAATGATCGCTTCGACCCTGGTGCATTCGTTCGTTCATTCATGATAAAAGCCTCCTTTTTGTGTCTTTATAAGAATAATGCCCTAATCAGGGAAAAACTAACAGTTTCAATGAAATGTCATATGATTGTAAAAGAAAAGTGGAATACTGCTAACTTAAAGTTTCGTTAAAAGTAGAGGCTTTGATCAACCGTGTCGCATGAAATAAAAAAGGAAGGTATTCTAGGCCATGAACCCCGAATACCTTCCTTATGTGTTACGTCAATCTCTTATGATTATGCTTGGAACGATTGAACGTCTAATGGTTTAGCAAGAGCCGTTTGAGCAAACGCAACGAATTGTCCGAAATGGGCACTCGTGTTGTGTGCTTCAATTGCAGCTTGGTCTTCCCATTTTTCAATCATCATGAAGACATTTTCGTCTTCTGTGCTTTGGAACAAGTCATAGCTGATGTTACCTGCTTCAGCACGTGATCCTGCCACTAGTGTTTTAGTTGCTTCTAAAAATTCTTCTCGTTTTGCGGGTTGTACTTCTAATTTTGCTTCGATGGCGATCATCGGAAAGCCTCCTTTGTACTTTCGTTAACTTAAGCATCTTAGCACCTCCGAATTCGTTACGCCATAAAGATGCTCGGACGATTGATGATATTTAATTACGGGTAATTACAGATGTAATTATTACTTTGTGCCACATCAGAGAAAGGAGCAACGAAGATGCGCGTTGAGGTATTTTATTTTGAGGATGACGGTCACATTCCGAACAATCCGACATTCCCCGTGTTGATTTATCGGCACGCATTTGAAGAGCCATCACACATCGAACAGACCTTCCATGCACATGACTGGCGTAACAGCTGGGTGGATGGGATTTTTGACTTTCATCATTATCATAGTATCGCTCATGAAGTGATCGGGATTCTTGAAGGGCATGCAACCGTTCAGCTGGGTGGTCCGCTCGGTAAGACCTTCACTTTGACGAGCGGAGATATTCTTTTACTTCCTGCAGGTACGGGACATAAAGCACTTGATACAAGTCGACACTTTCGAGTGATCGGTGCCTATCCGGATGGTCAAGACTACGATACGCTGACAGGTCAAACAAGTGAACGACCGGAAAATCTTCAACGTATTCGTCAGGTGATGCGCCCAACTCAAGATCCTGTATTCGGTGATCACGGTCCTTTGTTTGAGCATTGGTGACGTCTCCTTCTATTGAAGAAGACGTTTTTGTTCGGAGTTCGCGTGGTAAACCCTACTATTGTCTCTCTACTAAAGGAGGAAGAACGATGAACGCAACAGAAAAGACGTTGATACTTGCTGCATTAAAGCAAAAAACGGTGACGCTTCCCGATCAGACGCACGTTCGGGCACTCGGACAAGGTACATGGCGCATGGGGGAAGAGTCGGAGAAGCATGAGGCTGAAATCGAAGCGCTCCTTGTCGGTCTCGACAGTGGGATGGAACTCATCGATACGGCAGAGATGTATGGAGAAGGTGCTTCTGAAGAATTGATTCGTGACGCGATCGCTGATCGACGAGAAGAAGTCTTTCTCGTCTCGAAAGTCTACCCGCATCACGCTGGTGGGGAAGCGTTAAAAAAAGCTTGTTCCGAATCGCTTGAACGCCTCGGTACGGATTATCTTGATCTCTATCTTCTTCATTGGCGTGGTGACATTCCACTTGAAGAAACCGTCGAAGGACTGGAAGCTTTAAAACAGGAAGGCAAGATTCGCCGTTGGGGTGTATCAAACTTTGACGTATCAGACATGAAAGAACTGTTGGCACTGCCAAACGGTGATCAATGCGCTGTCAATCAGGTACTCTATCATCTCGGATCACGCGGAATCGAGTATGAATTGCTACCGTTACTACGCGAACATGGTATTCCAGTAATGGCGTATTGCCCACTAGCTGAAGGTGGTTCACTACGCGATCAACTCCTGAATCATCCAACCGTTGAGGAACTCGCTGAGACACATGGTGTTGAACCGGCACAGATTTTACTTGCTTGGGCGATGCGTGAAGGTGACGTCATCGCAATTCCTAAAGCAGGACAAGCACATCATGTCGAAGCCAACGGTCGCGCCGCGCTCCTGAATTTGACAGAGGAAGAGCTGGTTGCACTTGATCAAGCATTCCCAGCACCAACAAAAAAAGAACCACTCGATATCGTTTAAGGAGGTCATTTTCATGACAAAACATGTTCAACTCGGTCAATCTAAATTATTCGTTCACCCCATCGGTCTCGGTACGAATGCTGTCGGTGGACACAACTTGTATCCAAATCTCGATGAGCAAGCCGGACGCGATCTCGTCCGTGTCGCTTTGAAGCAAGGAATCAATTTCCTCGACACAGCTTTCATCTACGGACCAGAACGTTCGGAGGAACTCGTCGGTGAGGTCTGGAACGACACAGTCGCTCGAGAAGATGTCGTGCTCGCGACGAAAGGTGCGCATCAGTTCGTTGACGGAAACGTCGTCATGAACAATTCACCAGACTTTCTCCGTCAATCGGTCGAAGAGAGTTTAAAACGTCTTCAGACAGACTATATCGATTTGTATTACATTCATTTTCCGGATGAATCGACACCAAAGGACGAAGCCGTCGCAGCACTTGCTGAACTGAAAAAAGAAGGAAAGATTCGCGCAATCGGTGTCTCGAATTTCTCACTCGAACAACTGAAGGAAGCGAATAAAGACGGACACGTCGACGTCTATCAAGGAGAATACAACCTATTCAAACGGGATGCGGAAAAAGAGTTACTCCCGTACATCGTTGAGAACGGTATGTCCTTCGTCCCGTACTTCCCACTCGCTGCTGGATTATTGGCAGGGAAATATACGAAAGAGACGACATTTGACGATTTACGAAAAAACGATCCCTTGTTCCAAAAAGATGTCTTCGAACAAAACCTCGCAAAAGTCGATCAACTGCGCCCGATTGCAGAAGCACACGATGCAGAAGTCGCACACATCGTACTCGCGTGGTATCTGGCACAGGACGGTATCGATGCCATCATTCCTGGTGCAAAACGACCAGATCAGGTGACGGATACGTTGCGTACATTAGACGTTCAGTTGTCGCAAGAAGATATCGAAAAGATCGACCAAATTTTTAGCTGATCGTTCTCTTTTTATGAACATGAGCAGAATAGGCGAAAAATCATGCTGAACTTCGTATGATGGAGGCATGGAGGCGATTGATCATGAAGCACCATTTTCATTTAACCGCAGACTGGCCGGGCAATCGCAATGATGTTGGTCAGATCGAGACGGGTGAACTAAAAACAAAAATCTCAATTCCGGACGCCATGGATGGTCCAGGAGTTGGTACGAATCCAGATGAGATGTTACTTGGGGCAGCTGCTACGTGCTACATCATCACGCTTGCCGCGATGCTTGAGCGTAGTCACATTCCAAAGGTTTCGTTAACGATGGAATCTGAAGGTATCGTCGATGTTACGAACGGTGTCTTCACTTACGACGCGATTATTCATCGCCCTACTCTCTTATTACCAGCCGATCTGTCGGATCGTGATGTAGAGAAGGCACAACGTCTCGCTGAAAAAGCGGAAGGTTCGTGTATGATTACGCGGGCACTAGCTGGTAATGTAAAAGTATCGCTTGAGGCTGTTGTGGAGCGAATCTCAAATTAATAAACAAAAATCATCGTTTAACTTTTTAGTTAAACGATGATTTTTTACTTTATTTATCTATTTATTGGTATATTATTGATGATTTACTCATTATAAATACCATTTACTATCATTCGGAGGATAACCATGTCTTATTATGAAACACTACGTTCTTCAACTGAAACTAACTCACAATCTGATACAACAAGTGTCTCTGTACCAGCACATGACTACACAACAGAATTACTTACACACCTTAATCAAGTACTATATCAATCTTTAGACCATTTACAAAAACAAGATAAACCTGATCAAATGGTTGAAACGGTCAATGAATGGCTCCTTCATTTAAATCAACCTCCGATCGACTCGCCGCTTCATCGTGAACTCACTACTAGCACAACTCATGCTTTACCTACACAATATAAAAATTCTTTGCGTGCTTGGGAACTCATTGCTCCTGGCCAACTTGAACAAGAACAGTTATTGCATCACATCAATCAAGAATTGTGGACAGCATCTGCTGCTGATTGGATGGTAAGTTTTACACGACATTCTGGAATCCAAACGCTTGTCCCAGCTTTAAAAGAAGCAGAAGCTCAAAACAAACCAATTCGTATTTTGACTTCATTCTATATGAATATTACAGAAGCGAAGGCTATCCGACAGTTGATGGAATTCAGCAATATCGAAGTAAAAATTTATGAACCGATTAAAAAAAATCATGCGTTTCATCCGAAAGCCTATTTATTTTCACGTCCTGATCAGTTGGATAGTGCTATTGTTGGATCTTCTAATTTATCAAAATCAGCTTTAACGCACGGCATGGAATGGAATATTCGTATACCTTCTACACCCGTCACAACATTAGTCACTCAAGCGAAAAACTTGTTTGAACAGCTTTGGAACAGCCACGAAGCGACTATATGTACAGAAGAATTATTAGTTCAATACGAACAGTACCAACAAGAAACACCACCTATAAGATCATTTTCTATCCGCGATACAGTTGCCGAACCCGCTGTCGATTACACCGTTATTGAACCAAACCTCATGCAGATTCCAGCTTTAGAAGAACTGAATCGTTTGCGCGAGCGAAAAGAAAAAAAAGCAATGGTCATTGCGGCAACAGGAACGGGGAAAACGTACTTAGCAGCATTTGATGTCCGTCAAGCTCAGGCTAAAAAAGTATTATTTGTTGCACATCGTGGAAAGTTACTATCACAAGCTGAGAATACATTTAGGCAAGTTTTTTCAAATGAAAGTTATACATTTGGTAGATATTCAGGATCACAACAAATTCAAGATGCACAATTTACCTTTGCTACCGTTCAAACACTTTCAAAAGAGGTTCATCTCAAACAATTTTTACAGGATACGTTTGACTACATCATTATTGATGAATTCCATCACGCTTCATCTGCTTCTTACCAAAACATTCTTAACTATTTTACACCTCAATTTTTGCTTGGCGTAACGGCAACGCCAGAACGAATGGATGGTCAAAATATCTTCCAGCTTGTTGACTATAATGTCGCTTACGAAGTTCGTCTGTATGATGCCTTAGCACAAGATTTACTTTCACCATTCCATTATTTTGGGATTCAAGATGATGAATCGATTGATTATTCTCTTATTCCTCAGCAAAACGGCTTTTATGTAGAACAAGATCTTGTTGTTGCACTCGAACGATCAACACGAACAGATTATATTGTTGAAATGATTCGTAAATTTGGGTTTAGTGGTAATCAGGCTGTTGGATTAGGATTCTGCGTCAATATCAATCATGCAGAGTTTATGGAGCAAGAATTTAAACGACATCAGATTGAAGCAATGGCCGTTACAAGTAAACAGTCCGAAGATGAACGCGAAGAGGCCATTCGCCGACTAGAGGACGATCAAGATCCACTGCAATATATTTTTACAGTTGACTTGTTTAACGAAGGAGTCGATATTCCAAAAGTCAATCTAATGCTATTTTTACGTCCAACGGAGTCTCCTACAATTTTTATTCAACAATTGGGGAGAGGCTTACGTAAACATAGCTCAAAAGAATTTGTTACGATTTTAGATTTTATCGGAAATAGTCAAAAGGCTTTTGTTGCACCGCTTGTGTTGTCTGGTCAACAATCGTTTCATTCTATTGATCGTTATAAAATTGCTACTGCTGTAAAACAGCATTTTCCGATTTTACCGGAAGGTTCTTTAGCCATTCTAGATTCAATTACAGAAAGATTTATTATTGAACAAATGAAAAAAATAGAGTTTTCAGCTAGCAAACAGCTCCGTGAAAGTTATCAAAGGCTGACACGCATGATCGGAAATCCTCCGAGTTTAAATGATTTAGTTACACATAAAGAGGCGCCAGCTGTTGAAAGTATTGTTCAGCAATGGAGAAGTACATTACGTCTTAAACAACTTGAAAAACATGCTACCGATGAAGAACTACGTTTATTGCTCGATGACACTACACGCAAAATTGTTGAACAGCTCGAAGGACTATTTCCAATTCGTGAGCCCTTCAGCTTACTAATTTTAAAACATTTACTGCATCACCCCTCTGCTTCAGTACAAGATATTGAACAAGAAGTTTTCAAAGAATTCGCCTTATCACCGAATCACTCTTTTTCAAAGCGACCAATTATTCATCATCTTTTTAAACGCTGGTCTACTGCGTTTAAAAATGATCGTATTCAATTGCTAGATGCTGTATCAGAAGAACGCTATCGCTTTTCAAATACAGTCGTTCAAGCACTTCAACAATTAACTGAATTACGTTCATATATGATGCATTTTATCCAAGCAGGTCTACTTGCATTTCACCAACTACCAGATCGAATTAATTGGTTGATCGAAGATCAGGCGTTTCTATTACATCAAACATACAATCGTTCTGTTATCCAACGTCTCCTATGTTCACCAAGTCAGGAAGGTTCTTGGCGTGAAGGCGTAGCTCAAGCTGGTGACGACTACATTTTATTCGTGAATTTACACAAAGATGAAGCCATTGATGAGCAACTAAAATATAACGATTATTTCTTAGATCAATATCGTTTCCACTGGCAGTCTCAAAGCAATGCAACCGCTACAGGTAAAGCGGGTACTTTATATCAAAACCATGAGAGCGAAGGAATTCGTATTCATTTGTTCATGCGCAAAGCAGATAAAGAACAAGGAAGAGCGCTACCGTTCACATACTTTGGCCAGTTAAAGCATCTTCAAAGTACAGGTTCTAAACCGATTAGTGTGACTTGGTCACTTCATTCTCCACTATCAATTGAACTGTTTAAGGAGTGGCAAACTCTTTCTTAATGTACTCAACTGCAGGAATATCAGCAGGGGCCCATTCAAGCTGATCAAGGTCTGAAACAGATACCCAGCGAAGCTCTGCATGTTCTACGGCAATCGGTTCTCCTGTTACGATTTCAGCTTCAAACGTATGCAGTGTAACAATAATAGCATCGTACTCGTACGTCGTTTTTTCGATTGGTTGTTTGACCTTAATGTTACATTTTAATTCTTCATTGATCTCGCGAACTAAAGACTGTGAAGGCGTTTCATGTAGCTCAATTTTCCCCCCAGGAAACTCCCATAAGTTGGGCAATGACATTTGGCTACTACGAAGTGCACACAATATTTCATTATGATCATTGCGAATGACAGCCCCTACGACTTGAATATGTTTTTTCATTTTTATGTTTCACTCCAAATCATTATAGATTTTTCAGTTCTCTGCTTATCATAACAAAAACCGTTATTCCTTTGACTTATACAAAGAATAGCGGTTTTATTTATATCCAGTTATCCACATGTGGATAACCCCATTTATGGTATACTTATGGCACTTATCCACAAGTAGAAATGAGGAAACTAACATGCCCCGTGAACTTTATCCAGTTGTCGTCAAACCAGAATGGATTGAATCGATTCAAAGCGGGTATCCCGCGTTACGCAAGGAAATGTTCGAAGCTTTGCACCATGTCAAAGAGGCAGGCGGACTGCTTCATCTGATGACAGAACATAAAGAATACCTCGCGACCGGTTATTTTGGCAAGCAGGAAAAAGGTGTCGGTTGGACTCTCTCAATGGACGAGCAAAAAGCGATTGATGTCGCCTTCTTCAAACAACTTTTTGAAAAAGCGTTAGACAAACGAAATGAATTTTTTGAAGAGTATTCAGAAGCATTCCGTATCTTTAACGGTGCTGGGGATGGTATTGGTGGTTTGACGATCGACTGTTATGATCATCATTACCTCATTACATTCGAAAATGAAGGCATCTATACATTCCGCCCACTGATTCTTGAGGCTCTTGAATCACTACTGAATTATAGAAGCATTTATGAAAAACGAGATTTCCTCGTCGATCTTCAACCGGTCAAAGGCGACGACTTTTTGAAGGGGGAACGAGGCGATTTTCCTGAAGTCGCACAAGAATATGGTGTGTTGTATGAATATGACTTGGACGCTGGTATGCGGACTGGTTTTGACATCGCCCAACGTGAACTTCGCCGAATCCTTCTCGATTCCGTCGAACGAAAGACCGTGCTTAACCTCTTTTCCGATACAGGAACGCTGACAGTAACTGCCCTTTATGGTGAAGCTGCTCGAACGACAAGCGTTGATTTCTCGACACGTAGTCGAAATAAGACAAAAGATAATCTGATGTTGAATAGTTTTACTCCTGAGAAACAGAAGATTTTAGTTCAGGATGCGTTCGACTACATCGAACAAGCGGATAAAAAGACTCGTTTTGACGTTGTCTTGTTCCATCCGCCTGTACAAGTCAATACACGGACACGTCAGTTTCGGACCGAACAGGATCTCGCCCTTTGGATCCAAAAAGTCATTCATCTGACGAATCGCGGAGGACTGCTTGCGATTACGACAGATAGTCCTACTCTTGATGCGTCACAATTGAAAAAAGCTGTGGAGCAGGCTTTCAACAAATTGCGTCAAAAATTCGAAGTCGTGTGGGAGCAACCGGAGCAGAAAGATTTCCCGACTCCTCCTTCCATGCCACAACTCGCTCCAAAAAGCATTCTTGTTCGCCGTAAATGATCTGTTATCTAAAAAATCCGCTACTGAATTTTTCAGTAACGGATTTTTTTATAATTTTAACAGGAAATGTAAAATGAATGGAGAATCATTTTTTATGAGTTGGATAGACACTTACCTTACCAAAGTGTGATGTTTGATCAAATCGTTGATAGAGATCGTTTAACGCATCGCGTTCATAAGGGATCTGCTCTTCAATCCGAATTTCAATCGTTCCCTCTTCCACTAAACGAATGAGTTCTGATAAGTGACGTTGCTGTTGTTTCATCTCATCTACTTTTCCTTTCAGTAACGGAAGCGCGACGAACACAGCTTCAAGTGACAAGGCTTTACTATGCATCATCGTTAAATCTTGTGTCGTCCGTGTCGCGATCGAAATGATGCGTCCTCGCTCTTTTGCGAGTATGAACGATTCTTGTAAATGGTCACCACCGACTGTATCAATGATGACGTCGAATCCGTCCAGATCAAGTCGGTTTAATAACGCTTCAGCTGATTCTTCCTTATACCGATGAACGCGAATCCCTTTCGCTTCTAGCCAAGCTGCCTTCTCGTCAGAAGAGGCGCTCGCTGTGACGTCGCATCCATAATGACGTGCGAGTTGAACGGTAAGATGTCCTACTCCACCCGTTCCACCTGCTACATATACACGGATGCCTGGAGTAATCGCGATTCGCTCTTTTAATATTTCCATCCCGGTCAACCCAATCACCGGTAAACAACCAGCAACCTCAGCCGAGACCCCTTCCGGTCGTAAAACTGCCATCTGTTCAGGCACAAGCATTTCTTCCGCTAGCGCACCGGCACGTGTTCCGAGTCCACCGCCGAATGCGACGATGCGATCGCCGATAGAAAAAGACGTCACACCATCCCCAATCCCAATGACTTTCCCCGTTACATCCCCCTGGAGAATTCCAGTCGTCGAAGCCGCCGCCACATGTCCGAAGAACATCTTCGTATCAAGTGGATTGATGCTCGACCCCTCGATTTGAACCCGTAATTCGTGTTTCCCCGCTTTTTCAGGTGTGACGTCTTTTTCTGTAAGTGATGCGTCTTTTCCATATTGATCGACTACGAATGCTCTCATGAAAAATTCCCCCTTTTCCATTATTAGTCTATCATGATTCAGAATTCTCTCACATTAGTCGTTCATGCTATGATGAAGGTATCTTATGACGAGAAGGGACGTTTTTGATTTGAAACAAGAATTGATTGATCGTCTAACTACATACGTGAAAGTCGATACACAGTCGAACTATGAGAGTACGACGGTTCCAACAACTGAAGGGCAATGGACACTAGCTCGTTTGCTCGTAGAAGAATTAAAGACCATTGGCATGGAAGAGGTCACGGTCGATGACAATGGTTATGTCATGGCGACGTTACCCGCTAATACAGATGCAGACATTCCGACAATTGGTTTTCTTGCTCACCTGGATACAGCAACGGACTTTACAGGTACGAATGTTCGTCCGCAACTCGTGGAAGCGTATGACGGAAATCCGATCACGTTAAGTGAAGTACCGTCCGTCATCCTGTCGCCAACTGATTTTCCGGCACTACACAACTATGTTGGTCATACCTTAATGACAACGGATGGTACGACATTACTCGGTGCCGATAATAAAGCCGGAATCGCAGAAATCATGACAGCCATGCATCATCTGATTTCACATCCAGAAATCAAGCATGGTCGCATTCGTGTTGCCTTTACGCCAGACGAAGAAATCGGTCGTGGACCACATCACTTCAATGTCGAAGCATTCGATGCCACGTATGCTTATACGGTTGACGGCGGTCCGCTGGGTGAACTCGAATACGAAAGCTTTAATGCGGCTGCAGCCAAAATCGTCTTCCACGGAACAAATGTCCATCCGGGAACAGCAAAAGATAAGATGGTCAATTCGCAGAAACATGCGATGGCATTCCACGATCGTCTTCCTGGAGAAGAGTCTCCTGAATTCACGGATGGGTTCGAAGGCTTCTTCCACCTGATTTCGTTTGATGGTTCTGTCGAAAAAACGACGCTCGACTATATCATTCGTGATTTTGATCGTGAGGCGTTCGAAGGACGGAAACACTTCTTATCTGCCCTTGTCGATGAGTGGAACAAAAAGTATGGCGCCGGCAGTGTCGAAATCGATTTACACGATCAGTACTACAACATGCGCGAAAAAATCGAACCTCATATGCACATCGTCGATATCGCTCATGCAGCGATGGAGTCGCTTGACATCACACCAATCATTAAACCGATTCGTGGTGGAACGGATGGATCACAACTTTCATACATGGGACTTCCGACACCGAACATCTTTACCGGTGGCGAGAACTATCACGGAAAGTTCGAGTTCATCTCTGTCGATAACATGGTGAAAGCAACACAAGTCATCATTGCCATCGCTCAAGGATTTGAACAAGCTTCACGCTAATCAAAAAGCAGATTCTCAGCGCTGAGAATCTGCTTTTTTTATGCTTGGTGTTGGTGTTTTTTAGCGATTTATCTTAGATATATTTTACTTAGTTTTTTTCTTGTGTCGTACCGTCAGGAATCGGCAGTTGAACCATACTCCCCGATCCACTGACGAGTGGTGACTTCCCGTCCCATTTCTTGACAGCTTCGTATTGAATCATTTCTTCTGTCAGTGTCTTCTGTAGTTCTTTTTGAGCTTTTGCTAAACCTTGGGCTTCGATCAAACGGGCATCTGCTGCTCCTTTCGCTTCTACGCGAAGACGCTCTGCTTCTGCTTTAGCGATTTCAAGATCCGTTTTCTTTTTATCGAGTTCCTGCGACGCTTTGACACGCGCATCGATTGCTTCCTGTGTCTTTTCATCTGGTTTCGGCGCACCGAGTGCGACATCTTCGATGATGAAACCGATGTCCTTGACGTCTTCTGCAAACTGCGTCTGAATGCTCGTCGAGACATTCCCTGATTTTTCACCGAACAGTTCAAGGACAGTAACTTTCGAGATTTGCTCACGCGATGCATCATAGAGACGTTGTTTCAGATACCCTTTTGCAATCTCATCGATTTCAATCGGTCCGAACTTATTGAAGACTTTCGTCACCTTATCCGGTGAGACGGAGAAGCTGTATGTAAAGTCAACGACGATGTTCTTTCCGTCCTTGGTCGCAAGCGTCATGTTTTCAAGTGCTTTTGTCTGTGTCCGAATCGGATACTCCGTCACCCGTGTGATTGGTGAAACAACATGCCAGCCTTGCGATAACGTCTCATCTTTGACACCGCTTGACGGTGTATAGACGACACCAACTTGTCCAGGTTCGATTTGTTCAACGATGAACGGTGTTGTTGCGAGCAACGCTAGTACGAGCACACCAGCGATGATCATCGATGGGCGAATTTTTTTCTTTGGTTTGATTTCTCTCATTCTGAATCTCCTTTATCGATCTTTTCTTGGATATAGCGGTAGAGTTCCATGCCAAGCAAAACGATGAGGGCGAAAAACAATAATGTGAAAAAGATGGCCATCTAACCCCTCCTCTAACGAATTCCTTACTTTCTTCTACGTAGCTATCTGGAAAATGTTTCATTTTTTTAAATGTCTGGTTGCTTATTTTTAATTTCTGTCCTAATATGGAGGGAACTTTGCCTGCTCTACGACAGATCACGATTTGTGGTACACTCGAATGAGCACATCACTTACTAGAAACGAGGGTTCATCTCTATATGATTACAGTACAAAACGTCGGTCTTCGCTTTGCAGACCGAAAATTATTCGAAGACGTCAACATCAAGTTCACACCAGGTAACTGTTATGGTCTAATCGGCGCGAATGGTGCCGGTAAATCGACATTCCTGAAAATTCTCGCTGGTGATATCGAAGCACAACAAGGCGATGTCATCATCACACCAGGCGAACGGTTAGGCGTTCTCCGTCAGAACCATTACGAATACGAAGAATTCCAAGTCATCGAAACGGTTATGATGGGACACAAACGTCTCTACGAAGTCATGAAAGAAAAAGATGCGATCTATATGAAAGAAGACTTCTCAGACGAGGACGGCATGCGTGCTGCTGAACTCGAAGGTGAATTCGCTGAAATGAACGGTTGGGAAGCGGAGTCGGAAGCAGCAATGCTTCTTCAAGGACTTGGCATTAAAGAAGACCTTCATTCGAAAACGATGGCTGAGCTGACAGGATCGGAAAAGGTCAAAGTCTTGCTTGCCCAAGCGTTGTTCGGTAAACCAGACATTCTCTTACTCGATGAGCCGACGAACGGACTTGATTTGAAAGCCGTCAAATGGTTCGAGGAATTCCTAATCGGATTTGAGAATACGGTCATCGTCATTTCCCACGACCGTCACTTCTTGAACAACGTCTGTACGCACATGGCGGATCTAGATTACGGTAAGATTCAACTATATATCGGAAACTACGATTTCTGGTATGAATCAAGTCAGCTTGCTTCACGTATGGCAAGTGACCAAAACAAGAAAAAAGAAGAGAAGATCAAAGAACTTCAAGCCTTCATCGCACGTTTCAGCTCAAACGCTTCGAAAGCGAAACAAGCGACGTCACGGAAGAAATTGCTTGATAAAATCACACTCGATGACATTCGTCCGTCGTCACGCCGTTATCCGTTCGTCGGTTTCACACCGGAACGTGAAATTGGAAATGATCTCTTGATGGTCGACGGTATCTCGAAGACGATCGATGGTGTCAAAGTCCTTGATAACGTTCGTTTCTCATTGAACAAAACGGATAAGGTCGCGTTCATCAGCCAGAGTGATATCGCAATCACAACACTGTTCAAAATCCTTATGGGTGAGATGGAACCGGACAGCGGTACGTTCAAATGGGGCGTTACGACTTCGCAGTCGTACTTGCCAAAAGACAACTCGGAATTCTTTGAAGGCTCGGATAAAACGATTCTCGATTGGCTCCGTCAGTATTCGCCGGCAGATGAGAGCGATACGTTCCTCCGTGGATTCCTCGGTCGGATGCTCTTCTCAGGAGAAGAAGTCATGAAGAAAGCTTCTGTCTTATCTGGGGGCGAAAAAGTCCGTTGTATGCTTTCAAAAGCAATGCTCAGCGGTGCTAACGTCCTCGTACTCGACGATCCAACGAACCACTTGGATCTCGAATCAATTACGGCACTCAACGATGGCTTGATCGCTTATAAAGGCGCAATGCTCTTCAGCTCGCATGACCATCAGTTCGTCGAAACAATCGCGAACCGTATCATCGAGTTGACGCCAAACGGTATCGTCGATAAAGAAACGACATACGATGAGTACTTGAACAATGATACGATCCAACAGCAATTAACAGCGTTATACGCACAATGATTTTGAAAGAGACCGGAACTGTCGTTTCGGTCTCTTTTTTGAACACTTTGAAGGAGGAATGAGTCATGCGTCATCGCGTATGCGCTGCGTTGATTGAAGAGCAACAGATCCTAATGGTTGAGTTACACACCCCTTCCCGGACATTCTGGACGTTACCCGGTGGCGGTGTCGAGAACGGCGAAACAAAAGAAGAAACTATCGTACGTGAAGTATTAGAAGAGACACATCTTCACGTCACGGTCGAACGACAACTCTACGAGATTTCGATCGATCAAGGAACGGAGACGTGTTTTCTCGTCCGACGTGTCACGAATAGTTCTGTACTTCAACTCGGGATTGATCCTGAACTACCACTTGATCAACAAGAATTACGAGCTGTTCGATTTCGACCACTGAATGAGATGCAAAATGATCCTCAGATTTCCCGTTTGCGCCTACTATCGTAACGATATAATCATTTGATGAA
Organism: Exiguobacterium sp. s168; assembly: GCF_018619035.1. NCBI lineage: Bacteria > Bacillati > Bacillota > Bacilli > Caryophanales > Exiguobacterium > Exiguobacterium sp. s168. The sequence continues at coordinate 31,213 of NZ_JACSNE010000011.1, read as the reverse complement.
ACGAAAGTTTAATCACAATACTTATATTTAAAATTAGCAGTCGGTAACTGATCTTTTAGTTGATCCAAAAGTACGTGAACAGTCGATGAAAGATGGAATCGGTATGCGTATTGGTCATCTATCCGGCTTAACGAGCGGTCAAAAATCATATACGAATCGATAAGATGCTAAAACGGATTCCCAGGCACGGGAATCCGTTTTTTCATGCGTTGTTCTTCTTTTGTTTCGCCGCTTCTTCTTCGACACGTTGCAACAGCCCATGAACGATTTTCTCGTTTTCTTGCTCGCCTCCAAGCGATAGCAGACTTTTTCCAACAAAGTTGGCTCCTTCGTTTTTTCCCGTATAGATCAACAGGCACCGATCGGGTCCGAGCGGTTTGAGCGTAAAGGTCATTTCGATTTTGAAGATCCGTGCTAATGTGAATCCAATCGTATTTTGTTTGAAGTCGGGTTCGTTCGTATAGGCTAAATCAGTCACGATATAGGTTTCGAGTCGGTTGCCCTGCATGTACGTTTGACGATATGTCGAACCGACGACACCCGGTTTTCGTTCAATCACCTCATGCTGGACGACGTTCGGAATCAGACGCTGCAGTCGCGTATGATCAAACAAGTGCCATGCTTCCTCAATCGGAATATCGAGCTGTCGTTCTTCTCTCCACGTAATCATACACCTGCCCCCTTTTTTAATAGAAATACCCTGTCATCCGGTCTTGTAACGTCCGGTAACAGGGTAGGAGCAGATTCTTATTTTACTGTGCTTGTTTCAAGGGCTGCACCGAGGAACTTCGCTAGTTCAAGCATACCGTAGCGTCCTGCAGCTGCTTCAGCGTCCGAGTTGTAATTTGTATTTGTATTGACGTCGTACGTATAGATCGTACCTGACGCATCCTTGATGAACTCGATGCCTGCGACCGCGATCTGGTTCGCTTGGAGGAACGCTTCGTACTTTTCAATGATTGGGTCATCGAAGCCTTCAACGATTTGGAACTTCATTGGAGTTTGCGGTGCTTCTTCTCCGACTGGGCAGAACAAGTCGTCGATCACACATGCATCTGCTGGGCAAAGCTCAAAACCTTCTGACGTATCGACTCGGACCGCGTAGACAAACTTTCCACCTACGAACTCACAACGCGTGATGTACGGTTCTGGTGCTTGAATATACTCTTGAATCAATGCGATGCCATCAACTGGTTCGTCGAATGTCGGACCATCGAGATAAGCTTCAAGTGCTTCAATCGAGTGGAATAACTGGACGCCGAGACCTTTTCCGGCACGGTTGTGTTTCGTGATGAATGACGAAACGCCGATCTCTTTTGCTGCTTGTACGATTTGATCGCGTCCGACGGCAGCCGTCGTCTTCGGTACACGAATGCCTGCTTTACGTAGTGCCGTATACTGATTGACTTTACTGACTTCAAGACGGAGCGCACGCGTTCCGTTGAAGACGGTCCGGTCGTGTTCTTCTAACCAAGCAAGGACCCCTTCCGTCAACTCCGGCGCGTAACGGTGCCCGCGTGTATGCGAAGAGGCACTCATACGGCTGTAAAAGACACCTTCTGGCGGTAGTTCATCGAGTGGAACGATTCCTTCATTTAGATGCCACTCTTCATACGGTAACTCAAGTTCTTCGAGACGTTTGATGAGATGGTCCGTCCATTCTTGGTTTTCGTGGAGAATATGAATTTTTGTCATGATTGTTGACCTACCTTTCGTTTCGCTTCGACCAGTGGCATTACGTCACGAGCAAAGCGTTCCATTTCTTCGAGTTGTGGTGAGAATTGTAATAAGAGTAACGTCACACCAACGGCTTCGAACGCTAGAATGCGCTCTGCAATTTGTTCTGATGTTCCGATCAAATTCGGTCGTAGACCACGGTTCGAGACGGAATAATCGTTTCGCTCGACCTGTTGCTCCAGTTGCGATTTACTGATGAAATCCTGATAACCGGCATAACCGGCACTGTCTTCCTTGACGTCCGTAATGCGTTGCCACTCAAGCAGTGCTTCTTCTTCCGTATCCCGGCAAATGATGTAGGCAGCAAGACCGAAACTCTCGAGCGGTGCGTGTCCCGTCGATTCCCGGCGTACTTTCATATCGTTGATTTTATGGGCTACTTCTTCGACCGTGCCCCCGTGCATGACATAAGCGTCACAGTGTTCGACGATTGTCCGCTTTCCAGCTTCACTCTCTCCACCAGCGTAGAGCTTGATGCCTGGACGCTGGACGGGCTTCGGATGAAGTTCCGCCTGCTCGATCGTGTAGTGATTACCGGAAAAACTATACGGTGACTCATCTGCCCATAGTCCTTTCATGACCGTGACGAATTCTTCCGTCCGAGCATAGCGTTCATCGTGTGCTGTGAAGATACCGTTGTATTGTTTGGCTTCCTCTGCCCACCACGCCGAAACGACGTTGAGCGTAAAGCGTCCACCACTCAACTGATCGATGTTTGCCGCCATCTTCGCAGTCGTCGCTGGATTATGGAACCCAGGGCGAACCGCTGTCATGATTTCTAACCGTTCTGTCGTTGCAGCAATCGCCGCTGCCGTCGTCCATGCCTCAAGACTCGGTTCCTTGATGCCTTTGATGTCGTTCAAGTTCAATTCCGCGATCAACGTCGTCGAGAAGCCGATCCGTTCTGCTGTTTGTGCGACTTGTTTTGCATAATCGAATGTCGGTGGCATCTGTTCATCCTCGACGTTACGTAACCATCCCCCAAAAATCGGTAACCAAAAACCATACTCCACTCCATCGTCCCCCTTATCACAAAAAAACGCTCTTTTCGAAGTTCGAAAAGAGCGACGGTATCTTGTCCTGTCCGCTCTTATCTTCGGAAGGTATCCCTTCCTGGAAGTAGCACCTTCCGCCGTAGCGGGGTTGCTGAAGTGTCTTCGGGCCAGTCCCTCGACTTCTCTAGATAAGATGTGTTGCATTCATCGTACAGAATTCAGTGAACTAAAGCAACCATTAAACCGTCTTTTCCTATCGGAATTATTTCGAGCATAAAAAAATCCCGACGTAGTGTCGGGATCCGGTATTAATATGGTGCGACGAAATCTGATGTCTGCTCTGGTGCTTGTTCACCACGAACACGATCATAGAACTTGGCTAGTGTGACGCTGAAGTATGGTCCGACCCACAGGATAGCAAGACCAAGAGTAACGATCACGAGTAATGCCCAACCAATGAATGATAGGAAGAGTAAGAATGCTTCCATCTTATGACCGTCCATGAGTTGACGCGAGCGTGTGATTGCCTCGAGGATACCAATCGACGGTTCATCCCGAAGGATGTAGAACGTCAACAAGTAAGAGAACGATTTGATGATCCCTGGAATGATCAAGAGCAACGTCCAAAGTGCGATGAAAATGAATTGAACGATTGCGAGCCCGACCACTTTCAGGAACATCCCGTATGGCTCAAATAGACCTGTCACTTTCGCTTCTTCTCCACGAGCAATCGACATGGCAATCCATGTCCAACCGACTCCTAATGGAATCAGTAAAATCGATACTAACATTACGACGAGATCCATGCTATTTGACGGCTCATCGATATCCGATCCAAATAAGTTAGGAACACCCTGAATGATACTAAACAGCAGGAATGCTAGGACTGCAAATCCCCAACGACCGCTGAGCGACTCCTTCGCTGCTTTTTTTAATTGAGATGACATGAGTAAGGTCCTCCTTGAAAAATAAGTTCTCACCTTACTTTACGGTCGAATTCTTCTAATGTTTCACTCTTTTTTCAATAATTTCCCGTCTCGTTGCTGGTTGAGCCAAGCACGCTCAAGTTGTCGTTCACACGCTGTATATAGCGATCGTCGACCGTCTAGGCGTTCCATCGCGAACGGAATACCATGTTTTTTCGCCTGTGCAATGACATGTGCACTCGCCGCATGAGAGACACGGCTCGTCACGACGACGATGGCATCCGTCTTTTTGGCGAGACAAGCAATCTTTTTCGCAGACTGTGCGTCTCCTGCGAGATGAATCAATTCGATTCCTGTTGGCGCAAAGAACTCACGATAAACAGCCGTTTGTTGTTCGTTTCCAACGATGACGAGGCGCATTCCTTCAAAGCGCGTGAAATCTAGCGGTGTCTTATCGACGAAATCCATCAATTGTCCAGGGACGGCTGTCGTCACGATGGGTTCAATCTTTTGCTCTTTTTGAATGCGAATGCGCCGCTGCACTTTTTTAGCCTTCGGAATCGTTTGTCGTTTCATTTTTCGTGCATACCGATTTGACTTTTTCGTTGTCACAGGCGTCTTCACTACCGGTTGCTTGACCTCAGATGGACGGTTTGATGATGTGTTGACGATCGGCTCTTCATACGTGAACGGATGTTTCCAGGCAATCGTTAGTGTATCTTTCCGTCCGCGCCACATGGCGAGATCGACGAGTTGTCCTGCTTCTAGTCGGAAATAGCGCATGTCTTCTACTGGTACGACATAATAAAACGGTCTGTCCGACTCATCTTGCAGTGGACCATTCACCGTTTCCTCAATGATTCCATGTGCCTTGACGATGGCTTGTTCAAACACGACACGTTCCGGATTTTCTCTCATTCGCTCCGTCGAGACGACGGCTTCAACACGGCACATCGTTTTTTGATCATCCTGCCGTTCGGCACGGACCCGAACTTCCATGCCGTGCTCGAGATTCCAATCGCGGACGTCTCGTTCTGAAATATGACTGCCGGACCATTCTAGTAAAGTACCGCCTTTTAACCCCCGCTGAAACGTATAGGCATAACGTTGCGTGCGTACTGGCTCGACAGGTACTTGTGGTGGCATTACGATGGTCTGCTTCTCTCGTTTCACTTCGTCGATGACTAGTGTTTCTTGAACGTCGCGCGGTGCATAATACGCTGACATCTTGACCCATTCGTCGATTCCGTTCACTTCGTCGAGCCAGAGTTGCCAATCTTCATACCGCTCCACGACTGCTAATTTCATCTGTACCAATTCAGTTGCTCGTTCCAACACCTGTTGCATCATCCGTAACCACTTCCTTTGCGTTTTTTTCACTATAGCAACGAAAAAACGCGGAAGTAGTTCAAAAAAATAACCGGGTTGTTTTTTTGTTTAGGTACGCTGCTGAATTTCCACAGCCGGATCCTGACGCTTATATTTTGCGACGATGACGATCAAAACCGTGATGATCACAAGCAGGAACCAAGAAGACAACTTTCCGAGGTCAACGACTGCCCAGCCTCCTTCTTGATGCGGATAGACCCAGCCTTTAAAGAACGTCACGATATTCTCTGCAATCCAAATGAAAAAGGCGATCAGTAAAAAGGACAGGACGAGCGGCATCCGGTAGATCGTCTGCTCGATCGTAAAATGAACCCAAGACTTATAGAAGACAAGGACGACGAGGACCATCAATAGCCAGCGTGCATCGAAGATCCAGTGGTGGGTGAAGAAGTTGAGATAGACGAGACTGCCGACGCTGATCGCAAGCCACGGGGGAGGAAATGCTATGAATCGTAATTGAAATCGCCGAAACGCCTGGCAGACATAGCTCGCGACGCTTGCATACATGAATCCTGCATATAAGGGAACACCAGCCACTTTCGTCAAAGCGTCTTCCGGATAACTCCAAGACCCGACGTTCACCTTGAACAGTTCAAGTGCTAGACCGATGACGTGAAACAATAAGATCAGTTTGAATTCTTCCATCGTTTCATAACGCGTGACGAGTAAGGCGATTTGGACGAGAATACACCAGAGCAACAGGAGATCGTATCGAGCAACCGGTTCAGTAGGAAGATAACGTGAAAGAGCAAGCGCTGCGAAAATCATCACGGGAAAGACGCAACAGACGGCTTCTATATATGTAAAACGAATCAGGTGCCGGATCGCTTTCATTCTATCCCTCCTTTTTCTTCAGTATACGTTTCTCTTTTGACCTTCCCCTCCTTCTTAAGATGGAAAAAACGGAAAATTTCGTCTTTCTTCTTCCACTTTCCTCATGATACAGTTAACGAATCAATTATTTTTAAGAAATGAGGTGCCAGACATGACGCGTCATCGCGCTTCCTGGTTGTTACGCGCTACGTTAAAGTGGGGACTCTTCCTACTCGGTTTATTTTTACTCGCTCTTGGCTCATCGATGATGATCACAGCTGAACTCGGTGTCTCGACGTGGGACGTGTTGCATCTTGGTCTTCAAAAGAAGACGCCACTATCCATCGGAACGATCATCTTGCTTGTTGGTCTCTTACTCGTGTTCGTTAAATACGCGTTAGACCGTGTCACACCGCAAATCGGAACGCTCGTCAACGCGATTTTCGTCGGTGTCTTCATGAATCTTGTTCTTGGTTCTCATCTCTTACCGTCTTTTGAATCGATCTGGTTGAATACACTCTGGCTGATTTTCGGCATCTTTATCATTGGAATGGGCGCTGGTCTGTATGTCGCTGTCGGTTACGGAGCTGGTCCACGTGATGGGTTGACATTGACACTTGCAGAGCGCTTTGGAACGTCGATTCGTCTGATGCGGACGATCATGGAAGTTACGGCATGCGGCATTGGCTGGTTGCTTGGGGGACCTGTTTTCTTCGGTACGATCCTCTCGATTTTCTTAATCGGACCGTTCCTGCAATTTTGGTTGTTCTATTTCCGCCGGATCATTGCAGCGATTGATGCAAAAGGACTTTCAGCGTCTGAACGCCAAATTAGTTAAGTCGCCTGACTCGATATCATTCTGCGTGAATGATATCTTTTTTTATGTCAGAAGCAGATAAGTTGCGTCACCAAAATAAACACGTTATATTCGTTTACATATCAATCTTTGATACGTCAAAGGTTTCTTCGAACGAAGGGAAGGATGTGATGGATTGAGTATTTCCTGCAACGAAAAAGGACGTTTGATCTATGCACTCGTCTCCGTCAATAAGACGATTGCTCAAAAATTCGATCGCTGTACGGATGGATTCAGTCAGACTCGAATGGACTTACTTGCTCAACTGCAAGTCGATCAAACGATCAGTCAAAAGGAACTGCAAAAACGCGTCAATGTCGATCATGCGGCAGTGACCCGTCACCTGAAGCACCTGGAATCGACCGGGATGATTGCTCGTGAACGTTCAGCTGCTGACAATCGGGTGATTCTTGTTTCCTTGACGGAGCAAGGGGCGACGCGCATTGCACGATTACGCGAACAAAAAGATGAGTTTCTCGAGAACTTACTCGAAGGATTCTCTGCTGAAGAACAACGGACGTTAGCTGAGATGATTCAACGCATCGAAGCGAACGCCGACACATTACCTAAATTAAAAGAGGAGTCGATTTAATATGGCAACGCAAACAACAACAGACTTCATGGAAATCGTCAAAGGACGCCGTTCGATCCGTAACTACGATACAGACGTGAAGATCTCAAAAGAAGAAATGACACAAATTCTTGAAGAAGCAACACTCGCACCTTCTTCCGTCAACATGCAACCATGGCGTTTCCTCGTCATCGATAGCGAAGAAGGTAAAGCAACACTTGCACCACTCGCGAAATTCAACCAAGTTCAAGTCGAGACATCTTCTGCTGTCATCGCCGTCTTCGGCGACATGAACGCTGTTGATCAACTCGAGAACATCTACGATACAGCTGTTGCAAAAGGACTCATGCCACAAGAAGTACGCGATCGCCAAGTACCAGCGATCCAAGGGATGTACAGCAGTGTATCGGCGAACGATTTGAAAGACAGCATCTTGATCGACTCGGGTCTCGTCTCGATGCAATTGATGCTAGTCGCTCGTGCACACGGTTATGATACAAACCCAATCGGTGGTTACGAGAAAGATCAAATCGCGGAAGCATTCGGTCTTGAAAAAGAGCGCTATGTACCGGTCATGTTGCTATCGATCGGTAAAGCAGTCGACACTGGATATCCATCGGTTCGCCTACCAATCAACGATATCGCAGACTGGAAATAAGTTTTTCACACTATAAAAAAGAGAAAACACACAAGGGAGATTGAATAATTATGACTACTCAAACAACAACGGACTTCATGGAAATCGTCAAAGGACGCCGCTCGATTCGCAACTACGACACAAACGTAAAAATTTCAAAAGAAGAAATGACACAAATCCTTGAAGAAGCAACACTTGCACCTTCTTCAGTTAACATGCAACCATGGCGTTTCCTCGTCATCGATAGCGAAGAAGGCAAAGCAACACTTGCACCACTCGCGAAATTCAACCAAGTCCAAGTCGAGACATCTTCTGCTGTCATCGCCGTCTTCGGTGACATGAACGCAGTCGACAGCATCGAGACAATCTATGATATGGCTGTTGAAAAAGGTCTTATGCCGCAAGAAGTACGTGATCGCCAAGTACCAGCTATCAAAGGTTTCTACCGTCCAGAAGACGTTGAAACATTACGTGATAGCATCTTGATCGACTCAGGTCTCGTTTCGATGCAATTGATGCTCGTCGCTCGTGCACACGGTTACGATACAAACCCAATCGGTGGTTACGAAAAAGACCAAATCGCAGAAGCATTCGGTCTTGAAAAAGAACGTTATCTTCCAGTCATGCTGCTTTCAATCGGTAAAGCAGTCGACGCAGGATACCCATCGGTTCGTCTACCAATCGCTGACATCGCAGAGTGGAAATAAGCGATATCACCTAGTCCGGATTCCTTTCACAGGTATCCGGCTTTTTTGTATACTCAAAGAAAAGGAGGCGTCTGTGATGTATGATGTGACGATTATCGGAGCCGGTATGGCAGGAATTTTCCTCGCCCATCAGCTTGTTGAAGATGGGCAACGCGTCTTATTGATTGACGCCGGAAAACCAATCCGTGAACGAACAGCAGAAGATGCGTATCTTGGATTCGCAGGGCTTGGCAAATCAGAAGGAAAGTTCAATTATGCGACGGGATTCGGCGGGGAACTCGTCTCAAAAATCGGTGAAGAGACGACACGACGACTGTTCCAAGAAGTCGATGATCTCTTATGTACATATGGTGGAGGTACAGTTGAGACCTATTCCACGCATTCCCCTACTGTAGCGTCTCGTGCCCGTCGCGCCGGTCTACATTCGGTCGAGACGACCGTCCGTCACTTAGGCACAGTACGGACAGCTGCTGTCTTCACGGCGTTTGAGGACGCCTTATTACCGCGTCTCGATGCCCGATTCGAAACGACAATCGAGCAGATCACGAAGTCGAAGTCGTTTACGATCAAAACAGCGGACGAGACCTTCGTCAGTCAACGGATCGTTTTCGCAACAGGTCGTTCAGGTGCAGACTTTACGTTGCACCAGTTAGCGACGCTTGGCGTCGCCCCACAGCGGACCCGACTCGATCTCGGGGTGCGAATTGAGACGGATGAGGGACTATTTCGGACATTGTTACAGGAGACGTTCGAGACGAAGCTCGGTTACGACTCGCCTTACGGTCAAGCCGTCACCTATTGCATGAATCCGCGCGGACGGATCATCCGCAAGTATCAAGAAGGACTCGTCATGCCGGACGGCCAAAACGTCCACGAGACAGCAGACGGCTCGACAAATCTGAACTTCACGCTATTTCTCCCGCGTTATTTTTCGACACTAGCGAAAGCGAATGCGTATGCCACGTGCATTATCGGAGGAATCAATCAAGGACAGGATCGCATTCTCGTTCAAAGACTCGGTGATTTTCGAAAATCGCAAGCGACGACAACGGATCAATTGCTTCATAACGGAATCATCCCTTCGCTAGTTGCTTCCCCTGGAGATTTACACGTGGAAATGCCTGCAGAAGACCTGCTCGTCTTAGAAGGGTTTTTAGAACGCCTTGAGCAACTCCTTGAAGTGGAACTTCCGGGAGATACGTTGCTTTATGGACTAGATGGCAAGTTTTACGCACCGATGCTTGAGACATCAGAGACGTTTGAGACGACATGTCCTGGTGTCTATGCGATCGGTGATTGTTCCGGTGCTACACACTCGCTTGCCCAAGCAGCCGCAAGCGGACTCCATCTTGGACATACCTTGACGCAAAACAGCCGGTCCCTCTTCGCTTAAGCGGAGAATGACCGGCTTGTCTTATTTCTTGAATGCTTCGTACACTTTCAATTGTTTCCCTTTGACCTTCGTCGTCTTCATCGCCCGGAGGACAAGCGGACCTTTTCCGTTGAGGATATCGACATACGTCAACGTATCCTGAATCGAGATGATGCCGATGTCGTCTGCTGTGACGCCTTCAATCTTCGCAATCGTTCCAACGAAGTCGACGGCACGGAGTTTCTTCTTCTTCCCACCGTTGAAGAACAACTTCATGATGTCCGCATCAAGCTGTTCCGTTTTCGAAGAACGTGTATCTTCCGTCGCCATTTTCTCTTCGAACGCATCCGCTGTCCGCATCAAGTCCTTTTCTGTCGGTGCTTGGCGACGTGTCAGCTTCCCGTGATACTGCTCGATTTCCTTCAGGCGACGTTCGTCTGCCGCCGTGACGAGACTGATCGCTTGTCCTGCTGCTCCTGCACGTCCCGTCCGACCGGTCCGGTGCACGTAACTTTCCCGTTCGACAGGGAGATCATACTGGATGACATGCGTGATGTTTTCAATATCGATGCCGCGTGCTGCGACGTCTGTTGCGACGAGAATTCGGAACTTCCCGGCACGGAAGGCTTTCATCGCATCAAGTCGATCGTCTTGTTCCATTCCACCGTGAATTGCTTCAACCGGATAGTCATGTGCGCGGAGACCATTCGCGACGAAATCAACGTGTTCTTTCGTCCGACAGAAAATCATGCAGCGATCCGGATTTTCAGCGACGAGAACATCTTTCAAAATCGCGAATTTTGTCTTATCCGTCACTGAAATATAACTATGTGTGATCGTCGAGACGACCGTCTCGCCTGCTTCGATTCGTTTCGGCGCGTCCATGTAACGGTCACTCAACTGTTCGATGTCTTCTGGGAAGGTCGCAGAGAACAATAGTGTCATCCGCTCTTTTGGTAACTCGGACAAGATGGCATCGACTTGATCGAGGAAGCCCATGTTCAGCATTTCATCCGCTTCATCTAAAACGACGTAACGGACTTTCTCAAGTGATAACGTGCCCCGCTCGATATGATCGCGTACACGCCCTGGTGTTCCGACGACGACGTGTGTCTTTTGTTTGAGCTCCGTCACTTGCCCGCGGAACGGTTGCTTGCCGAAGACCGCTGTCGCTTTGATCCGCTTATAGCGTCCGATGTTCATGATATCTTCTTTGACCTGTAAGGCGAGCTCACGTGTTGGCGTCAAGACTAAGACTTGTGGTTTATTTTCTTCCCACTCGACGAGTTCACACAGTGGAATCGCAAACGATGCCGTCTTTCCGCTCCCCGTCCGTGATTTGACGATGACGTCTTTTCCGGATAATACGACGGGGATGACCGATTGTTGGACTTCGGTTGGTGTCGTGTAACCGAGTTGCTCGATCGAATCGAGAATCGGTGTGCTTAAGTTAAAATCATTGAATCGTGTACGTGTCATCGGATGTCCTCATTTCTTATCGTAAAAAAAGCTTCCCACCGAAACGATGAGAAGCCCAACGAATTATTTGGATGCTACTTTATCTTTTTTGATTTGCTTACTACGTAATTGACCACACGCTGCATCGATGTCTGTTCCGTGCTCAAGACGAACACCACAGTTCAAGCCGTTCTTTTTCAACGTATCGTAGAACGTCGTGATATCTTCAGACGTACTGCGCTGATATTGACCGTGCTCATCGACTGGGTTGTACGGAATCAAGTTGACATACGTCAGGTGACGTTTGTCTTCGAACAGTTTTGCGAGTTCGACTGCGTGTTCTTTTTGGTCGTTGACGCCACGAAGCAAGATGTACTCGATCGTGATTTTACGGTTCGTCGTTTGAACATAATAATCGATCGCTGGCATCAATTTCTCAAGCGGGATCGCCCGGTTGATTTTCATGATTTGCGTACGCAATTCATTGTTTGGTGCGTGAAGCGAGATCGCCAAGTTGACTTGGAGTTTCAAGTCAGCGAACTTGTAGATCTTGTCTGCCAAACCACTTGTTGAAACTGTGATGTGACGTGCACCGATCGCAAGACCATTGTGGTCCTTGATGACGTTCAAGAAGTCGACCATGTTGTCGAAGTTATCGAACGGTTCACCGATACCCATGACGACGACGTGGCTGACACGTTCTTCGTTACCGACTGCATCGAGGTGATGCTGGACGTTCATGATCTGCTCAACGATTTCGCCTGCTGACAAGTCACGGCTCTTCTTGATCAGACCACTTGCACAGAAGCTACAGCCGATGTTACAGCCGACCTGTGTCGTGACACAGACAGAAAGACCGTATTTATGACGCATCAGAACCGTTTCAATCAAGTTGCCATCATATAATTTGAAAAGGAACTTGATTGTTCCGTCTGCTGATTCTTGCTTGACCGCTTCTGTCATCGAGTCAATCGTAAAACTCTGATCTAACAACTCAAGGCAATCCTTGTTGACATTCGTCATTTCCGCGAAAGTCGTGACACGTTTACGGTAGAGCCAATCCCATACTTGTTTGGCACGGAATGGTTTGTGCCCTTGATTCGATAACCATTCTGTCATCTGCTCAAGCGTTAATCCATAAATGGATGGTTTATTCATTTCGAAAGACCTCATTTCTTTTTCCAGAACTACAACATTCCTTTATCTTAGTAAAAATCAGCGCGTGACGCAACGTTCAAATCCTAAATGTTCACTTTCTGTAAAGTTTTTGCGCCACTTTCGATCAAATCGACAGACTCCGACGCCTGAATTGAACGACTGCTCCAGTCAAGAACACGAGACAGAGGACAAGTAAAAGAATGGAATGAAGAAGAAAATGATTCGTTCCTTCTAATAGTTGCGTCGTGTTGAATAAGGAGAAGACGGATAGATAACGGAGCCACTCCGTCTTGCCACTTAGCTCCGACAGAATCGTCAAGACGATCGATAGAACCAGCACACTACCGGCAAGCGAAAAAGCACGACGTTCTTCGTCAAATAACGTCGCAACGAATAACGTAAAGGCGCCGATCGCCAAGAGTAACAATAGCGCATTGAGCTGAATCCGCCATAAGATGACGTCATTGATCGAAATATCTGTCATCCACCAGTCGGATACCATCAAGACGAGTCCATTCAGCCCTACGAGAACCATACTTGCGATACCCATGACGATCGCGACAGCAAACGTATACGTATTCCGGGTGATCGGGGCTGCGAGATAGACGATCAGCTCTCCGTTGTCGATCGGTCGCGCAACGAGGCGCGCTGCTAATGAGAGCAAGAATAGACTCGCAATGACTTGAAAGATCAGTCCATAATAGTTCCCACCGAGCAGATCCAGTACGTTATCGAATCCCGTCACCTTATCGTATTGAAATGCTTTCAAGACTTCCGGAGGTAACGCTTCTAGTTTTGCTTCTAGTAAACCAGTCTTCATCATCGATGGATAAAGCAACGCAAGCATCAATAAGTAGAGACTCGTTCCAATCGCGTAAGCAAGCACGGGCTTTCTAACCTGCTTGAATAAAGAGCGGATCAGCAATATCACGATGATTCCTCCTCTCCATAATAATGCAAGAAGACCTGTTCTAAATCATCTGCTGACGGACGAATCAGCCGTACATCGTACTGGGTTAAATAAGCGATCGCCTGATTTAAGCTCAGCGTCTCATCCGTTTGAAAACTGACTTCTAGCCGCTTCGGTTCAACACCGACTTGCATCGCGAACTGTGCCGCCTCCACCTCAGTTCGGAAGACGATCGTGTACGTCTTTCGACTCGATCGAACCAACTCATGAATATCCGATTCGACGATGATGCGCCCTGCTTTGATTAAAGCCGCTCGATCACACGATTTTTCCATCTCCGGAAAGTGATGTGAACTCATTAGAATCGCTTTCCCAGCATTCTTCTCCTGTTCGATCCACTCTAAAAAACGCTCTTGCATCAAAGGATCGAGTCCACTGGTCGGCTCATCAAGTAGATAGACGGGTGCATCCTTCATGAAGCAACCGACAAGTGCCAGTTTTTGTTTCATCCCTTTTGACATCTTGCGGATTTTCGTCTTTGTCTCAAAGGGAAATCGTTTCAACAACAGTTGTCGCCGTGCCGGGTCACTACCATGCAGTCGTTGCATCAAATCGAGCATGTCTGCTCCCGTCATGTCTCCAGGCAAACTAATTTCTCCCGGCAAATAACCGACCAATTGCTTCACTTCTTTACTTTGCTTCCAGCAATCAAAACCACCGATCGTCGCCTTTCCATCGTCCGCAGCCAGTAGTCCCATCAAATGTCGGAGTGTCGTTGATTTTCCAGATCCGTTTGGTCCGATGAAACCGAATATCGTACCCGGATCAACTGTAAAACTGACATCAAATATCCCACGCCCCGGTGCAAACTCTTTCGTGACATGCTCCAAACGGATCATCATCCGACCTCCTCATCCCCTATTTTTCTCATCACTGTATTCATACCCGTTTTGAAGCAGTTTGTTCGGATCAAAGCGATAGATGACGAACCGCTCGTCATGATTTTTTTCATAGAGGTCTCGTAATCGAATCTCATCGACTTGCTCGAATACGGTATGTCGCTCTAAATATTCCCGGTATTCATCGGTCGGGTAATACAAGATGAGATCTACCGAACGCGAGGAACGCTCGACCGAACTTAAAATCTGATCAATCACTTTCATGAAAATTTGGGAAGAGAATGGATTGAAGAAATAAAACTTATTCGCCTCATCCGGAATGACGTACTGCTCAGCATACGCCTGTTCAAATCGTAAACTTCCCGAACGTCGCTTTCGTCTACTTTCGTAATTCGCCATGTTCCGAAGCGCATCTTCGTAAAATTGTCCATTCATCTCGATTCCGATGACGGAACAATCGAATCGGTCGTGTAAGTAAAAGTTCAAACGCCCTTTCCCACACCCGAAATCAATGACAGTGTCCTGTTTTTGGAACGGATAGGTTTCGCATAATTCGTCTAGTGCCGCATAAGGTGTCGGTTCATATCGATTATAGTGACTAAACACACCATAAAGATGTTGCATCTCAATGGTCTCGATTCGTAATCGTTGATCGTATTCCTGTTCATTCATCGTCTTTTGTTCCTTCTTTCCGGCATTCTTACCCTCATCGTACTATACTGAAGAAGTACGTTACTCGTTTTTTGAAAGGGGATTTTATGATGATCGTCGTTACGAACCGGATTAAAGTCAAAAAAGGGATGGCTGCAGCTCTCGCTCCTCGTTTTACGCGTCCAAGTGGACTCGATACGATGGACGGATTCATCCGCGTCGAGGTCTTATTGACGCAAAATATCGAAGAACACGATGAAATGAACGTCAACATGTACTGGGAAGACATGAAGAGTTTTCAAGCGTGGCGGGAAAGTGACGATTTCAAAGCGTCACATAGTCGACCTGCGAGTAGTGAGGCAGGAGAATCGCCAATGCTCGGCAGCGAGATTCTGACATATGAAGTCGCTTCGGTCAAAGAACGCGCATGATGCACGAAAAGGACTCGTCTCGAGTCCTTTTTAGATACCTATATACAAATAGTGAAAGGGTCGAATTGTCACAAATGGTATTATTTGTTATCATAGTGCCATTACAGAGAGAGAGGGTCCTTCATGAATTCATTAACTATATTTGAACAAGCCATTCGTAGCTTACCTGACGATCGTACGTTACGACGTGATGAATTATGGACGGACGATTTTTTATTGCAACAGGAGAACGAGCTGACCGTCTATTACTCTCCGATTGGCGAATATGTCAATACTGAAGCAAAAGTCGTCCTCATCGGGATCACACCAGGTTTTGAACAGATGCGAATCGCTTTCGAAGAAGCGACGGATGCCCTCCATCATGGTGTTTCATTAGAAGAGACGGCACGCCTCGTCAAATATACAGCAAGCTTTGCTGGAACGATGCGACGTAACCTCGTTCAGATGCTCGATACACTCGAACTTCCAGCATTGCTCGGAATCGAGACGACGGCTAGCTTATTTCATCAATATCAAAAATTATTGCAACCGACGTCACTGTTAAAGCAACCCGTCTTTTATCGCGAAAAGAATTACTCAGGTCATCAACCGAAAATCAGCCGTAGTCCTTTGCTAAAACATTATGCAGAAGAACACTTCGTCGCTGAAATCAATCAGCTACGCGAACCGGCGCTATTGATTCCGCTCGGTCGTGTCGTCGAGACACAAGTCCGTGGGTTGATTCATGACGGACGAATCGAACAGCATCAGCTTCTTTCGGGATTCCCTCATCCCTCTGGTGCGAATGGTCATCGAAAAAAACAATTCGAAGAAAACCAAGCCTATTTGATGAAACAGCTCATTCAACATTTTGCTGAATAAATAACTTTATCTTAAATTATCAGAATATATGGTTGAATCGTTTCTGAATTACATGATAAAGTGTCCATAAGAACAGAATATGACTATTCTATCGATGAGGTAGAGGCGCGATTTCAATCAGTACTTGGTCCGAGGATGACAACGAAGACGACTACAGGAAAGGTGACATCGCCGAAATGACAGTATGTGTCTAACATATCGTCGTTGGTCGATTCGGGAAACACCCGATCGATTGCCATACATAGTACTTGTATGGAGCGCTCCAATTCGGCTAAGAAAGACGCATCCAGCGAGGGTGTCGGCTTTGTTGCCGGTGCCCTTGCTTTTTTTGTGCCGCGGGGTCTCATCTTTAAGCCATTTATTAAAGAGGAGGATATTTTTCATGGTCAACTATTCAGATTCCATCATTGCCCTTGTACCTGCTTTACTAGCTATCTTATTAGCCATCTTTACACGAAAGGTCGTTCTTTCGTTAGGTGTCGGCATTCTCGTCGGTGCCCTGTTACTCCACCGTTTTAATCCGATCGATACGATAACCTATCTCGGCAAGAACATCTTCAGCCTGTTTTGGGCGGACGGTGCCTTGAACGAGTGGAACGTCTTATTACTTGTCTTCTTGTTATTGCTCGGCGTCCTTTCCACGCTCATTCAGACATCAGGTGGCGCTCGTGCCTTCGGTGAATGGGCTTCTACGCACGTCAAAACGGCGCGTGGTGCACGCTTAGTCGCCTTCGGACTCGGTATCTTGATTTTCATCGATGATTACTTCAATAGTCTTGCTGTCGGAAACGTTAGTCGTCCGTTAACGGATCGTCGTGGTGTCTCGCGAGCGAAACTTGCCTATTTGATCGACTCAACAGCTGCGCCTGTTTGTGTCATCAGTCCGCTTTCGAGTTGGGGCGCATTCATCATCTCCATCATCGCCGGTATCTTAACGACGCACTCGATTACGGATTACTCAGCGTTTAGTGCCTTCATGATGATCGTTCCAATGAACTTCTATGCGATTTTCGCGCTACTTTTAACACTTTACATCGCTTACTCTGGCGTCTCTGTCGGACCGATGAAACAACATGAACGTCGTGCCGCGAAAGGTGAACTTTTTGATGCATCAAAAGGAACACCGATGGGGATGGCAAAAGAGGTCAACGAACATACGAATGGAAAAGTACGGGATCTCGTCGTTCCGATCGTCGTTCTCGTCATCGCTACGATCAGTGCGTTGCTCGGAACAGGTGCTCAGGCACTTGCTGCCGACAATCGCCCGTTTACTTTAATTGGAGCATTTGAGGCAACAGACGTCACACGTTCACTCGTCGCAGGTGTCGTCATCAGTTTAATCGTCGCTTTCCTGATGCTGATCGGACGAAAAATTCCGGGTCGCGATTACCGTGCAAGCATCGTCGCTGGTATGCGTTCGATGTGGCCAGCAGTCGTGATTCTGTTATTCGCTTGGACGATCATTGCTGTCATCGGTGATATGAAAACAGGCGATTATCTAGCGAGCTTCGTCAGCAACTCGATTTCTGCTTCGTACTTGCCGTTCTTATTATTCTTGATTGCCGGCTTGATGGCATTCTCGACAGGAACAAGTTGGGGCACATTCGGGATCATGTTGCCAATCGGTGCGGATCTCGTCATGGCTGTCGATGCCTCACTCTTGTTACCGACGCTTGCTGCCGTTCTTGCTGGATCTGTCTTCGGTGACCATTGTTCACCGATTTCCGATACGACGATCCTCAGTTCGACAGGGGCTGGATCACATCATATCGACCACGTTACGACACAGTTACCGTATGCGCTAGTCGGTGCCGTGACTGCGGCAGTCGGTTATTTAGTCATCGGTTTCACGGAGTCTTCGGTCTTCGGTTTCATCGGAGCTCTTGTCACATTCGTACTCTTCGTCGTCGTCTTGAACGTTCTCTCAAAAAAAGGAGAAACCGCTTCGGATTTACAGACCGATTAATGTAGCATTTTACGAAAAAAGGCATTGGATGCGCGCATCCAATGCCTTTTTTATATCTATTCGTTTCACACCATCAGTAAACACACATCATTCGCAAACGCTACTGGATCCTCGAGTGGAAGCCCTTCGACCAGCAATGCTTGTTGATACATCAGTTTGGTATAGCGCTCGAATTTCGAACGATCGTTTTGATACGCCGTTTCAAGAGAGTGGAATACCGCGTGTGACGGATTCAATTCAAGAATCTTGACCGCTTCTACCCCTTCGTTATTCGGCATCGCCTTCAGGATTTTCTCCATCTCGATCGAGACGGCGCCATCTGTCGCAAAACAGACGGGATGCGATTTGAGACGCGTCGATGCCTTAACTTCCTTGACTTGTCCACTTAGCACTTCCTGCATCGCTTGGAACATCTCTGCTTGTGCGTCCGTCGTCTCCGCTTCTTCTGCTTCAATCCCTAGATCGCTACTCGTGACCGACTTGAACGTCTTCTCGTTGTACGTCACGAGCATCTGGATCGCGAACTCATCGATCTCTTCCGTGAAGTACAAGATATCATACCCTTTATCACGGACGAGCTCGGATTGTGGTAATTTATCCAGACGATTCGTACTCTCACCAGCGGCGTAGTAAATATGTGCCTGATCTTCCGGCATCGCTGCGACGTATTCCGCGAGTGTGATTAACTTCTTCTCCTTAGCTGAGTAGAAGAGGACCAGATCCTGCACCTGTTCTTTGTGCATGCCATAATCATTATACATACCGAACTTCAGCTGGCGTCCGAACGCTTGATAGAACGTTTCGTACTTCGTGCGATCCTCACGCAAGAGGGCTTCAAGTTGTGTCTTGATCTTACTTTGGATATTTTTCGCGATCAGCTTCAATTGACGATCGTGCTGCAGTAACTCACGCGAGATGTTGAGCGATAAGTCCTCCGAGTCGACCATTCCTTTGACAAAACTGAAATGGTCCGGCAGCAAGTCACTGCATTTTTCCATGATCAAGACACCATTCGCATAAAGCTCGAGACCTTTTTCAAATTCCTTCGAATAATAATCGTACGGTGCCTGCTCTGGAATGAATAAGATCGATTGATAACGAACGGCACCATCGACACTGATATGAATGTGTTTTGCCGGTGTGTCAAAACCATACCGCTTCTCTTGGTAGAAGTTCGTATAGTCCTCGTCTGTCAATTCCCGTTTGTTCTTCCGCCAGATCGGCACCATGCTGTTGATCGTCTTGACGACTTCGACCTCTTCCGTCTCATTACTACCTTCGATTGGCTGACGTTCGAGTTCCTTCATCTCGATCGGATAACGGATGAAATCTGAGTATTTTTTGATGATACTGCGCAAACGATACGTCTCGAGGTATTCGTCATACGATTCTTCTTCCTCGTTCGCCTTGATATGGAGCGTAATCTCCGTTCCGACGGTTTCTTTGTCGACTTCCTCGATCGTATAACCTTCGACACCACGAGACTCCCATTTATAAGCGACTGCACTGCCGAACGGTTTCGTAACGACGGTGACGACGTCTGCGACCATGAATGCAGAATAGAATCCGACACCGAATTGACCAATGATATCATGACCATCTTGTGCCTCGTTCTCTGCCTTGAAGGCAAGCGATCCACTCTTCGCGATCGTACCGAGATTCTCTTCTAGTTCTTCTTTCGTCATTCCGATTCCCGTATCCCGAATGATCAGTTGACGCGCTTCTTTGTTTGGTTCAATCGTAATTTTGTAGTGTTCCTTCTCGAACGAAATCGTCTCGTCCGTCAATGCTTTATAGTACATCTTATCCATGGCGTCACTTGCATTCGAGATCAATTCGCGCAGGAAAATCTCCTTATGCGTATAGATGGAATGAATCATCATCTCCAGCAATCGTTTTGATTCCGCCTTAAATTGTTTCGTTTCCATGCTCATTCTGCCTCCCTTTTTTAGCACTCAATCATATAGAGTGCTAATTCATCTCCTATTATTAGGGAGTTCGAAATATCTGTCAATCTCCTTTTTCACTGTATGTCGCGACTTTTTCAAAGACAATCTCTCCAATTTGACGTAAGTGCTCTGCTGACCTGTAGGTGCCATGACTGACGCCGTTTTCATCCTTTCGATTACCGAGACCGATGAACTGCTCACTTGGTTTGAAGTGGAGCCCGACAACGGGTACCTGAAATCGTGACGAGACGCCGACTTGAAAAATCGCGTCCGGATAATCCGTCGGTCGATAGATCGTCCAATCGATGTCTGGTTCAAGCTTCGCAAATCGTTCCGTGTGTTCCTTCCCGAGCAGGATGATTCCTTTTATCGAAAACAGTTCGAGCAGGCGTAACAAAAATGTCTGACCGAACGGACTATCTTCCAACACTCTGCGTTCTTTGATTGCTCCCATGTAATGGTGTGTCGGAAACGGGAAAAAATCCAGGTGAATGACCGGATCAAGCGTCTTCTCGTAAAATGACGCACCGAGTCCGTTCAAGAATCCTTCGAGCTTACCGCCACCCGGTCGACCGAACCAAGTCCTGTAAACGTTCGGTTGTTTGAAATAATCGTTAAATCGCCGAATCGAATCTGTCAGTGTTTCCTCCTGTAGATAAGCCTCCCATGCCATCGACTGCGGACGAATGAAGAGCGGACCGTGCTCGTCAAATCGTAATGCCCCTGTTCGGTCTAAAAATTGCGATCGGGATGGGTTCGTCGCGATCGTCATCCAACTGCTACGCGTCGCATCACCAAACCAGAGGACCGGTGTCGTTTGGTCGATCAATTCACTTGCGAATGCACTCTTCTCGAGTGTCATTTGGTACTGGACGGCTTCTTGTAATAATTTTTTGGCAAGATGCCATTGATCGGATGTCAGCGTTCTCATCTCCCTTTTTACAGCGATTGTGCTGTTGTAGATGTACCCCCTATCCACCAACACTAGACGCATCGATGGGTTTAATCTCTATTTCTCCGGGAATGTTTCATAAGGTGAATGATATGACTTGGGAGGGATTTAGCAATGGGTAGACTCGATCAAAAAGTAGCTGTCATTACCGGCTCGGCAACAGGGATTGGACAAGCGACCGCGCTTGTCTTCGCAGAACAGGGAGCAACGGTCATCTGTGCCGATGTCTCATTTGAAAAAGCACAACAAACAGTAGAACAGATTACACAACACGGTGGAAAAGCGGAAGCCGTCCATGTTGACGTCTCAGACGTCGAGAGTGTCGAGCAACTTGCGAAGCACATCAAAGAGACATACGGTACGGTCGACGTCCTCTTCAATAATGCCGGAATCGATGAACAAGGCGGGAAAGTCCATGAGTATCCCATCGATCTCTTCGATCGGATCATCGCGGTCGACTTGCGCGGTACATTCCTCGTCAGTAAATTCTTGATTCCACTCATGCTTGATAACGGTGGTTCAATCATCAATACATCATCGATGTCTGGTCGTGCAGCTGACTTGAACCGGTCCGGTTATAACGCAGCGAAAGGCGGGATTGCGAACTTCACACGCGCGATGGCAATCGATTATGCGCGTCATGGCATTCGTGTCAATTCGTTGTCGCCAGGAACAATCGAAACACCACTCATCGATACACTTGTTGGTGAAAAAGAAAAAGAGCAAGGTAAACAGTTCCGCGATGCGAACGCTTGGATCACACCACTCGGACGACTCGGTAAACCACGCGAGATGGCAACGGTCGCCCTCTTCCTTGCTTCTGACGACAGCTCATATGTCACAGGTGAGGACATCACAGCAGACGGCGGTATCATGGCTTATACATGGCCGGGAGAGATGTTAATCGATTCGAAATGGAAAGACGAAGCAGAAAAAAGTGAATGAGCAAGGTACGGTGTAACCCTCTGGTTGCACCGTTTTCTTTTATCTCAAGACGTTCAGCCCCGTAAATTATTTTACGAATTCGTTTACCTCCCTGAAGTATTTTTATCAGGGTACAGGATAGGTAAAGGGGGAAATACTTATGCAAACAGCAATTACTTACTTACAACGGTGTCTTCAAATTCCAAGCGTCAACCCAATGGACGGAGAAGAAGTCGTCGCACGTTATGTGTACGATGTACTGGTTGATTATCAGATCTCGACAGAATGGATTGAAGTCTCACCAAAACGAATCTGTCTCGTCGCGATCGTTCCTGCGAGCGAGGAGTTTTCACGTCCTGCTGTACTCGGATTATCTGGTCATCTCGATACGGTTCCTGTCCAAGGAGACGGCTGGACGAAAGATCCATACGGTGGTGAAATCGAAGACGGACGCATTTATGGTCGTGGGGCTTCAGATATGAAATCAGGTGTCATGGCGATGGTGCAAGCGCTCATTCAATACAAGGAACGTCAAAACCGTCCGAACACCGTCAAACTTCTGATTACATCCGATGAAGAAAATGGCATGACAGGAGCTCGTCATTTGACCGAACAAGGGCATGCGGATGATTTAGATGCTCTACTGATCACAGAACCGACGAGTGGGATGATCGGTTATGCACAAAAAGGGGTTGTCGGGATAGAAGTAACATGCCGTGGGAAAAGTGCACACAGCTCTGCCCCGCAACTGGGACGTAATGCGATTGATGACGTATATCGCGTCATCCAGGAAGTGAAGTCGGAACGCTTCTCGATCACGGCGAATCATCACTCGGCACTCGGTCCGGTCGTGGCGTCGATCACCTCGATTTCAGGAGGTGAAGGACCAAACGTCGTTCCGAGTCAGGCTTCGTTCTATATGGATATCCGGACGATTCCTGGATTCGGTCGAGCGGACGTACTTGCTGCCTTTACGGATATTGAGCGTCGACTTGTTGTAGAAGATCCCGACTTTGACATGAGCGTGACCGTCATTAAGGATATTCCTTCCCGTGAAACCGATGAACAAGCGCCTTTCTTACAACAGGTCGCAGATACGATGGAACAGGTCAGCGGCGTGATACCACGAAAAATCGCGATCCCAGGTGGAACGGATGGTGCGATGTTCAGCCAAGCGAAAAAAGCATTTCCGATTGCGATTGCTTCTTTCCATGATTTTCGTCTCGCGCATCAAGTCGATGAGTCGATTCCGTTGTCCGAGTATGAACAAACGATTGCGTTTTGCTTCAACTTGATCAACACACCATTACATCAATCACTTCCATCGCTTTAAATAAAAAAGGAACGACTTTCGGGTGGAATACCTAAAGTCGTTCCTTTTACTTTTACTGTGTTTAGTTTAGTACACACCAAGCTGTGCCAACGCCTCACTTAAATAACTTTGATCACTACGAAACTCTTGACTTGTTCGTCCGTCAGACCAACTGATGAAAACACGACCAAGCCGGTCATATCGTAAACGGAGACGAATCACGCCCTGCTCGAATACGACTTCACCGTGTAACGACTCATGGACGCGAGCAAAGGCACGGATGAACAGATCATATTCGTCAAATGAAACTGAAATGTTGTGTTCACTATCTTGTCCCTTCATCTGAATCGTTAGTTCTTCTTGTGTTGGATAGACGTGTAAGATGTCCCATGATACACTGCTTTCTTCTCCTCGAAACACGATGCGATGCTTCATTCGATTTCCACCTCTGAGCCACAGGATATTTACTAGCACTTCTCGAAAGTAAAAGTAACTGGTATCGTCTTAATCCGAAAGGAGTCTGCTTATGTCTGATACGCCAAAGACAGGTCCTACCGAACAGTCCGTTGATGTCTTTCTGGCACTAGTCGAACCGCCACTACGTCAAGCAGATGGTATCACATTACGTCAGTTCTTCGAAGATGTCACGAAATACGAAGCCGTCCTTTGGGGTTCATCCTTGATTGGTTTTGGTTCCTACCATTATCGCTATGCCTCTGGTCGCGAGGGCGACAGCTTTTATGTTGGCTTTTCTCCGCGCAAGACGAATCTCGTCCTTTATCTCGCGCTTGGTGAAGACGAAGTCTCAGAACGACTACTTGCCCGTCTCGGTACGTATCGACGCGGTAAATCCTGCCTCTACGTAAAACGACTGACTGACATCGATTTAGACGTACTTCGGGAAATGATCGAGCACTCGATCCGCACGTTAAGAGACAGGTACCCTTCTTGATTTCAATCAAAAACAGCCGAAGCAGATTCGCTTCGGCTGTTTTTTTAAAATTAATGTCCGCCTTCCGTCCGATCGATATGGCGAATGTGTTTGAGATTGACCCCGATGATGATGACGGATAAGAGGACAAAGCCACTTCCGACATAAAACGGTAGGTTTGCGTTGAAGATTTCAGCCAATTTACCGGCCATGAATGGCGCGATGGCTGCCCCGAGAAAACGTAGGAAACTGTATGCCGCAGATGCTGTCGAACGTTCGACAGGTGCTGCGTCCATGACAGCTGTTGTGATGAGCGTGTTGTTATTCCCAAGCACGGCTCCCGCTAAGATGACACAGACGATGACGACGGCTGGCGTTTCCGTGAAGATCCCCATTAAAAGAAGCAAGATTGCGAATGTAATCAACATCATGACCATTGCTTTGATTGTTCCGAACCATTGTTTCAGTTTCGGAGCCGTTAAGACCGATGTGATCGCAAGCAACATTCCCCAACCGAGGAAAACGAATCCGAGTCCTTGCGCTGGTAGTTTCATGACGAATGGTGCATAGGCCATGATCGTAAAGAACCCAACGTTATAAAGTGCCGCCACGATCCCGAGCGTCAAGAGTGAACGATGCTTCATCGCTTGAAACGGTGCTTTTAATGATAACTTCTGTTTCGGTGCGACAGATGCTGCTGGTTTTGGCATCAAGAAGAGCAAGACGAGGAATGCGATGACCATGATTGTCGCAACACCCATGAATGGAGCGCGCCATGTGATCGAACCGAGCGTTCCACCTAACAATGGTCCAATCGAAATCCCGAGACCAACGGCTGCTTCATATAAAATGATCGCTTTTGCTGTTCCGCCTGATGATAGCGAAACGATCGCAGCGAGTGCTGTTGCGACGAACAAAGCGTTCCCAAGTCCCCATCCCCCGCGTAACGCGACGAGCGTCCAAATGCTGTCTGCTTGCGAAGCAAAACCAGCAACGATTGCGATGACGGCAATCCCGAGCATCAATGTTCCTTTTTGACCAATCCGTGATGAGATCGCGCCTGTAATTAACATCGCGAATGCCATGACGGCGTTATAACTTGTAAATAAGAGCGTTACTTCACTTTTTGACGCTTCTAAATTCTCGGCAATCGTCGGTAAGACAGGATTGACGAGCCCCATTCCCATGAATGCTGTAATACTGGCGAAAAAGACTGCCCAGACAGCAACCGGTTGATGGAATAATCCATGTTTGCTTTCTGCTAATACCGTTTCCGGCTCAAGCGTCGTTGTTTTTTCAGCAAGTGCCATAGTGTCCCTTCTTTCTATTGAATGTGTTACATGAACTGTTTAAACGAATGGCGAATGACGTCGCCTCGACTAATAATCCCAACAAGACGTCCTGCTTTAAGGATTGGAAGCTTTTTGATCCGTTTTGCGCCAAGTGTCGCCGCAATCTCTTCCATTTCGGTGTCAGCGTCCGCTGTTACGACTTTCCGGCGTGCCAGTTCCATGACAGGTCGGTTCAAGATATGACGAATCCGGTCTTCATAATCTTCTTCGTCTCCTTTGATGACATCTACATATAAGAATGTATCGACGATGATGTCCTTGTGTTTTCCGATCGCGCGCATGATATCTCCGTCACTGATATATCCGACGACTTCTTGCTCAGCATTGATGACAGGAACGCCGCTAATATCAGACTGAATGAATCGTTCGATGACCGTCCGAATCAGATCTGTATCGTTTACCGTGATGACTTCTTGTTTCATCGACTCATTAGCTTTCATCTGAATTCTCCTTTGTCGTTCGTTTCTCATATAAAAAGTTGTATGATACAATTAAAAGAACAAAAATGATTGTATAATACAACTACAACTCTGTCAAGCCTCCTGCTTTTCGGATTGACAGCTTATCCACATTGGGTAATCATGAGGGACAGAGAGACTTTTTTGAAAGGGGAGATACCCGATGTCTCAACAAGCACTCGAAACCATTGAATTGGAGTTAGCGATCCTGATCCGGCGCTTGACGACAGCGACGGCAGACAATCGTAATTTGGATCGTGCTTCCTACCTGTTACTGCGACAATTAGCGGATTCCGGTAAGGTCGGTGTTAAAACACTTGCCCGTGAACTTCAGCTTGATGTCTCGACCGTCAGTCGCCAAGCTGCGGCACTCGATCAGAAGCAACTCGTTGAAAAAGTAAAAGATCCGACAGATGGACGTGCCTTCTTCTATCACATCACAGATAAAGGACAAGAAGAGCTCACGATTTACCGGACAGCGCGCCTCGCGAGCATCGAACGTCTCCTGATGGACTGGCCATCGGATGATGCCGAAGATTTTGGACGCCTGCTCCAACAATTTAATCGTGCCTTGCGCGAACGATAACGGAATCACACCATTAAAAAAACGGATGCGAAATCAATCGATTTCGCGTCCGTTTTTTCGTCATTATTCATGATGTATGAGTAACCTGACAAACCGAACGAATTTGTGCGATGTGTTCAGGTGACGTTCGGCAACAACCACCGATCAATCGTGCCCCTGCCTCATACCATGTCTTCGCGACGGTTTGGAACGACGTACACTGATTCGTACCCGACCATGTTTTTGCGACCGGATCATAGACCTCACCAGAGTTCGGATAGACGATTATTGGCACGTCCGTCAACGCCTTGACGTGACGGATAAAGTCAGTCGCGTAAGATGCCGGAAAACAATTTGCACCGATTGCTGCCAGTTGCGGGTGTTGTCCAACCGTCTCAATACACGTCGCAAGTGCCGTTCCTTCACTGATATGTGTCGCATCTTGAAGCGAGAACGTCAGCCAAGCAGACACTTCTGGGTACGCTTCAAGTATCCGGAACAACACGACCGCTTCCTCGAGCGACGGAATCGTCTCGAATGCCAGCAGATCCGCTCCTGCTTCAATCAACGCTTCGATACGTGGTCTGTGAAAGGCTTCTAGCACATCTGCTGACACCACGTAATGACCGCGATACTCAGAGCCATCTGCTAAGTAGGCACCATAAGGACCCACTGATCCCGCGATTAATGCGTCACTCTTTCCGCTACGCGAGCGTGCATTTTGCGCCAAGGTGACTGTTTGTCGAATCAGCGCCTGTGCTTCTTCTGTCGTAATATGACGTTGCTTGAATCCTTCAATACTTGCTTGATAGCTTGAAGTGATGGCAACATCGGCACCTACTTCAAAGTAGTCACGATGGACGTGTTCGATCTGTTCCGGTGCTTCGATTAAGAGACGTGCTGACCAAAGCGGGTCGTTCAGGTCGAATCCCTTCTGTTCAAGTTCGGTTGCAAGGGCACCATCTAAAATGAGAAAGGGAACTTCCTGTAATCGTTGATCAACTGGATTTTTGATTCGGGACATCTTCAACACTCCGTTTCTGAGAAGAATTCGTGAACGCATGAACGACATAACAGATCACGATGAATGGAATACCACAGTACAAGGCAATGCGTTGGGTCGGATCAAATCCGATACCAATCAGGGAAATCAAACAAACGACGAAAGCAACGATCGGGACGAATGGAAAGAGTGGTGTGCGATAGACCAATTCGTCGACCGTATGCCCTTCGCGGAGAAATTGTTTCCGGAAGCGATACTGGGCAACGCTGATACTCATCCAAACGACGACGACAGCGAGACCGGAAATCGAGACGAGCGCAATATAGACACTTCCTGCTGCATAGATGCTAGACAGCAAGGCAAGTCCTCCGCCAAGCATGCTGAACAATACGGCTCGTAGTGGCACCCCATTTGGCGTCACCTGGGCGAAGAAGCGTGGAATCATGCGTTCGTTCGCAAGCGACCAGAGCATCCGAGAGGCGGCGTAAAGTCCAGAGTTCGCTGCCGACAAGATCGCTGTCAAAATGACGAAGTTCATCACGTCTGCTGCGTAAGGAATTCCGATTCGTTCAAACACGGCGACGAACGGACTTTCGAGTACGCCTTTCCCTTCCGTTGGCAACAAGACGGCTAACACGATGATCGTACCGACGAAAAAGAGAACCAGTCGTAAAATCGTCGTCCGGATCGCAAGCGGAATCGTCCGTTTCGGATCGACTGCTTCACCTGCTGCTACACCGATCAGTTCCGTTCCCGAGTAAGCAAAGTTCACGGCAAGCATCGTCATGAAGATGACGAAAGCGCCATTTGGGAACAACCCGCCTTCGGTTAACGAAGAAAAGAATGGAGCCGGACTACCATCTTGCAGTGGAATGAAGCCGACGATGGCTCCCGCACCAAGTAAAATGAAAGCAATGATCGTCACGACCTTAATCGCTGAAAACCAAAACTCGACTTCAGCGAACACGCGGACCTTCAAGACGTTGATACCAAGGATCATCGCAGCGAATAAGGCGCTGAACACCCACACCGGAATCGACGGGAACCAACGTTGCATCAAAATACCTGCTGCCGTGAATTCTGAACCAAGGGCGACCGTCCACGTCAGCCAGTAGAGCCAGGCGACTGTGTAACCGGTACCGGGTCCGATGTAATTCGTTGCGTATTTATGAAATGAACCGGTTTCCGGCATGTGCACGGCGAGTTCACCGAGACTTAACATAACTAAGTAGACGACGACTGCCCCAATCAAATACGACAAAATCGTCCCGACCCGTCCTGCTTGTTCTAACGTATAACCTGTACTTAAAAACAATCCTGTTCCAATGACACCACCTAACGACAGCATAATCAGATGACGTGATTCCATCTTGCGTCGAAAAGCCCCACTCGTTTTCATGAATTCGTTTCCTCCTCATTCCACCTATTTCAAACAAAAAACGCATCCTCACGGATGCGTAGGTCGACAATTCGGAAATCTTATCGATCGGGTGCAGCACCCGCAGGAATTAGCACAGTATCTTTCGACCTGTTGCTGAGGTTTCATAGGGCCAGTCCCTCCACCTCTCTGGATAAGTATGTAATTGTTCCTAACCCTATCAAGTCTTTTTCGAATTGTCAACACAATTCAGAATACTTCTATCCAAAAAACATTCCGCATCGTATCGATCCGGAATGTTTGGAGGTCTTATTTTTTAGCGAATAAATCCGCTGTTTTCAAGGCTGCACGAACCGCTTTCCGGTTCAATGTCCCTTGCAGATGTTTCATTTTCTTCGTTTGGGCAGCCAGTTGCGCTTTGAGCGCCGCAATCTCTTGATCCTTTTGAGCCGTTCCTGTTTGTTTCTGCAATGCTTTGATTTTCTTATCTTTTTCAGCTAATTGTGCTTTTGTTTGTTTTTGCGCATCCGCAATCTTCTTCTCTTGTTCCGGGAAGAACCGTTCGAAACGGGCGACTGCTTCTTCAAGACTTACGCCAGAAATCGGTTGGACTGGTGGGAGCAACTCAGTTTGCGCCATTTGACGGTCAAACGGTACATTCTCAGGATAGTTCGTCTCTTGATAGATATGCTCAAGATCATTCACGTTCAAGAAGTCAACGAAGTTGTCGAAGTTACGCGCTTGAACACGTGCTGGACTTTGGAAGTCAGCGTTGGCTACGATGTCGGATAATTGTGTATCCGCTTTGATGTCGTTCGCCCAAATGTGCGTCAATTGATGGTATTCCGTCAATTCGCGCATCCGTGCATCTTTTGGAATGAGGATACTCGGCGTACCCGCAAGCGTCGCTGTGATGTTTCCGTGCAAGCGCGCACCAAAACTAAGGTCTGCTTGTCCGATGAAATCGAACCATGTCTGTGCGTTCAAGAAGAAACGGACCCGATCATTCATATAAGCAGGATCCGACATCTTCACCGGATAGTTCGTCACTGAAAGATCTGCGATCGGGTGCGTTCCTGTGTACGTTAACTTCAGTTCCTTCATCCACTGGGGAATGAAGTAATGATTCGGGTATTCTTCCATTCCGCGTGTAATGAAATCAAGGACGTTTTGTGGAGCCAAACGTGACGAGTTGACCGTAATCATCGACTCAGGTGTGATGTTCGTTTCACGGATGTGCAAGTCGCGACCAAACGCGTACATCGAAGGACATCCAATGACACGATGATCGATCCCTTCGCGGAAACCAAGACGTGTTAAGTATTTCGATGTGATCTCTCCGCGAAGACCAAGCATGCTTGAGCGCTCGAGAACGGCACTGACGAATGCTTTAACATCTTCATCGAATGGGAATCCACCATCTAAGTCTGGTTCAAACGGTGCACGTAATCCTACACCGATGACGACGACTGGAATCTTTAATTTTTTGATGAGACGTGTATATTTCCGTAACGTCGGTACGAATTCTTTTCGGAATGCGTCCGCTAACGGAATGACATAAAGATCAAAGTTGGCATTGATTTCGTCTGCCCGTTCTTCGTCGTAATAGTAATAGTCAGGTGTAATCGTCGTACCTTCTGTCATCAACGTACGAAAGATACTGTATTGATAGATAAGATTTCCAACGTTTCCTCCAATGGAATTATGTTTCATCAAATAAGGAGCATCGAACTGTTCGAATGGTGTCATACCTGCACGAATAATAATACGTTTCATAATAGATAAACTTCCCCTCTCGTCTGCTTCATTCGTCCTCGCAAGAAAAAAAAAAACGGAAAAATATATTATCAGTTTTTTTCAATCTCATTAAGAATAGATGAATTTTATTTCGGAAGTCAACGATTCCTAAGGGAAACAGGTCTTTCGTCATCAAAACGAAACATTTGCATTACTCCATAATTTTGGCTCATCACCATAACACGTGGTTGCTATTTTAACCACCAAGCTCGAGGCGCAATCTCAAAAAGAATCGTTCGAGGTTTCGGTAGCCAT